>JAGVYS010000051.1 GCA_018303125.1 Candidatus Woesearchaeota archaeon | reverse complement strand
TTCTGTTGGCAATTCATACTGTATAGTCGGTATGCTTGTGTCTACTGTAACTGTTCTTGTTGCTGTGTTATTTGTGACGGCATAAGTGTCATTAGCTGTTGCATTGAAGTAATAAGTTCCGTCCCTCAGGCCTGAGAAATTAACGAAATTTGGGGATGTGGTTGTAGTGCTAGAGTTTATTTTTTGCCCTGTTGAGTTGAACAGCTCTATTACAATTGCACTTAGGTCAGAGGCAGTGGATGTGGCATTAATTGTTATATAATTCCTACCAAATGAGGAGCCATTTGTTTCAGTATTGGTGCTGTAACCTATGCCCGGCGGGAAGTTTATTATGGCATCCCTTGTTTCAGTGCTGTTGCTGTTTCCATATGTATTGCTGTTGTATGCTGTCGCATTGAAATGATAAGTGCCTTCCGGCAAATTGTTTATAGTAACAGAATGATTGCTGATGTTCAGGCTTTGATTGATAAGCTGCCAGCTGCTGTTATAAAGGTAGAAAGTTATATTCCTTATATTGTAGCTTGTGCTCATGGATATTGCACTTACGTTCATTGTCAATGAGCTTGTGCCTATCGCAGTACCATTGTTTGGTGTGTTCGGGATGAAGTGAATTTGGATTGGGGTTAGCTCGGCGATTGTGCCTGCTGAGCCTGCCTGGGCACTACAGGCGCAGCCAGCAGCGGGTGGGCCGCCCCCTACAACAGTACTCCCTGTAAACGTCTTTGTTGTATACCTAATCGCAATGCGCCCGCCACCACCTCCGCCGCCGTATCCATATCCAGTACCACCAGAGGCATCAATGGCACCAGTACCTGTAAAGACGCGCGAGCGGATATCCACACCGCCCCCACTCGCACCGCCGCCGCCATTGTTGCCAAAACCATTGCCTCCCAAAGCACTAATACCACCTGTAATGTTAACCGTGTCGCTCGCATCTATGATAACTAAACCTCCGCCGCTGCCCGTTGTCCCACCGCCGGAAATTCGGTTGCCTCCACCGCTACCTATCGTCAATGGTTCAGTTGCGTTGCCATACGCAGTTCCTGCATCAGAGGCACCATGAGAATTTCCTCCATTTCCACCGTATGCTCCGCCGCCGCCGTATTCCCCGCTAATTCCCGGACCAGGACCCTTCGTTGCACTATACCCTCTTGCAGTAACGTTAATAACACCTCCTGCTTTTACAGTGAAATTTATAGCGGTGATGTTGATGAAATAAATAGTAGAATTGTCTGATTGCGGGTTTTGCAAATGAGTTATATTTCCAGTGCTTAGGACAATGAATGAGTCAGTTCTTATGCGCCCATTAAATGTAAGGCTGTCATTCACCAAGACAAGGGTAGCGTTCAGGCTGCCGCCATTAAAGTTGTTTAAAGTGCCTCTTGAAAGATTGAGCTGCGGTGTGTTGAGTGTGCCAATGGATGTAATATTCAAAGTCCCGCTTTTCAGAATTGTTATATTGTTGGTCCTGACTGTGGAATTTATGATTAAGATTCCACCAGAGACTATTATAGTATTATATGTCTCATTGTTAGATAGCCTTGAAGTAACTCCTGTGCTTATATCCAATGAGCCTGATTCTTCCTCATATATTGTTCCAGTGCTGCCTGCAGACCCTGATGGAGAAGGCCCCCCCTCAGCTATCATCGAGCCAGTGAATGTCTTTGTAACATACCTAATGGCGATTCTTCCTCCTCCTCCGCCACCACCATAAGATTGTCCAGTATGCCCTCCCGAAGCATTTATGAGCCCGTTGCCTGCAAACACTCCCGAGCGTATATTGATTCCCCCGCCTGCGCCTCCTCCTCCGCTATTACCCTCATGACCACGGATGCCATTTGAAATTATTTTTCCGGCAATGTTGACTGTATCGCTCGCGTCGATAATTACCAATCCTCCGCCATTTCCAACTGTAATGCTGCCTCCTTCCCTTCCACCTCCGCTACCTAATGTGAGCGGCTCTAATACATTTCCATAGGCAATACCCCCAACAGTGCCATCATTTGCATTGCCTCCTGCACCGCCATGTCCACCGCCGCTTCCATAGCCTCCTGCCGCTCCTTCACCCGGACCATTATCCCCTGTATACCCCCTACTTGTTACATTAATTAATCCGCCACTCCTGATAGTAAAATTCTGTGTTGTAATATTGATGAAATAAACAGTAGAATTGTCTGATTGCGTATTCGGGTAATGCGTCATATCCCCGGTGCTTAGTACAATGAATGAGCCAGTTCTCATGCGGCCATTGAAAATGGTACTGCCATTTACAGAAGCATACGTAGCATTAAAATTACCCCCGTTAAAATTGTTTAAGGTACCATTAGAAAAATTGAATTGAACTGTATTGAGACTTCCTTGGGGAGTAATATTTAAAATCCCATTTTCCAAAAGAGTTAGGTTATTAACCCTAACAGTGGAGTTAATGAAGAGTATCCCGCCTGATACTATAAGATTATTATAAGTTTTATTGCTTGATAAGCTTACAGTTACACCACTGCTGACATCCAAGCTTCCTTCTTCTTCCTGATATATTGTGCCTGCGCCACCTGCATACCCTGATGTAGAAGGCCCTCCCTCAGCTATCATCGAGCCAGTGAATGTCTTTGTAATATATCTAATGGCGATTCTTCCTCCTCCTCCGCCACCACCATGAGTGCCTCCAGTATGCCCTCCCGAAGCATTTATGAGTCCATCGCCTGCAAACACTCGCGAGCGTATATTGATTCCCCCACCCGCGCCTCCTCCTCCGTTATTACCTGCATGACCACGGATACCATTTGAAATTATTTTTCCTGATATACTCATAGTGCCGCTTACATTAATAATCACTAAGCCGCCCCCATTTCCAACTGTAGTGCTGCCTGATACCCTTCCACCACCGCTGCCTATTGTAAGTGGTTCTGCCCCGCTGCCTGTTTGGTTACCTCCAACAGTGCCATCATTTGCATTGCCTCCGCTGCCTCCATGGCCTCCTCCGCTCCCATAGCCTCCGGCAATTCCTTTACCTGGACCATTATCTCCTGTGTATCCTCTTGCAGTAACGTTAATAACGCCTCCACTTTCAATAGTAAAATTGCCCCTTACGGTAAGATTAAGGATATAAGCCTGTGAATCTGCATTTGCGGTGTGAGTAATCTCACCACCACTCTTAATTCTCAAATTCATAAATGTGAAATTGCCATTCCATGTTTTTACAGTTGTAATATTGCACTCAGTAGATTCATCTCCCTGGTCGCAAACTGTCGGGTCAACAACATAGTCAAACTCAACATCATTTGTTGCCTTCAAATCAAATGTGTCTTGGCTCCCGAGTAGATTTTTGAGGAAAATCTGATACTTATTGTTATCTGTTACACTTCCAAAATCTGCTATTGAATTATTTTCATCCTTCTCATAAACAAAGACAGAGGCATTTGAGTAATTGCTCCTCGCATAGATGGTTATATCTTTGCTTGAGGTCAGATTTGTTTCAAACTTAACCCTCAGATAATGGTTAGCGGGAATTAAAGTGAAATTATTATCCCTTGCCTTCACATAATCAAAAACATCCTCAATAAATGTCCTGTTTTCATCCAAGTGCTCTGCTTCTGTAATTAGAATAATCTCATACGTTTGGTTAGAGAGATGCGGAACAGTCCACTCAATATAATCCACTAATCCATTTTCATTACTGTCATAGCCATCGAAATTGGATGGAACTTTGTTTCCGTCGACTAAATGATAAAGCTTTATTGAATTTGCATCCGTATCCGGTATGCCTGCGAAAGCCAAAACATCTTCATAATGGATATCTGAGCTTATTGTTACTTTCTTTCCATTACCAATCTCTTCTTCAATGGCAATTGGCGCTTCTGTGAAATATTCTATCTCTACTTCTGATACATCCTCATTAATGACAAGAACAGTATTTTCCTCTTCCTCTTCATTTAAAACAACATTTCCTGTTATTGAGATTAATTTTCTCAATGCCCTACCGGTATTTTCCAGCCTCTTGCTCTTGACAAATTTCTCCCTCTTTTCCTCAAGTGAAGCAGCGCTCCTTCCTGCACTGAATTCTTTATCAATATCCTTATTCAATCTTTCCAGTTTTTTATCGTACTCATACTCATCCAAATCCTTCCTTTCACCTTCTACAATAATATCCACATTCCTGTCAAGTATTTCTTCGCCATTTGCAGTAACTGTTATATTGATAGGCTCATGCTCAAGCAATACTTTATTGTTGATAACAGATGCCTTCTTTACCCATCTTACTGCTTCCCCGACAACAACTTTAGGCTTGAAATCTACAACATCCAATTCTATAATGTTTGATGTTGCTGAAAGGGAAGAATCATTCACAGTAAAGAAAGTGTATGCCTTTCCAGTAAAGTTAGAATCTGCCCTTATTATTGCATTTAAGCCATCAAATTCAACTGAAATTCCATTGACATGCAGATAATCAATATTTAACTCATTATTATCTTCGTCTGTAACATATTTACTCAAATCAATTGTATAATTTTCTGAGAATGTTATATTTGGCATTTCTTTGAATTCAGGCGCATTATTCTGGGTGAGCGAATAGGTATAATTCTCAAGGAATAATGAGCCGGAATAAACCTTTATTTCTAAGGTGTAAGCATTGGCATTCTGGTTAAGGTTGCATGCCTCTCCGCATATATTGCTTAATGGCAATTTGTCAAACAAGTCAACAACAATGCCTTTGATGTCGCTATATCTAATATCAGAATAGGCATTCTCTATATCCAAACTGTAATTTGCATAGACTAATTGAGCTTTCACTATATTCCTATCTTGTGCATTGTACTTTCCCTTATTTAGGTAAAGTGCCTCATTCTTTTCACCGGATGACTCGAGATTCAATAAAGAGCAGCATGAATTTTCTCCATAGCAGATATTTTCATCGTTTATCTTCCATTCAACGCAGCTATATTGCTCTGCAGCAACTGATAGATCGGCTACTTCAGGAGAGATTTTATTGTAATTCAATTCAAACTCTATTGATGCATTCTCCACTTCTTCATCAAGCTCTGGGATGGAGTAATTCAGTATGGCATACCTCCATTTTTCATCATACAGAAATACATCTCCTGAGAAATTGCTTGAGATGTAGCTGTTCAGGTAAAGTGCAGTTATGTCATTTATTGGCAAGGTGATGCTCTCATCGGAAGTGAAATTTTGCTCTATTGTGCCTATATTTGCAGCGGCAAAGCCGGTTATACCAAATTTGAGCATCCCATTTGGTATTTGAAGCAGCATAATTACTAACAAACTTACCAAGCCAGCTGCAGCTATCCAAATATAGTTATTTCTTCCCATTTTTCTCCAATAAATCAAGCCCTAAACCAATAACATAATCGTTGGTCTCATAACCGGTAATCTTCAGCTTAGATATCCTTTGCATGTTCTTGTGAGAAATCCTTGTTGTTATTGGTAAAGATCTTCTTGTGCCTTTTGCACCCAGAAGAATTTTTTTGTTTCTTTCCAGGTTGTCAAGCGCAAGAGAGATTATGTAGTTATTTGGCTCATAACCAGATACTTTTAAGCTTGAAATCCTTTTGTAATTATGCTCAGAAATCTTAGATATACTATTTGTTTTCATTGCAAAATTTATTTCTCAGTATACATTAGTTACTTTTAGTATACTTTAGTATACTGGTTTATAAATATTTCTACTAGAAAAGACTACTAAAGATGTCTTTTGCTATAAGGACTCTTCAAAATTTATAGTTTGATATCGTTATGTGAAAATAACATTGAGTTAACCAAGTTGTCATTAAATAGTAATAAAATATAAACATTTAAATACACTAATAACTTTCACTAAATATGGGAGGAATAGACACGTTAGATTTACAGGAAACCCGTTATGGATACTTAGGAGCGATACTCCCCGGCAGCATGGTTTCTTTATCAGTTATAGAGAAAATTGTTTCTGGAGGTTATACTGGCTCGACAGGAGTTATTGTTAGGCACATTGATACTCCTCCGGGCAGTTTAAACTCAACGAAACAACTAGTATGCGGGCAAAGAGATCTTCAAACGCTTGTTGGTGCATATGGCGTTATTGAGGCCGAGAAATTAGTAGGCGAACGGATTGTTTCAGTTGAGTCGAATGGATCGCTAGTCGGGCTGATTCCTGTGGGCTATCGACCACCCAATACTTCTTTACCAAATTTTTAAATTTACACATGCAGGAAATAAGTCAGTCCTACTTACTTATAATCAGTAGACACCATCAGATTTCCAATATAATTCCAGATGGGCCAGGATTATAGACTTTGCACTTCCCAATTACATCGCTTTTTCCTGCATTTTCGTGGAAATGCCCGCATATGCCGATTATTGCGTCATGCGTCAGCAGGAATTTCCTGAATGACTTGTTGCCCATGTGCTCTTTACCAATCATATCAAGAGCCGTATTGAAAAAAGGGGCATGGGCAACGAGCATTATCTTGTCATCTTTTCCTGTATTTTTTTCTGCCCAAGCTTCGAATTCACCATCGCGCTCATTGAAGCCGCCACCGCCCCATCCTACTATTGAAATATTATCATGCACTATCACTTTCTTGTGCATAAACACCATATTGCTGTAATTTTCGCATAGTTTCCTGACAACTGACGCGTTTTCATGGTTACCGTGCAGGATGAATACCTTTTTTTTAAGCGCTGCAATCCTGTCCATCCAAGTCTTGATGTTATTCTCAAAAAGAGTAAAATCACCTGCGCAGACAATGAAATTAGCATCCTTTGACTTCTCATCTATGTCTTTAAATGCTGTTCCGCTGCCATGCAAATCAACGAACGCGAGGAATTTCATCATGCCAGAGTATTGTACCGATTTAAAACAATTACGATGCAGTTAGCTATGTGAATAGTAATCTTCAAGGACTATGGCATCCAAATTTTCTGCGTCTTTCACAAGGTAAAGCTTGCCTTCTCCTGCCTCAACAGCTTTTTCTGCGAACGCCTTTGCTTTTTTCTCAAGGCCTATGCCAATGAAAGATACTGTTATGCCTGCTGACCTTATCATGGCTATCTCTTCCAGGCTCTCTGCCTCTGGGTCGTTGCCTACTGTAGGCATGGCATCCGTAAGTACTATTAGGTGCTTGGTGTAATTCCCAGGCCCAAAAAGCTCAAAGGCCTTGTGTAGCATGGCTTTGAAATCTGTCTGCTTTGCAGCTGTTACCCTGGCTATGGCCTTTATCAGCATCATAAAATCAGATGTTGGCGCAATTTCTTCCTTTATCTCAGAGCCAAATGTTATCAAGCCTATTTTGTCTTTCTGCGTTATTCCCATATAGGCTAGTGCAATACCTGCCTTTTTGCACATCTCTACCTTCCTGCCTTTCATGCTTCCTGAGGCATCCATGGCATAAATTACCTGCAATTGGCCTTTGCTTTGCCTTTCGTGCGTCATCAGGTCAGATTCGAGCATATTGGCATGCCCTCTTCTTATTGCAAGCTTTGTGCTTTCCTTTATGCTTATGTCCCTGTACCTGTCACCTCTCCGGTACTTTCTTGAAGAAGATGCTTCACCATAATGGGAGAGTTTCCTATGCGGTTTCTCTCCAGCAATGCCTTTAGGAAGAAGCTTATCAATCTCTTCCACATACAGGACAAGAGAAGCAAGCTTTATCCCTTTCTCTGAGACTGTTTTGTCTTTGTTAAGGATACCAGAATCTTTTAATTCCTCTACCTTGTCGCTTATCTTTTTCTTGAGCTCCTTCTTGAATTCTGGTATGTTTATATTGCGCTCGATGTAATTCTGGCTATACCCTGAAAGAAGCCTTATCAATGCTCCACCATAAACTTTTTTTGCCATGGAATAATTGTTTACGATGTTCTCGAACATTATGTCTGGGTTGAATGAGCTTATCCCCTGGTTAAAGCTCTCGTTGACCAGCTTTCCATCGTCAATAGCATCTTCCTCGCCCTGTACAACAGAATGTAATAGCCTATCTTCATCATCTGCGGAAGACTCTGAACTTATATCGTGCGCTTCTGAAAAATCATTTGCTGAGACAACGGCTTCGTTACCCTTCACCACCACTTTCATCATGGAGCCTTTCTGTGTTCAGCTTTTTGAACTGCCTTTCCACGAATTCAGTTGTGCTTTCAAGATATTTAACCGATGGCTTTAGGCTTATCCTGTGGCTAATCACTGATATAATTGCTTCTTTTATGTCTTCAAGTACAACCTTTTTCCTTCCTGAAAGCATGGCATTTGCCTGGCTCCTTTCATACAATCCAAGAGTTGCCCTGACAGAAGGCTTTTTCTCAAGCTCTTTCTCTTCCCTAAGGGCCCTGATGAAATAAACAATCAAGCGAAGCATCTTTTCAGGCACTTCACATATCTTTTTTCCCTTGAGCTTTACAATATTCTCCTCTATAGCCCGGCTCTCAGGGTAGCCCATATAAAGTATGTCGAACCTGTCAAGCAGAACGTCACTAAGCTTTTCAGTAGAAGAGTCTTCTGGGTTCATGGTTGCTATAAATATGAAGTCCAGGTCGAAATCAACATCATAGCTGCCTATTGTAGCTTTCTTTTCCTCCAGGACCTGCAATAGGGCATTCTGCACCTTTTCAGGGCACCTGTTGAGCTCATCAAAGAATAGCACCCCCTTGTCAGCCTTGAATATCTTTCCCTTCTGGAAAGCCTCTATGGACAAAGGCCCGTACTTAAGGGCTTTAATAGGGTCTATGTCACCCAATATATCCTCTACTGTGATGTCCGGACTGCCCTGAATCCTGACAAAATTGTTCAGGCCAGAAATTTTCGCAACATTTTTTGCAAGCGTTGTTTTGCCGATGCCAGGAGGACCAACTATTATTATATTTCTCCCTGAAATGAGCGCAGACTTGAGCTCTTTCTTTATGCTTTCCTGCCCTAATATGTCTGTGAACAAATCGTCTTTGCTTTCAAGCGTTTCCCTGAGTTTTTCTGATTGCATAGGCAGGCGCATAATTAGATATTCTTTAAAAATCTACTTGTCTCTATAATGCTTTAATTACGGAAGAATCAACCTTACTGCCAAAATAATGAAACCTGCGCTAAGCGGAACTATAAGATTGTCATCTATGCCAATATCCATTGTGCCAAGGTATACTGCCACAATTGACGAAACTAATGCTTCTTCCCATCTCAGCATGAAGGATGCGAACAAGAATGAAACAGCTATGCCCATGGCTATTCCGCCGTAGAGCGTTTTTTTTGAAGGCAGCTTGCCTTCTGATACCAAAATACCGAAGAGCTTCGGTACGCTGTCTCCTACCGCAAGTATCATTATTGATGCTGCTGCAACATCCTTAGGGAACAGGATTACAGAAAAAACAGCACCTATAAGGTAGAACAGGCTTCCTTTTCCAGGGAATGTTTTCCTTACATCCGGCCTCTCAAATCTGTTAAGCACCCATTCCATTGGCCAGATATTTGTAAATTTAGAACACCAGAAAAGGACAAAAGCAGCAATGGTAAGAGAAGCAAGAATCAGCCCATTTGCCACGCCATTGTATATTGCTAAGGAAAGAACAACTCCGAATATAAGGTGGATTACCTTCCTTTCAAGCTCTATCTTGCTTTTTTTCATCTTAATGCAAACTATTTCACTATCCCTTCTATTTTTTCATTACTTAATTTCGTGTTTGGCCATACAAGCGTACCCGGCTCAACGGATACTTCCTTAAGCACGCAGCCATCACCTATTACGCTTCCCATATTTTCAACACAAATCCTCTTCTCATTAACAATTATATCAATCTTTTTCCCTGAAGCCATTTTGCCAGTGAATTCAATATTGTCCCCGAGAACAGAGCACTCTATTTCTGAACCACTATGCACAGTGCAATAATCCCCTATTATTGAGTCACTTACAGAACCTTTAATAACGCAACCTTTGCCAACTGAAGAATTATGCACTTCACCATCTATTATGCATTTGTCGCCTATGCTTGATTTTCCTTTTCTTATCTCCATGTCTGCTTTTAGCATATCCCATGGGTAGCCTATGGGCATCCAGTTACTGCAATATACTACCTTTATTTTCCTGGCTGATGCCATTTTGGATATTGCTTCCGTCAATTCATATTCGTTCCTTTTGCTTTTTTTAAGCGAGCTTATGATTTCAAATATACCAGAGTCTAGGATATACATTCCAGAGTTTACAATGTCAGAAACAAAGGAAGTTGGCTTTTCCAGAATCTCTGCAAGATAGGAGTTTTTTTGCACTATAACCCCAAAATTCTGCCAATTTGAAGTTCTTTTTCCCATTACCGAAAGCTCATTCTTTGTGCATTCAGCTATGTCTTTTCCGGAGTAGAGGTCATCGCCCATCATCACCATGAACCTTTCCTTTCCTATGAACTTTTTTGCTTCCTGTAGGGCATTGGCAGTTCCAAGCTGCCCTTTCTGCTTTACGTACACTATTTCTACGCCTTTATAGGATGTGCCTAAACTTTTCATAATCATTTCTGATTTGTAGCCTACAACGAGGATTACTTTTTCTGAAATTCCTTTAAGCTGCTCCAGGTTGTGCTCTATGAGGGACTTGTTCGCTATCCTGAGGAGAGGCTTTGGCCTTGTAAGAGTCAACGGATAAGCCCTTGTGCTCATTCCTGCAGCAAGAATGACTGAAATCATCTACCTTTTCTCCAGCTTTATTGATTTAACCCTTTCATTTACATATGGGTCGTTAACAATTGAGGAAAGCAAGTCTTCTGGCTTAGTGTACTTCCTTGCCTCAACAGCATAAAGTACCCCGTTTTCCTCATAAACATCGTTGTGTTTTTTCCTGAAATCCCTGGAAAAATCCTTTTTCCTCTCTGGCGGGCCTTTTATCACTTCCTTTTCAGGCAATGTATCGTTCTTTACCTCGAAATACATTTCTGCCTTATTTTCCCACTGCCAATCAGAAAATATAATGCTGAAATTGTGGGCAATGAGGTTTTGTGATATGTAATTGAAGCATTTCAGGAGCTTACAACCAATGACATCTTTTTTTCCACTTAAAGGAGATATTGTGAAAACAAAAAGCGAACCGTCCTTGTTTACTTTATTTATTTCTATGCTCCTTATCTCAAAGAATTTCTTGGAGGGATTGCTTAGGAACTCCTTTGAATATTCTATTGCTTTGTTGAATTTTTCACGGCTTACAGCCGCAGCAGCATTCCTGTTGGACTGCACCGGGTCTATGACAATGAGCGGGCCGGACCTTTTTGCATCATTCAGCTCAAAGAATATATTCTTGCTCTTGTAATGGCGCTCTGTATCTATTGTTACAGGCTCAGACCATTTTGCCATGGCCTTTACAAGCTTCGCAAAACCAAGGTAATGGATAGTCAATACTTCGCATATGTATCCTGAAAACCCGTTAATGTACGATTCAGCGCCATATACTCTAGATGATTTCATAAACTGCTTTGTCAGCCTTATCTCGTCAACATATTGCCTGTGTTTCTTTACCCACCTTGAGTGCAGCGGAGAAACGTCTGTTATATTGAAAGACTCCTGCGCGTTCCTTATGGTAATTATTGGTATTATCTCAAAGATAAACCTATTTGCGTCTATCTGATAATAATCTCTTGAGCCATGGAGCTTCTTTATAGCATATTTCTTCTTCAGCTTTTTTCCAAGGATTGATGATATGTCTTTATTCGCATAACTGAACGGAAATTTAACAAATATGTCTGCTTCCTGTGTGCCTTTAAGCCGTGTGCCTTTCTCTCCTGAGCCGCCTAGGACAACTGTTGCTTCAGGCACAGCCTTGCGTACACTTGCCAGGACTGCATTAACCATTTTCCTGAACTCACGTTCCTCTTTAGGAGAGGGTTTTATGCCTTTCAGCACTTCTTCAAGTATGGGTTTCATTGCGGAATCTCCTTAGTTATATATTGAAAAGAAGAAGTATATAAAAATAGTGCGGAGTATATAATCACTTGGAGAATACTTTTCTGTAAAACTCGTATTCCCTCATCAGGGAATCAACACAGTTCTTCTTTGCCCTGAAACCATGTGCCTCGCCTGGATACTCTACATACTCATGCTCAATCCCTTTTTCCTTGAGTATCCTTGCCATTTCCCTTGAGCATTCTGGAGTGACTATCTTGTCATCACTTCCCTGTAGGATTATCATTGGAGATTTCAGCATGTCGAGATGGTTTATCGGAGACCTTTCCATATACTCTTCTTTTCCTTCCGGCAACTTGGTACCTATAAGATTATCTATGTACTTTGACTCAAACTTGTGCGTCTGCTCCACCAATGTTATCAGGTTGCCTATACCAAAATAGCTTGCCCCTGCCTTGAACATGTTTGGGTAGAGGGTCATTACCCTCTGCACAACATAGCCGCCTGCACTCCCGCCCCGAACAGCAACTTTTCCGCTATCTATAGTTTTTGCAGCTATGAGATATGCAACTGCATCATGGACATCAGATGCATCAATGTTTCCCCATTCTGCGATAAGCGCATCCCTGTACAATCTGCCGTAGCCTGTGCTTCCCCTATAATCAACATCCACAACAGCATATCCTGATGAGGTCCAGAACTGAAGAACAAATGAAAAGCATGGAATGGCATTTGATGTCGGGCCGCCATGGGCCATCACAATGAGCGGAGGCTTTCCATTTTCAGGTGCGACAAACCTTGAGTTTTTTGGCATGTAAAGATAGGCATGCGATTCCTTATTGTCTTTTGTCCTGTAACTAACTAGCCTTGGCATTGATATATTTTCCTTATCTAAGCCCAGCCCAGAGCTTTTCCTTATCACTTCAATGCTTCCTGTCTGAGAATTAAGCTTGCAGATTCTTGATACATCTGAGCTGCTTCCGCCTATAAAAAATAAATTTCCCTTGTCATCGCATTTCAAGCTGGAAAAATTGTTGAATTCTGTTTTTATCTCATTAACTTGCCCTTTAGCAGTTATCCTGAAAAGGCTTTCATAGCCCAGCATTGCAGCTCTTGCTATAATTGAATTGTCAGGCAAAAAATCATATGTGCTCTGGCCGAACACCCAATGTGGGTCACCAAACTCCGAGCATCCTGATGTTATTCTTTCTACATTTTTTTCATACTTGTATATATTCCACCAGTTTTCTGGGTCATCTTGCTTTGCGCCCCTTACATCCTTTATGTAATAAAGGGCTCCTTTTCTGTCAAACTTTGGCATGCATATTGATATCCCATTGCCGCCATCCACTTTTTTTATGTTGCTTAGCCTTGAGCCATCAAAATCTGCAATCATAAGCGTAGATTCGTCCCATGGCATGTTCGGGTGGTTCCATTGCAGCCATGCAATTTTTTTACCATCATTGGAAAGCACAGGATCGGCGTAAAAATCAGAGCCGCTGGCAAGTATTTCAGGCTCAGACTCTTTTTCTGCATTGGCTAGCGCAAGTAAATTTTCATTTTCCCTGCCCTGATGTTCTTTCTCATAAACCAAAATCAGTTTTTTCCCGTCATTTGTGCACATAGAAGCATATTTTCCAATTGAACCATCAGAATTCCTTGCAGGAGTTAACGGAGTTGCCCTATCAGAGCCAACAGGCTGCCTGTATAACCTCTGGTCTGCATAATTTGCGAAGAAAACAGTGTTATTATGAACACAGAAAGACCCACCACCATATTCATGAACCTTTGTCCTGACATTGAATCCTTTTGGTGTAATATCTTCTATTTTTCCTTTGCCTTCCATTCTGACAATTGCATACCTGCCATTTTCCTTTGGCCTCATCTCAAGCCAATATAAAATGCCGTTATCAACAGCAATCTCAACAAAGCCAACAATGTCAGAATACACCTCTTCAGGAGAGATGCATGACTCCCATTCAATATAAGACCTTTTTTCAGGCATAATAAATGGCAATGCCATGGATATTTAAGGGTTTTGAGGGCAAATATTTAAATCATAAGCGATAAGTAAAACATTATGGTTAAAGTGATATTTGACACAAATTTTCTCCTTATCCCTTGCCTTTTCAAGGTAGATATTTTTGCTGAGGCTGACAAGCTCATACTTGAGAAATATTCCTCCTGCATAGTTGAGCAAAGCATAAGGGAGCTCAAGAAAATAATGACATCGGGCAATGGCAGGGAGAAGAGAGCGGCCTTATTTGCGCTTAGCATTATAAAGAAAAAGAAGCTGGAGATACTTTTCTTTTCTGGAAAGGATGCAGATTCAGCGATACTTGAAGCGGCCAGAGCAAATGATATAATAGTTGCAACGCAAGATAGGGAACTTAAGATAGAGTTAAAGAAACTTAAGAAAAAAACCCTTGTTCTCAGGCAAAAGAGCCATCTGGAGCTTCAGGCATAAGATTTATAAGTGACATTATGGCTTTAGGCATTATGCGAAAAATTATGGCTTTTATGGCTGTGTTTGTCTTATCTATCGCCCTTGTATCAGCGTACCTTAGGCCAACATACGATGAAAATACTAACACGGCAACATTTCAAATTGAAAAAGCAGGATGGTATATCCTACCCATGATGGCAGTCAGGGAAGGGAGCTGTTTGAAAGATAGTAAGTTAACATATGCATGGATATGGTCTCCAACAATGAAGAAGTATATAGGTGGAAAATATGATACGAGTATAGATTCTGCAGACAATCAAAAACTGATTGATGATTCCAATAATTATTATGCCTATGCACATGAGATGTTTGGAGGCGCATGGGCATACATAACCGGAGAGTGCAGCATAGGCGGCTCATATGACCTTGAGAGGTATAAATGGTTTAGGGATAATACCGGAAAACTACAGTTAGCCAAAGGGTGGAACTTATTTACTGTAACGCCTGTTATGTGGGACAAATCCTTTAATGATATAAAAGGGGACTGCAAGATAACGGCAATTGCAGGATGGGATGGCAGTAAGCAGGAATGGATGACCATAAATGGCAGTGATGTATCTATCGCAATGACCTCTAGAGCCGAGAAGAAAAGTGCAACAGGAGAATCATTTTGGTTTAAGGCAGAAAATGACTGCATATTTGACTTTAACCCTGTTGTACAGCCTCCACCAATACCTATAATTCCTGAGTAAAAATGAAAACAAAAAACATAGTAATTTTAGTTATTGTGATTGTAGTAATAACAGTTCTTATTTACTTCTCCCTTTTCAAGGAAGTTATACCTTCAAATCTTGGTGCAGGAGGGATTTCCCGGCCTCCTTCGTTGCCTGATTAGGCTTAATTTGCTATATTATCAGATACGGTAAAAGTAACCCGATAACTTTATAAATGCCCTGTCTATCCTCTTTTCCATATATTTAGCAGGTGCAATACCGTGTTTTATAGAACAGAATTAAAAGACCACATCAGAGTTCCTCCGAATATGTTTAACATAGCTCTTGAGGAAGCTGTTGTACAGCGTGTCAAGAAAAAGTTTGAAGGATATATCTCAAAGGACATAGGAATTGTAGTGGACATATTGCGTGTTTCTAATATAGGCGAGGGAATAATAATCCCAGGTGATGGCTCTCCTTACTATGAAGTAGCATTTGAGCTTCTTACATTCAAGCCTGAGATGCAGGAAGTAATACTCGGCACAATAAGGGATATAGCAGACTTTGGGGCATTCATAAACCTAGGACCAATAGATGGCATGATTCATATATCCCAGACAATGGATGATTTTGTATCCTTTGCCAAGGATAAGGTCCTTACAGGCAAGGAATCAAAGCGTGCGTTAAAGGTCAATGATAGATGCAGGGCAAGGATAATAGCTGTTTCGTTCAAGGATGTCCAAAATCCAAAAATAGGGCTTACAATGAGGCAAGGAATGCTTGGCAAGACGGAATGGATCGATGACCAACAGGTAAAGAAAGAGGTTACTAAATAATGGCAAAAAAAATGGCTTCAAAGACAACTAAAGAGTTGCTGTCTGATGTTGAGATAAAGGAAAGGAAACTTAACAAATCAGATTTCTCAGCTACGTGGCAGGGAAGGCTCCAGATACTGCAGCCTGCTAAATCCCAGATTGCGGAAAAGGCAGGGTTCAAGCAGGCAGGAGAATACGCCATAAAGGTCAGGTGATTATACTTTGAGCATAGAGATAACAAACAAAAAGAGCAATGAGTTGCTTTCAAGGTTAGAGTTAGAGGGAAAAATAACATTCGAAGGCAAGCCTACACCATCCAATGAGCAGGCAAAGAAAATGATTGCAGATTCATTGAGCACTGAGCAAAGCAATGTGGCTGTAAAAAAGATAAAGACCAATTACGGCAGCAATTCAGCTGTGTTTCGGGCTTATAGTTATTCGAATTCAGAGGTAATGGCCAGGATTGAAAGGAAGCCCAAGGTTGCCAAGGCAGCTGCTGCAGAAGGCGGCGCTAATGAAGAGAATGCTGAAGCTCCAAAGAAAGAGGTTGCTAAATAATGGCAGAGAAGAAAGCAGTAAAAAAGGGAAAGTCATTTTCACGATATAAGATGTATTCTATTTCAGGTGGAAAATTAGAAAGGAAGAACAAGATGTGCCCTAAATGTGGAGTTGATTCTTATCTTGCATCGCACAAGAACCGCATGACATGCGGAAAGTGCGGTTATGTTGAAATGAAGTAGCCATGATAAGGCATACTTTTCAGATTCTTGAAAGGGTATCTGCAGCAAAGGAAAAGCTTCTTTGGAAATCAGGCATATCTGACTGGGATGCCTTCCTGAAGGAAAAGAGTATTTCTCTAATATCAAATTCAAAGAAGCCATATTTTGACAGGAAGCTGCTTATGGCCAAGAGAGCCTTAAATACAGGAAATTCAAGCTATTTTTCGTCAATTCTTCCAAGCCCAGAAACCTGGAGGCTTTACAACCATTTCAAAGATAATGCAGTTTACCTTGATATTGAGGCAAGCAGAAATAGGGATATAAATGTCATAGGAATGTATGATGGGATAGACACAAGGACAATGGTCAAAGACATAAACCTTGATTATGTTAAGCTTTCTGCAGAGCTTAGGAAATACCAAATAATAATCACCTTTAACGGCTCAAGCTTTGACATGCCACTGATAAGAAAAAGGAAAGGAATTCTTCCTGATGTGCCTCATATAGATTTAAGGCATTGCTGCGCGAGAATAGGCATGAAGGGGGGGCTGAAAGAAATTGAGAAAAATCTTGGGATAAAGAGGAGGGAGATAATCAGCAGCCTGCATGGAGGGGATGCAGCAACTCTCTGGAGAATGTACATGGCATCTGGCGATAAACATTATCTTGAAATCCTTGTTGAGTATAACGAGGAGGATGTGATAAGCCTTAAGAAGATAATGGGGCTGTGCTATGATGAGCTAAGCAATAGGATGCTAAGCGAAATGCGTCAAAAGGATTAAAAAGAACAAAGGAGAATATATGGTCATGAGAATAGCTATTCTAGCTGCTGATGGATATGAGGAACAGGAGTTTTGGTATCCTCTTTTCAGGCTGACTGAGGAAGGGCATCAGGCAGTTGTTGCGTCTTCCCAATTGGGAAAAAAGACAGGGAAATACGGGTATCCAGTTGAGCCAAGCCTGACAACATCTGAGTTAAGCGCAGGCAAATTTGACTGTGCAATAATTCCCGGCGGCATAAAAGGAGCAGAGGCACTCAGGATGGACAAGGAGATACTTAGGTTTGTAAGGGAGATGCACAAAAGCTCAAAAACCATAGGGGCAATTTGCCACGGGCCATGGGTTTTGCTTTCTTCTATAAACATCAAGGGAATTAACATGACCTGCTATAGGGGCATGAAGGATGACCTCATAGCAGCCGGAGCGGCTTATGAGGACAAGGAAGTTATTACCAGCAACAACATAATAACCTCAAGAATGCCTGCTGACTTGCCTGCTTTTATGCGGGAGATATTGAACAAACTAAAAGGAGGGAAAAAATGCTGAACAAAATAAAATGTGTAGGTGACTTTTCCAGAATCAATGATGAGGAAAAGGAAGTAATAAACAAGAAGCTAAGCAAGTTCTGTGAGAAGCACTCAATTGATTTTTCAGAAATTTACATAAACCTCGATTGCCATATACACAAGGAAACGTCAAGGGGGAGGACATCTTATTATGTCAAGCTTAACGTGGATTCAGATAACGGAAGATTCCATGCCGAGAACCAGGATTTCGGGGCAGAAAAAACAATATCAGGGGCGCTGAAAAAGCTTGATAGCCAAATAATGAAGAAAAGGGGCGAATGAATCTCGAAAAGCTAAGGGGAGAGTACAAAAAAGCAAGGCCTGCCATAAAAGCGGCATTGGAAGGATACAAAAAGGCCAATGACTATTTCTATGAGATGTGCTTTTGCCTGCTTACTCCCCAGTCAAGCGCATTCAAGTGCGATGCCTGCATAAACGAGCTGAAAAAGGCTGATTTTATTAGCAATAATCTGGAACCATCGTCAATTCTCAGGAAGCATACGCGCTTCCACAACACAAAAGCAAAGTACTTGCTTAACCTGAAGGAGAATTATGCGAAGATAATTGGCGGATTGGAGAATTCTAAGCTTTCCCATCATAAAAGGGAGTTTCTTGTAAGGGAAGTGCCTGGCTTGGGTATGAAAGAAGCATCACACTTCCTTAGGAATACAGGACATACAGGATTGGCAATACTGGACAGGCATATACTTAAGAACCTGAGCCTTCTGGGCGTAATTGAGATGCCTAAAACCCTCACATACAGGAAATACATTGATATAGAGGAGAAGTTCAGGAAATTCGGTGAAACTGTTGGCATAGCGATGGATGAGCTGGATCTTTTGTTCTGGAGCACCGAGACTGGGAGAGTATTCAAATGAAGCCAGTAATCGGCGGACAGGCCGTTATAGAAGGTGTAATGATGCGCTCTCCTGGGTATTATGCTACTGCGGTACGGCTTGAGAATGGGAAGATTGCCACTGAGATGCATAAAATCAGGAAAAAGCCAAGATGGACTCAAGTTCCATTTCTCAGGGGCATTATTAACATGTTTGAGATGCTTATCATAGGCATAAAGTCCCTTACATGGTCAGCTGACCAGTTTGAGGAAGAGCCAGGAAAGAAGCTTACAGGCATGCAGCTTTTCTTTACAATTGCCATATCGCTTCTTTTTTCACTTGCTTTATTCCTTGTCCTGCCTTATTTTCTGACTTGGCTGCTAGGAATAGATGAGGAAAGACAGACAATACTATTCAATCTTGTAGATGGGCTCATTAAAATAGCAATACTTGTGCTATACCTTCTTATAATATCCAGCATCAAGGATATCTATAGGCTGTTTGAATATCATGGTGCGGAACATAAGGTTGTGCACTGCTATGAGTCAGGGAAAAAGCTTAATGTGGATAACGCAAAAAGATTCACTAGATTGCACCCAAGATGCGGGACAAGCTTCCTGTTCATCGTGCTCTTCATCAGCATTTTTGTTTTTGCATTCACTCCAGGCATAATGGCTTCTTTGTTGCCCTCTTTCAGCTCATATCCTTTGCTGCTCAGGAAAACCCTGCTTTTTGCTGCAAGGCTCATGCTTGTGCCTGTTGTGGCTGGGATTTCTTATGAGCTGCTCAGGCTAACTGCATTCCATGAGAAGAATAAGCTGCTAAAGGCATTCGCATGGCCTGGGCTTATGCTGCAATACATTACAACAAAAGAGCCAAATGCGAAGCAGATAGAAGTTGCCATTAAAGCCATGGATATGGTCATAAGAAAGGACAAATTAATCAGCAAATAAAAAAAGAAAAAAAATTAAGGCACTTATCTCTTCTTGGCCTTCTTCTTGCCGCCTCTTGACATCTTAGCAGCTGAAATATCTCCCTGCTTGTCAATGAAGTAAAGCATGCCAGACTGTTTCTTGACTCCTACCTTGGCAACGACTTCTATCTTTCCCTTGCCTTTCTTCTTTCCTCGTGCCATTTTGGCTCTGGCTACGTTTCCTTTCTTGTCTACGAAATATAGATAGCCAGACTGTTTCTTAACGCCAACCTTTTCTACTTTGCTTGCCATTTTCTTTTTCCCCCTCTTATTTTAGTCGAGAATTAAACTCGCTGATTTTTTTCTCGCCATAGCAAATATATAAATGTTTTGTTTTTTTAGACGACAATTGAAGAATTTGTATTGCAGAAAATGCAGCTAGAAAAATTCCTTTAGGCCTTTTTGGTCCTTTTTCTTCGGTTTTTGCCCGTCTGCACCTATCATCGGCTCGCCATACACCCCATCAAATCCCGGCTTTACTTCTATCTGCCCATTCCTGTTTTGCATTATTGCAGCTGCTATTGGCCCGTTCGATGAGGCTATCAGTTCCTCCTCTGAAACTGAAAGAAGGACATCATACTCGCTTCTGCCTTTGACAAGACTGTTGTAATACCCCCATGCGGCCTTTGAAGAGACACTTTTCTTGATAACAGCAGAGATTATGTCTGACAGCGGAATTAAGCTCCTGAAAGGCACAGCCCCTTTCTTGACGTAACCTTCTTCCCTGTCTGCAAGCTCCTCCACTCTCTGCTCCACTCCAACTGTTAGCTTCTTGCCGCATACCTTGCACATGCTCTTTATTTTCATTGCCTCAAAGGCGCTAATAGATATCCCGCATTCCCTATGCCCTGTCCAATGGTACTTTCCAAATGAGGGATTGACCTCTATTGTTTCCTTGAATCCTTCCCTTGACTTTATGCAATTGAAAACAGATTTATAGGTAAGGTCCTTTAGGCTGAGGACATTTGCTTCTCTCCCCAGTCTCCAGGGCCAGAAACTGTGCAAATCAGAGTTGCTTACTAAAGTATACTTGTCAAGCGCCGAGAGCCTCCAGTTCATTGGCGGATCGGAGCTTAGGCCTGTCTCGAGCGCAAAAATGTGCTTTTCTGTGTCATGGAAACATTCCTTGACAGAGTCAAAACCTGAACTTGCGCCAAGCATGCTGAACCAGGGCGTCCAAATATGCGCAGGGATTATCTCTGTTTTGCTGTCAATTGATTTCAAAGCATCGACGAATTCAGGGCAGGGCATTCCAAATGTCGGCCTGCCGTCATAATCAAGCCTTCCCCTGCTGCCGAGCCATGAAGCTATTTTCTCAGCAGTTTCAATGTCTGGAGCGTATGCCAGCAGATGGACTTTCCTGAACCTGCTGTCCTGCATGTAAACAAAGGATATCTCTGTTTGTAGCATGAAACTGAAGCCTGTTTTTGATTTCAGAATTCCTGTATCGTCTTCACTAAGCTCTTCCTTTATCTCATTAATCCATTTTGGATGCGTAAAATCTCCTGTCCCAAGAAGATTGACTCCCTTAATCCTGCCCCATTTCTCAAGATTGGCAAGATTCAGCTCTTTGCCGGTTGCCCTGCTGTGCCTTGAATGCACGTGAAGGTCTGCTATAACATCCATATCTACTTTTGAAGCCGCTGAAATATAATAATCTTGTCATGCATCTCACAATCAAGAAATTTTTATATTCCTTCAGGTTACCTAACTTTATGGCTACTGTCGAAGCTCTACTCGAATCCTATAACCTCAAGCTCAAGTTTAATTTGGGAAAATCCGATATCGGCCCTGAGTACCCTGTTAATGATTTTTTGACTCAAAAAGGTGAGGTTGCAATAGGCACAGACGTAAGAATGGAATTCCTAAATCAACAGTTGGGCACTCTAAAATATACAAATGGATGTGTTGTACTGGAATCTGCTCCTAGCAAATATTCATTTCTTTCACTTAGCTCAGCAGGGAATTCACTAGAATATTGCCTGAGCGGTGAGGCTAGGGAAGGACAGACACCTGTTTCAGATGCACAGATACTTGTTCCTGATGAACAGAATTTAAATGAACATGCAGAAGGATTCAATAGCATGAATATGCAATATCATGCAGGCGGCCCTCTTGGCACTGTGCTTAGATACAGGATTGAAATATCCCTGGTGCCAAAACCACTCCACGAAATAAGAAGGAATGCAAGAATGCATAGCGCAGATCCCGGTGCCAGCCTCACAAAAATTGTTTTTAGACCTTGAGTGCGCCCCTCTTAGGATTTTCAGAATTATAACTTGCACAATCTTTAAATAAACCCATGCATGGATGCATCAGATGGCAAAGGTCGCTGACAGGGAGCTTAGGGAGATAGTAAGAATAACAGCAGGCCTTGAAAGGCACTCAGAGGAGAACGACCCAGTACTTGACAAGCAGGTTGAGAAGGCAAAATCAATTTTTTCAAAATTCCATGAAAAATACCCTGCAATAACTCTTGAGATAAGCAATGACATTCAGGGTTTGAGCGTTAGAATATTTCTTTCCAGCGGCCTCTTGGAATCATACAAGGCAGCATCAGGAATAAAAGGGCTTTCTGCAATAGGGTTTAACGGTTTTGACGAAATAAGCGCTCATGACCAGGAAAAAATAGCTCGTGCAGAAAAAAAGATATCTAAACAGGTATTCATGACTTATGCACTTGACATAGGCACAGAGACAATAGTGCTTCATTGGTCTGAGAAAAAAAGCATGACTGAACTTATCTATGAAATAAAATCGCTTGCAAACGTGCATACGCCTCAATATACCTTACTTATAAACTGCATGGCAAAGGAGCACGGAAAGAACATTGACATTCTTAGCGACTGCTACCAGCTTGGCTTTACTGACATAGAAGACGAGGCATTGTACGAGTGGGAAGACGAATTTTATCCAAAGATACTGGAATAAATGCTCATAGCTTTGGCATTTTGCCGCCAAGTTTCTTCATCATCTTGCCCATGTCACCATGACCCTTCAGGAGCTTTACCATTTTCTTGCTTTGCCTGTATTGCTTTACCAGTTCTCTTATCTCTCCCTGGCTTATCCCTGAGCCTTTTGATATTCTCTCTATTCTTTCTGCTTCCAGGCTATCTGGCTCTTCAAGCTCTTGTTCTGTCATGCTCTGCATGGCGATTTTCCATTTGCCTAGTTTTCCTTCCTGAGTCTGCAAGGCTTCCTTCGGAAGCTTCAGCTGGCCAAAGCCAGGTATCATGTCCACTATCTTTGTAAGAGGGCCCATCTTGCTCATGGCTTCCATCTGCTCATACAAATCAAGGAGAGTGAATTCACCTTTCAGGAACCTCTTCCCGAGGTCCTCTGCCTGTTCCTCAGTCATTGCCTCCTTTGCCTTCTCAAGCAATGCCTCAAGGTCGCCCATGCCAAGCATCCTGCCAACGAAATTCTTTGGCCTGAACTCCTCTATATCGTCAATCTTTTCCCCTACACCAATGAACTTTATGGGAGAACCGGTTACTGCGCACGAGCTCAAGGCCCCGCCAGCCTTTGCAGTGCCGTCCATTTTTGTTGCTATTATTCCTGTAATGCCGCAGCTTGCGTTGAACTGCTCTGCCTGCTTTTGTGCTGCCTGGCCTATGTCTGCAGATATCACGAGAAGCCTTTCTTCAGGCATTATCTTTTTGTTTAATGCCTCTATCTCACTTATCAGGCCAGCGCTCAGCGCATCCCTTCCGGCAGTGTCTATTATTATTACTTCGAAATCTTTTATTTCACTTTCAAATTTTTCATAAGCCTTTAGGGCATCTTTGGATGTGCTGTCTGTGAATGACGGCACATTAATTCTCTTTGCAGTCTGCTCCAGTTGGCTCATTGCAGCAGGCCTGTGCACATCAAGGCCCACCAAGCAAGTCTTGTAGCCCCTTTTTGAGTAGAATCTTGCAAGCTTGCCTGCTGTTGTGGTTTTTCCAGCCCCAAAAAGGCCGACGAGCATTATCCTGAAAGGCCTGACTTTTATGTCTATCTTGTTGCCCTCACCGCCCAGAAAAAAAACAAGCTCACCATATACTATGTTAAGGAGATGCTCTTTTTTAGTAAGGCCTGCAGGGGTTTCCTCTTTCGAAATCCTGCTCTTTATTTTGCTTGTCAAGTCAAAGACGAGCTTCACATTTACATCTGCCTGCAGCAACGATTTCTGTATGTCCTTCACAAGGTCGTTTATTAGCTTGTCATCAACGAATATTGCCTTAGCTATATTACTTAGAGTATTCTTGAGCGAATTGCCGAGCTTTTCAAGCACCATGCGGCGCCATAACCAAAACAGGTTTATAAATGTTAGCCGGGAAAAGATGAAGTGCTTTTGCATCGAATTTCGTTACTACACAAAAAGTTTAAATATAAGTTAGTATCATAGAATGATAAAAACACTAAATTGCTAGTGGGGTGCGAATATAATGGTTAGATTCCTCGTCGTATTGTTGGTTTTTGCTATATACCTGATTAGCGGTTGTCAAACGCAAGAAAGTCAGGATTTGGATGTCACTTTTATTCCTATTGACAAGATAAAAGTAGGCGAATCAAACGGAAATGGCACTGAAATAAACGCAAGCAATGATTCTGGTTCAGTTCCTAAAGTAGTAGCCAATGTGAGCATGAATGTTTCTGTTAAGGCAAACGCAAGCATGGCAGTTAATGTAACTGCACCAGCTGTGAATGTGTCAGTACCGGATACTGCTTCAAAGGCAATTGCAATAATAGTTGATGAGACAGACCTCGTCAACATCAAGCCTGTGGCAAAAGACCCAGACAGTGATGAACTTAAGCACACCTTCAGCCTTCCGCTCAACTCATCCGGGCAGTGGCAGACAAAGTATGGAGACAATGGTGAGTATACCTTAACCATAACAACTTCTGATGGTGAGCTAACATCAACAAGGGACGCATTGCTTATTGTGAACAAGAAGGAGGAAGCACCAATCCTGAGCAGTGCCCATCCAAATTCAACTGCACTAACTATCATGGAGAACAGCAAGCTTGAATTCAGGGCTGAGGCATACGACCTTAATAATGATACCCTCAGCTACTCATGGAAACTTGACGGAAAGCAGATTTCATCATCCAAATTATTTGACTTTGATGCCGATTACAGCAGTGCAGGCTCGCATACAGTGAAGCTTGATGTGTCAGACGGCATAACTGGCATTTCCAAGCTTTGGTCGCTTACCATAACCAATGTGGACAGGTCACCTGTGCTGAAGGTAATGAGGGACATAACAGTCAAGGAAACAGAGACAGTCACATTGAAGCCTGATGCATCAGACACAGACGGGGATAAAATATCCTATATAATATCTGACCCTATCGGGGATGATGGAATATGGGAGACATCCTATGATGATGCAGGAATATATTCGATTAATGTTACTGCTTCAGATGGGGAGATGGCAGATACCCAAGTTATCAAGGTAACTGTCATAAACGTCAACAGGCCGCCTGTAATAGATGACATAGTACAGGTCAAGTGATGTTCTCTTTTGAGGGGAGTCAGTGCATGGGAAAGATTACTGCAGTTTTATTCACCATTCTCTTCCTGTCCTCAATGGGTTCTGCTTTGTCAGCCACGCTTCAGTATAATGAAACTGACCTTTTGAACCTGAAGCCATCAGCAAGGGACCTTGATGCTGACAAGCTTTCTTATTATTTTCAGCCACCTTTGTCATCTGATGGAACATGGCAGACAAAATACGGGGATGCAGGAACGTATTATACTAAAGTTGTTGTTTCTGACGGAAAGCTCACAAGCGAGAAGAATATAACCCTTGTTATACAGAAGAAGGAAGAGCTGCCAGAGATTATAGTTAAAGCACCAACTGAAAGCAGCTTGAGCATTATAGAGGGAGAGTCTATTTTCTTCAATGCTTATGCAACTGATAAGAACAAGGATGATGTTAAACTAAGGTGGCTTGTTGATTCTGCTGAAAGAGCTACTGGAAGTTATTTCACATATAATCCTGATTTCTACAGCCAGGGAACGCATGCAATAAGAATAGAAGCATCAGACGGAGTGCTTAATGCATCAAAAGCATGGAATGTAACCGTGCAGGACTTTGACAGGAAGAAACTGCTTGATGGTTTCAACAATCTTACGGTCAAGGAAGGCAATATCCTAGAGCTTAGGCTTCCTGATTTCACAAAATACGGATTGAAGCATGAAATATCCGCGCCATTCTCCAATCTAACAAGATGGGAGACAGGGTATGAGAGCGCAGGAAAATATGATGTTACGATATCTATATGGGATGATTCCAAGTTCAAGGCATCGAAGAGTTTCCAGATAAATGTAGAGAATGTAGACCGGCCGCCATTAGCACAGTCGAAAAATCAGTATACTGTGCAGGAAGGAGATGAAATTAAAGTAGTGCTTGATTATGTAGACCCTGATGGCGACCCTGTAAATATAGCAGTGGGTAATCTTCCTTCAGGTGCAAACTATTCCAACGGGACAATAAGGTGGAAGCCAGATTATTCTGTTGTTGAGAGAATTAACATTATTGATGAAATAGCATGGTTCTATCACCTACTAGGAAGAGATTTTGCTGTCCAGATAAATGCATCATCTAATCAATCGCTACTTACTGAGAATGTCAATATCAAGGTAATGAACACCAACAGGCAGCCAAAGATATTGACAATACCTCCTGTGACAGTTTCAGAAGGAGAGGCTGTTTACTTCAACATCTCGGCAACTGACCCTGACAATGATACCCTATCTTACTACTTTGATGGCCCAATAACATCAAATGGGCAAAGGGCTTTGAGCCCCGGTAATTTTTATGTTACTGTATCCGCATCTGATGGATTCCTGTCAGACAAGAAGATGGTGCAAGTTACAATCATATCTTCAAACAGCTTGCCTGAGATAAGCAATTTAGGCAGCTATTCAGTAAATGAAGGTGAGATGCTTGAGATACCAATAAAGGCATCTGACAGGGAAGGCAAATTGACGTATTCTGCAAATCCCAAGCCACAAGGAAGCTTTTTCAAAGGTAACTCTTTATTTTGGACACCTGGATTTGATACTGTCTTAGGTACAGAATCTGAGAAACAAGTTGAGATAGCCATTTCAGCCTCGGATGGGAAATCAAGCGCCAACTCCACAGCCAGGATAAAAGTCATGAATGTAAATAGGCCTGTTGCCATATTAGGGAGCAGCCTAATTGACTCTGAAACATTCAATGTTAATGAGGATATACAATTTTACGTGGAAGCATATGATCCAGACAATGATAAGCTCACTTATATATGGAAAACCTCCTTATTCAAGAAAACAGAAGCAGGTTCACAAATAACTGCCAGGTATGATTCATCAGGAAAGAAAAAAATATCTGTTACTGTTTCTGACGGAGAGTCCTCAGATATAATGGAATGGGAAATTTACATCATGAGGAAGCCAGAGATAAGCTTAGCTATTCTGCGGTAAAATTTTAAACAAGTGCAAATTGCCTTTATCCCATGAAGATAAATACCCCTTATTCTGACCCTGCGCTTAATTTAGCGCTTGACACTATTTCAATAGGCAAGCAGGCAATTGTATTCGCAAATACAAAAAGGTCAGCTGAGAAGATAGCAGAGGAAATCGCAAAGAAGACAAAGCTAAGGGATTTGACAGGCATGGCAGGAAAGGCCACTAGCGACATATCGCCACCAACAAAGCAGTGCAAAAGGCTTGCAGGCTGCCTTGAGAAAAAGGTAGCGTTCCATCATGCAGGCTTAACATCAGGGCAAAGAGGGCTAGTCGAGGACAATTTCAAGAATGGCAACATAAAGATAGTTGCTGCGACAACAACAATGGCAGCAGGGCTTGATATGCCTGCTTTTAGAGTTATAATTCGGGACCTCAAAAGATTTGGATTGCATGGCTTGCAGTACATTCCTGTAATTGAATACCTGCAGATGTCGGGAAGAGCAGGAAGGCCACGATATGATTCTAAAGGAGAGTCCATAATAGTATGCTCATCAGAAGAGAACAGGTCGGAAGTGGAAGAACTCTATATTAACGGAGAGCCAGAGCCTATTTATTCCAAGCTTGCTGCTGAGCCAGTGCTAAGGACATATGTCTTGTCACTTATAGCTTCTGGCTTCATTTCCTCTGAAAAGAGCATACTTGATTTTTTCATGAAGACATTTTGGGCGCACCAGTACTCAAACACAACCGCCCTGAACTCTTCCCTTAGAAAAGCCCTTGAGCAGCTTATCGGCTGGAAGCTCCTTGAGTCTTCCTATAAGGGCGATTTCAGGCCTGCTTCTGAGCTCGGTAAGGAAGCTTATAGCGCAACTATTCTCGGCAAGAGGGTATCTGAGCTGTATATTGACCCATTGACTGCCAATTACCTTTGTGAGATGCTTTTGAGAGCGCCAAAAGAAGTGCACAGCTTTGCATTGCTGCATGTTGTCTCATCTGCCCTTGAGATGAGGCCATTGTTGAAGGTAAGGTCGAAAGAATTTGACATCATACAGGAAATGCTTGTCAAATATGGCGATTCCCTTCTTGATAAGGAGCCTTCCATCTATGAGGCAGAATATGACAAGTTCCAGGATTCGATAAAAACAGCCATGCTGCTTCATGAGTGGATTGAGGAGAAGGGTGAAGAGAACTTGCTTGAGGAATTTGGCATAAGGCCAGGGGAAACAAGGGCTAAAGTTGAAATTGCAGATTGGATATTGTACTGCATGGAAGAAATAGCAAGGATAATGAAAATGATGCATCTTCTTCCTGCCTTGAAAAAGTTAAGGCTAAGGCTGAAATATGGCGTTAAAGAAGAGCTGATACCATTGATCAGGCTCCGCAATATAGGAAGGGCAAGGGCAAGAAGGCTTTTCAATAGCGGCATAAAGGACGTTGGCGAGGTTAGGACAGCAGAGCTTTCAAGGCTTTCCTTAATCGTCGGAAGGGCTGTTGCAGAAGACATAAAGAAGCAGGTTGATGGTTCTGTAATCGAAGAGAAGAGGCAGGCAAGCCTGGCGGATTACAAGTAAAATGTTCTTCTGCGCCATTATGTATTCTGATGCTTCTGTTTTTTCAGAAAGCATTAAATTGCTTTCATCTTATTTTGGAAAAGCCCAAGACATGTCTGATGAGTTTGATTTCAATTTCACAGAATATTATGCACCTGAATTCGGTGCAAACCTGAAAAAAAGGTTCGTGATTTATTCTTTGCCTATAGCTACACTTGCTGAGGCAAGGCTAAATACAGGCAAGATAGAAGATATCCTTTCTTCTAATGGCAAAAGGACCGTTAATATTGACCCCGGCATTATATCTAAAGGGGGCGTTATAGTTGCTTCTCTCAAAAAGATGCCATTCAAGGAGTATCTTGGCGATGGGGTTTATGCCCATAAGGTTCTTGAGTTTCATGATGGTGAAGTTCTTTCTTTTAAGCACACTTTTGCAGATTACAGGAAGAATGTTGATTTCTTCAAAAGGTATATATAAGGAGATTGATTTTTATTACTTATGCCCCTGTAGTATAAAGGATAGAATGCAAGGTTGCGGTCCTTGAGATCGGGGTTCAATTCCTCGCAGGGGCGCCTATCAATTACTTTTTTTTAGATCTTAAAAATAAATTTATAAAATAAAAAATAATAGAAATAGAAATCATTCCTTTTCTGAAGCGATTATCAATAAATAAAACAATTACACCTAACCCAGCAAGCACAGATGGAAAGCCCCATCCTTTAATAGCTAAATCAAATTTTGTTTTCATATCTAAGGGTAAACTACACTTATATTTTTATATAAATATTATCTAAAATGATTTGCCTGGCCTCAAGTATTATACGGTAACTGCTTCCAATTAACCAACAATTACATCAATATGCTTTTTGGAATGAATCATCTATTGAAAAACGTTCTCATGACCTTTTTTGTCATACCTTAAATATTGGTCAAAAACTCAAGGATAATGCATAATTCAACATTCTAAGTTTGTAAGCACATTTATAACGTAATAGGGACTCCATCGCATATATGGGGCAGGCAGAGACATTGGAGTTCTTGCAGAACTATAAGCGCACAAAAGCATTCAAGAAACGGCCATGGCTTCCTGTGAGGGATATCCATATTATCATGCACCGTACCTTTTCCGCTTCAGGGCTGGGCTCCCTTACCAATTCTGTGAAAAAGCTGCGGGAGTGCGGCATGATTAAATGGAAAGAGAAGGAATTGGAACATGCAAAAAGCCTCAGGAAGATTTACCATTATCAGGCATAATTAAGCCTGTGAAAAATCCTTAAATTAAAATATTTTAAATATCAATGCAGCAATAAAAACTAAATCTTTGTTTCAATTACGATTTTGTAGTTATTTTATATCTTGCCATTACATTTAATCAAAAAACGCAATATTTAAATACTTTGTAATGGTAAAATACTTATGAGGATTCTTAAAAGAAAAAAAGGGAATAAGGATTACTTTTATTTGCAGCACTCTATGAGAAGCGATGGAAAAGTAATCACTAAAGAAAAATACTTAGGAACCAAAATCCCTGCAAATGTCAAAGAATTGATTTCTGAGTTTAAGAAAGAGGCAATGCCTGACATCAGCAAAAAGCTTGAAGCAATAAAGAAGAATTTCCAGACAGAATGGAAAAGGGTTCCTTATAGCGTAAGGAAGAATGAGCTGGAAGAAATATCCATAGCGTTTACATATAATACTAACGCTATCGAGGGTTCTACAATCACATTGGAAGAAGCTAGGGAGATTATTCATGACAAGATTGCTCCTAACAAGCCACTGCGTGATGTGGGGGAAACAGAGGCGCATAGCAAAGTCTTTCTGAACGCACTGGAAAAGAAGGAAGAGATAACAAATGAATTGCTTTTGCGCTGGCATGAGGACATCTTTGGAAAGACAAAGCAGGATATTGCAGGAAGGTATAGGGACTATTTGGTAAGGATTGGCTCATATATTGCTCCGGATTGGCAAGATGTACAAGAATTAATGGATGAGCTTATAAAATTCATCAAAGCAAGGGAAAAAATAAATCCCGTAGAGCTATCAGCAAGAGTGCATTATAAATTTGAGAAGGTACATCCTTTTGGGGATGGAAATGGTCGTATTGGCAGGTTATTGATGAATTATATTTTATGGCATTCCGGATACCCTATGCTTATCATAGAATACAAGAGGAGGAAGTCTTATTACAGGGCATTGGAAAAAGGCGAGGAGGCCTTTGTCCAGTATTTTCTAAGAAGGTACCTAACCATACATAAGAAGAGGTATCCGGCTTAAAGATTTGCCCGAATTCAAGCATTTAATGTCAGAAGAGAAGCTGTGAAGAATATATAGTATAATCTCAACACCTCGGGCTCCGTAGAAATCCTCACTAGAAATGCCTTTATCTTCCTATAGGCATTATACGCAATAATCCTGAATCTGCTTTGCTGCCTCTGCCCTTTGGAGCTTGTTGCAGATAAATGCTCTCCGCATATTTTCTTGAGGGCAAATATTATGGATTCCATCCTGTTCCTGTGGTTTTTCCTTGGCCTTCCTGTTGCCTTTCTGGAGCTATTCTTTGCCTTCTTGCGATACTCTCCTTTAGTCCTATGCACAGGAACAGGCTCGTTTCTCATCTTGATGAAGTCTTTTGTGCCCATGCATTCATTTACAAAGCAATGATTGTATTCAGCATCATAGCCTTTATCGGCATCGTTGCTTATTATCCTGCCAAATAGCCCTTCTGCTTTCTGTATTGTGGGTATCATCATCTTGCTGTCTGACTTCTTTCCGCGAAGAAGCTTTGCTGAGAGAATAATCTGCCCATCTAGGTCAGCAAAAAGGCTTGTGGGTCTTCCTGGCTTTCTATTCTTTGCCTTCCTGAAATGCTCAAGCCTTTGCTCGTAGTAGTATGTAGAGTGCTGCAGGCTTAGCCCGGTGCTGTCAATGCCTGCCCTGAATCTTGCCCTTCTGGCAAAGCCAAGAAAGATGCTCTCCACAGTACTCCCCCTGAGCCTCTGGCTCACTTTGTGCAGCGTCGTGAAGTGAGGTATTCTGGCTAATCCAAGAAACTCAAGCAGCAGGGAATAGTCTGGTAGAATATCACACAGGAGCCGATAGCCAATTCCCTTGTGAAACTCACGCAGCGACAGCAAAACTATGTGCTGGTGCAAGGTATACACCTTTTTGCTGAACTTGCTTCCATACAGGCGGACATTCCTTATCCTCAGCGCCTTTAGTATATTCTTGGCAAATCTTATTAAGAAGGTTACTTTTTTCTTTTTCTTCATATGTGGTCACCTGAAAAAACCACATATGGCCCCCCAAAAGCTTCATGGCTGAGGGGGTTATTATACTTTTCTAGGGATTTCTACGGAGCC
>JAGVYS010000050.1 GCA_018303125.1 Candidatus Woesearchaeota archaeon | reverse complement strand
TAGAATTTTAACACTTACAGCTACTGCCTTCAATAACAATGCCGGAAGGGGCATAAACATATCTGACTCCATAGAGGTTAAATTAACAAGGCCATCCGGGGCAATAGCTACGCCAGTAATAGAAAAGGCATGCTCAAATGAGACATTCACATTAAACAATACTAATGTAACCATTGCGACAAGATTTGACCTAGACACATTGCTTAACTCAATCACTACGATTGCCCACAAGCCAGATGGAAGCAATGAACCATTGCTGCAGATAAGGAACTTTACAGACTTGAACGGAAGCAACAATTACACTTCCTATTTCAATTACTCCCTCAAGCCAAATGTTTCAGGCATATATAATTTCACTGTCAGGGTAATGGACATAGAGAATAACTCAGTTAATGTCACATCAACAATAACAGTAAGCACAGGCACAAAGACATTCAACATCTCAGGCATTGGCATTTCAGACATAAAGCTCCTTGATAGTTGCTCCGGTGACATTATACAATCTGGCTCTGCTGTGCAGAGAACTGCTCCATTGGAGGCGCTTTATGATGTTAATGTGACTGCAACAGAAGAGCCGAAGAAAATAAGCTTCGTTAGCGTTAATTTGAGTAATCTAAACATGACAAATGCTGTTAATGTCACAGACCTAAACAATGAAACAGAGCCACCATCAGGCCAATCGAGAAGAGATTTGTGGGATTTAACCTCTAACTTTACTTATACAAATTATACCTTAATTTACAATTATTCCTCAATAGACTCTGCATTTTCAGATGAGTCACAAATAAGGCTTTACAAGTGCTCAAATCCTGCAAGCTGTACTTTGGAAAGGCAAACAATTGTTTTGGACACTACAAACAACATAATAAGGTTTTCAGGCACGAATTTATCAAGGTTCATGATTACTGAGCCAAAGGAAACTGTAACAGTATCAACCACAACAACCACCACCTCTGCTGGAGGTGGCGGTGGAGGAGGTGGCGCATCAACATCAGCACAAACTAAGGTAGTATCTTTCGCAATAATCCCAACAACACCATTAAGGATGTACTCAGAGGACAAGATAGCTGCAAAGATAAATGTGGTTAACACAGGAGACATAAAATTCGATACTATCCAGATGACTATGGCACCAAATTCAACTGACCTTTCAGTAATACCTGATTCGGCCACAATAACCAATCTTGGCCTTAAGGAAATAAAGACTATTGGCCTTGAAATACAATCGCATACCGATCCAGGCATATATGAAGTGGACATAACAGGAGTATCGACTAACCCTCCATTCACTGCAAAGTCAAAGATAATTGTAAGCCTTGTTGAATCAGGAACAGGTGCAGACAGCAAGTCTATAATAGAGAAGATTAAGTTCGCGCAGGATTTGTTCAAGGAGAATCCTGAATGCCTGGAATTCCAGGAGCTGATAGCAGAAGCAGAAACAGCATTGAAGAATGGAGAGTATGAGAAAGCTGCTGGATATGTTGATGCAGCAATAAATGCGTGCAGAGATACAATAACATCACTGAATAAAACATTACTGACGCCTGCTAAAGTGGACTATCTAAAGCTAATAATGTTATTGACTATTGTTGTTCTTGCTGTGTGGCTCGCGATGGAATTCTGGCAGAAGAGACAAAAAAAATCAAAAATAAGGAAGAAAACTATAAAAGAATAATATCAAATTTTGGGATATTGAACATTATTATATGCTAAGCCAGCACAACGAAAATATTTAAAAAGCGGAGAGGAAATGTAAACTAATGTTTGATGATGTACCTTTTTTGAGCAGGATTATCGATTTGGGTTATACCATGCTTTTGGTAATACTGATATCTGCAATAATAGGCCTGATACTTGCCTTCCCTGTGCAGTGGCTTTGGAACTTTACTTTCGGCGAGATTTATTCAATAAATGTGTGGCAGGCATGGGCCCTAAATGTTCTGTCTGGAATACTATTGGGTAAGGGTGGCACGACCAAGAAATAGCTAGAGTACTATAATCAATATATCGCCTTTGTTTACCTTGTCATTCTTCTTTACAAAAACATTTTTCACAGTGCCGTCTATCGGGGATGCTATCTGGTTCTCCATTTTCATCGCAACAAGCGAGATGAGCTTCTGCCCCTTCTTGACTTTCTGGCCTGGCTTTACATTGACAGAGAAAATGATGCCAGGAAGATTGGATTTTATGCTGCCGCTGCCTTCTTCCTTGGAAGAATCCCCTTCCAATCCATAGTCATGCTGCTCCCTCGAGTGGGAAGTGCCTACTTCATACACCTTCCCGTCAAGGTGGACTTTAAGTATACCCTCGCTGTCGTCTACCTTAACCAGATGCTCTTTACCATCAATCTTTACTTTTAGCTCTTCCATGGCTATGCCGGCATGTTCCCATGCTTCTTTGAAATATTCCTCTCCCTCTTTGTGAGAGATGCCTCAAGAAGGGTTATAAGAACATCCCTTGTATCAGGGAAATCTACAACCATGTCAACATAGCCGAGTTTGGCAGCAACATAAGGGTTGTAGAACCTATTCCTATATTCTTCAACTTTCTCTGCCCTTAGCTTCTCCTGGTTTTTGCTTTCCGCAAGTTCCTTCCTATTCAGGATGTTGACTGCACCCTCTGCACCCATGACCGCTATCTCAGCGCTTGGCCATGCAATAACCTTGTCATAACCCATATCCTTTGATGATAATGCAATAAATGCTCCGCCGTATGACTTTCTCATTACAAGGGCTATTTTTGGCACTGTTGCTTCTGAATATGCATATAGCACCTTTGCGCCATGCCTTATTATTCCGTTGTGCTCCTGCTCTGTTCCTGGAAGGTAGCCTGTGACGTCCACCAAATTAACAAGAGGGATATTAAAGCAATCACAGAACCTAACAAACCTCGATATCTTGTCTGAGGAATTAACATCGAGGCAGCCTGCCAGAACATTTGGCTGATTGGCTATAATGCCGACTGAAATGTTGTTGAGCCTTCCGAAGCCAATAACTATATTCTGCGCATATCTTTCCATGACCTGATAAAAGCTCTTTTTGTCAACTATTTCGTTTATTATTTCGACAACATCATATACCTTGGAACTGTCCTCAGGGAGCATCTCCTGTATCTTCTTTGACTTCCTTGCCGGATCATCCTTAGTATCATAAACAGGAGAAGTTTCCAGGTTGTTTGAAGGCAGATAGCTAAGCAGCTTCTTTATTTTAAGAAGACACTGCTTTTCATCATCTGCTATGAAATGCGCAACTCCTGACTTCTCGCTGTGAACTGCTGCTCCGCCAAGGGCGTCGAAGCTTATTTCCTCGCCGGTTACCGCCTTAATAACCTCTGGGCCTGTTATGAACATGTTACTTGTTTTGTTAACCATAAAGATGAAATCCGTAAGAGCTGGAGAATAGACAGCTATTCCTGCACATGGCCCCATTATTGCAGATATTTGAGGGATGATGCCTGATGCTTGGGTATTCAGCCTGAATATCTCCCCGCCGCCTGCAAGAGACGCTACGCCTTCTTGTATCCTTGCACCGCCCGAATCCAGAAGCCCTATAACAGGGCAGCCAAGTTTAATGGCATCTTTTATCAGATTGGCTATCTTCCTTGTATGAGCTTCTCCCATCGAGCCGCCCATAAATGTAAAATCTTGCGCATACACACATACTTTTCTGCCTTCTATCCTTCCAATACCTGTGATTACACCATCCCTTGCCCTCTTCTCCTTAAGGCTATCTTCCCTGCTGCCAACAAACTCATTGAGTTCGACGAAACTGCCTTTGTCAAGAAGTAGTTCCAGCCTTTCCCATACAGTAAGCTTTCCCCTACTGTGCTGGTCCTTTATGCTGTCCTTTGACATTTCAATGCTTTTCTTCATTTCTTTGTAATCATTTAGGTTGCGAGCCATGCACGTTAAAAATCCATTTAGGTTTAAATATGTTGCTGTTTAATTTTGCATGAAATTTCAGTGTTTTAAGCCTTATAAATCTAGAATTATGCCTCTATAATCCCTTCGTTTATTATTGCAAAATCCTCTTCTTTTCCTTCCGGGATGGAGCGATGGCTAATGATAACGGCCTTCCTCTTATTCCTTGCAAGGCTCTTAAGGCTTATGAGGCATTTTGAGCTGTATTTTAATATGTCCCCTCCGACCATCTTCACCTCATCTCTATTCTTGAAATCTGAATAAACTTGGTTAGTTGCGATGACCGGAATGCCGTTCTTCCTTGCTATCTCGTTAAGGTAAGATACCTGCCAGATTAGCTTATTGTTTGCCTTCCTTATGCCCTTATCAAGAGCAAGCTCCAGCCTGTAGAATATGGTCATTGTGTCTACAACAATAAGCCCAATTTTCGGGCTGACCATATCCTTAAGTTTTTTCAGCCCTTTGTCCTGCTCCTCGAATGTTGTTGGCTTAAGCAAAACTATATATGAAAACAAGCTATCAAACTCACTGCCTGCTAACTGCTGCATCCTCTCTAGGGAAAAGCCCCCTTCTGTGTCTATGTAAATGACTTTTTTCCTATCCCTTGCCTGGCTTATGCTTGCAAGCATGCATAAAGTTGTTTTTCCTGAGCCTGGCGGGCCGTAAAGAGTGGTAACTATGTCTTTTTCATACCCACCTTCGAGAAATGAGTCAAATGCGTCAGAACCGGAAGATATCTTTAGGGAAGGCATAACAAGAAAAGAATTGAAAAACTTAAAAATCTATCCCTGCGTTACCTTCCTTCTTGAGCATGTACCATTTCATTGGCTTGTTCAAAAAAACCCTGAATATCCCCAGATTGACGTAATATAGTACAATCAGTCCAATGCTTAGCGATGAGAATACCATTGAAAAAACCTTTTTCAGGTTTCCTGTCTTGTAAAGAGCAAATATGCTTGCTACTATGACGCCGCTGGTAATCAATATGTTGAATCCTGTTTCCATCAAGAACCTTGATAAATCCAAAGGCCCGGGCGGGTGAGTAAAAAAACTAAAAGTCCCGGTAAAGAAAAGCAATACAAGGATAAATGAAAATGCATATCCCGAACAGAAGAGCATTGTGTGGACCTTCTTACCGAGTGATATTTTCCTTGACATCAAAAGTTCTGCAAAATGGCTCTTGAATGAATCAGTAACACCATAAGCCCATCTCATCTGCTGCCTTTTGAGGTCCTTTGTTGTATAAGGCACTTCGCCGTAGCACTCAACGCTTTCCAGATACTCTATCTTCTTTCCATGCTCAATCAGCCTAAGAGAGAACTCAATATCCTCAGTGAGGCTTCCTGTTTTCCACTTCCCGAGGCTTATTAGGTCCTTCTTCCTTATGGCCTCAGCAGAGCCGCAGAGAAAAGAGATTCCTGCCCTCCTGCTTATGAAAGGAAGGCATATGTGGTGAAATACAGTTACTATAGTTGAACCAAGGAGCGAGACAAAACTCCTGTTTCTGTCGATGAAATTCCATCTTGTCTGGACTGCTGAAAGATTTGGATCATATATAAAAGGCGTGACTATCCTCTTAAGAAAATCCTTCTCAGGAACGAAGTCGGAGTCAAAAATAACTATTATTTCGCCTTTTGAATATTCAAGCATGTTGTTGAGGTTCCCTGATTTGTAGCCTATGTTAGATCCCCTTTTGATAACTCTTATGTTGCTATGCTTTCTGGCAAACGCGCTTATGCGCTTCGAGACAGAAACATCGCTGCTGTCATCCCCTAAGATTACCTCAAATTTATTCTTCGGATAATCAAATTCAAGGCATTTCTTTGCGCATCTTATGGCAACTGTCTCATTATATGTAGGAATTTGGACAGTGACTGATGGTGCATTTTTAGGAATAAATGCTTTTTCCTCATTCTTGCTTTTGTGGAACAATGAATAAAAGAACATAACAAGGTATAAGGCAGATAGGGTTATTCCAAAAAAAAGGAAAAAATAGAACAGGCTGTTAAAAATTATGTGCAGGAAATCCAGGATTGGCCTTGTAATGCTTGTATATTCCAAAAATACTTTTTTGTCAAATTCCAGATAAAAAAGTAAGACCTCCCTTATATCCATATTTTCACCCTATAAAATACCTCTTTTTTGTAAAAAAGTAGGCTACCATGCCTGAGGCTATCATCATATTTAAAATTATTGTGTAAGGGAAATAAAAGAATAATGCAAAGGTGTTGCTGATGTTGAGCTTATCTTTGAAAATTTTTATGGCCGATATAATAAGCGCTGCGCTTATTATTCCTGCAAGAACACCGAAAAAGCTGTATATGCTTATCCCCCATTCAGGTATCTTGTAAATTACATACAATGGCCCAAGTAAGCTAAACCACCTGAAAAGGTAGCTCAGTATTTCAAGGAATACTGGAGAGGGCATCCAGTAGATTATCTGGTAAATTATCAGCAATGGGGATATTAGAGAATAAAAAGACCACCAGAACTGGCTGACGAAAAGGAAAATCGTGGATGGGCTTGATTTGGTTGAAAAAAGGCTCCTGTTTTTAACGAGGGCCTGCAAAACACCTACGCACCACCTTCTTCTCTGGCTGTATAGTTCACTTATCTTTTCAGGGACCTCTGTAAGGCAGAATGCCCTATGAGCATGAAAAGTCCTAAATCCGGCTTTGTTTATCTCCAAAGCAATATCTGCATCTTCTGCTAATGTGTCTTTCTTGAAATACCCAACCTCTTCAAGAACAGATTTCCTATAGCATGCAAGAGCCCCAAAAAACCATATCCCTGCCCTGAACACATTCGTAAAGCTGTTCCTTATTATGTTATTGTATAGGTATTCCACATTCTGGAATATTGTAAGAAGATTCTTTATGTTCCTTACCTTGCAACTGCCTGAACTTGCGGCTATTGTTGGGTCCTGGAGAGGCTTGACGAGCTCCCTTATGCTTTCCCTATCAAGCACACTGTCTGCGTCAATCGTTATTACAAGGTCGTGCCTCGCATTCTTAGCACCGGCATTTAGGGCCTCTGCCTTTCCTTCATGGTTCTGCTCGATGAGTTTTACATCATCAAATCCTGCTACTATGGATTTTGTCTTGTCTGTGGAGCCATCATCTACGACTATAATGTCAATCTTTGATTTTGGATAGTGCAAATTTCTTATTGAGTTAATGCAGTCAGATATATTCTTCTCCTCGTTATAGGCTGGCACCACTATGCTTACCTCCGGCTCATAATCAGGATACTCCTTTGACATGAACCTGGAGAGCAGGAAGACAATGAAAACAAATAAGAGGAAGGCGAAGAGTACTAGAAAAACAAAGCTACCGAAAAGCATTATTACATCTGCCATATAAAGGAAATTGGCGACTGATGCTTTTTAAACGTTTCCATTAGACAAGAAGGATTTCCGGATAAAAATTTGAAACAATAATTCCTAAAAAAGTAAATGCAAGGATGGAAAAACCAAGGGTTATGGATGCAACTGCTATCCCTCTCCCTATTTCATTCTTATTGGACTTCAAATCCTTAAGAGCCATGAAGCCGAATACTATTGCAAGTATGCTTGTGAAGATATTAACAGCAGGAACCCAGAACAATACAGTTAGAACAATAGCTGTCTTGGCATAGACATTTATCTTTTTCATAATAATGACCAACCTACCAAATATTTAAAACTTGCCAAGTGATTTGCACCTTATGGCAGGATTCATAAGCAGGAACATGGGTCTGATACCTGCAGCATTACTCTACATTATTGTTAACTTAGCATTCTTCAGCAATTCAATGTATTGGGATTCTGCTGTTTACCTTTCCATGGGAAAGCATATCTGGTCATCTGGTGGCATAGGCTTATGGGAGCCGGCAAGGCCCGTATTGTGGCCTGTTTTTCTCGGTTTCCTATGGAAGCTCGGGCTTGATGCCGTACTTATAGGGAAGCTTGTTTCCATGGCCATGGGCCTTTTGGCAGTTGCCTCTGTTTATTTCATTTTGAAAGATACTGCAAAAGGTTCTGCTGTCATTTTCACTGCACTTTTTGCCCTGAGCGGTGCTGTTGCAGAAAATTCCTCATTGCTTACTGTTGATATACCCTCAATGGCACTATCACTCTTTGCCATTTGCCTGATAATAAGAAAGGGGATGAACTTTGTACCGGGAATCATTATAGGCTTATCTGCAATGACAAAATTCACCCACCTGATTTTCATACCGATACTGATGGCAGCAATATTCCTGAGGAGAAATCAGCTGAAAGACTCATTTCTGTTTTTTCTCGGCTCTTTCTCTGCGCTTATGCCTTATCTTGCAATAAATGTCTTCCAACATGGCAATGCTTTCTATTCGTTTATCGAAGGGAGCAGGCTAATATCTGATGTTGCTGCTGCGTATCATTCTAATGCTGGTAACATTTTTTACATAAATGGGATTTTTTTCGAATTTCCATTGTTAGCACTGGCTTTAATCCCTCTTTTTTCGCTGAGAAATTGGAAGCATTGCCTTCTTGCCATTGCATTGATTGTGCCGTTGGCTTACCATTCGTTCTTCCTTGACTATAAAGACATGAGATACTCAACAATATTCCTTCCATATCTATTCATACTTGGCGGAATTGGCTATGCACATCTAAGCAGATGGAAAATCAAGAAAGTCCTTGTTGCATTTGTCATTGCCCAGGCAGCATACTCTTCTTATAGTTTATACTCTTTGCACAGCAGCCATTATTTTGGCGGATCTCTTGGCCTTGAAAAACAAATAGCTTTAATTCCTGAGAAATTGGATATATGGTCTACGAATCCTTATGCCTCTGCCCTAAGGGATATAAGGACAACAGAATTGATGTATTACCCTGTATTCAACTCAGAAAAAATGGAATACCTTTACTCAAAGCTCGATTCCATACCTGATTACGTTGTTGTAAGTGCTTGTGACATACCGTGTGACAATAGGGATATGGAATGCCAGGAAAAATCTGAAACATTTTTAAGCGGCTTTTCACAAAGGCTCTCTATTATATCTGAGAATACTGAAAATGGATGCAAAACAACGATTTACTCAAAAAACAGCTAGCATAGTAAAGTTGCTAAGGCCTGAGCAGTACTACAAGAACCTTGTAATTTTCCTCGCGATATTTTTTTCAGGAAAGCTCTTTGAGGAAAATTTGCTTTTACTTCTTGCTTTAGGCTTTTTTTCCCTGTGTCTTGCATCGTCCTCTGCATACATACTGAACGACATATTAGATAGGAAGCGTGATGCCCTTAACAGTGAAAAATCTGGAAGGCCAATAGCCCATGGAGATATTTCCATAATTACTGCCTCGCTAATTTCCCTGCTCCTAGTAGCATTGTCCTTGTCTGCATCATATTTCATAAACAAGCTTTTTTTCCTTTCTGTTTCTGCTTACCTGGTAATCTCTGCATGTTATTCACTTTTCATGAAGAATGAGATTCTGCTTGACATAATAACCATCTCCGTAAACTTCGTTATAAGGGCCATATCTGGTGCATTCATTGCAAATGTTTGGATATCTCCCTGGCTTGTAATGGGCACATTTTTCCTTGCCCTGTTCATGGCAACAGGAAAAAGAAAATGTGAATTCGTGTTCTTGGGCAGGAATGCTACAAAGCATAGGAAAGTCCTTTCAATGTATTCAAAAGAGATTACGGACAGCCTTGCATGCATTACAACAACAGCATTGCTTATGAGTTATGCTCTTTACTGCTTTCTCGTAAACAGCAGGCTAATGGTCACACTGCCAATTGTAGTGTATGCTATCTTGAGATACCTGTTACTTATTTACTCGGGCTCAGAGAAGGCAAGAATGCCAGGCAAAATGCTACTTGACAAAAGAATGCTAGCATCGGTTGCAATTTATGCTGTCATCTCCTTTTTTGCAATCTACTATGGATAAAGAAATCAAGGAAATAATTGGAATGTATGAGGGGATAACTTCCAAGTTTTACATTTATCTAAAATATCTCCTTACGCCTTTCTTATCCATCGATGATTCTTTGCCAAGGCAAGGTAGAATTCTTGACATAGGCTGCGGGACTGGAGCGTATAGCATATACCTTTACCTTAAATCAAAAAAAAGGAGTGTATGCGGATTGGACAGGGATTCAAGGAGGATAAAATATGCAAAGAACATAACATCACGTATAAAGAACCTTGAATTCAGGCATATTGACCTAAATGGAAAATACAGCATTCCATCATGCGAAGCTTACCTGATAAATGATGTCTTGCATCATATACCTGACAAAAGCAAGAAATGGATACTAAAGAGCGTCTTTTCATCCATGCCCTATAATGGTGTGCTTGTTATAAAGGACATGAGTTTTAGGAGCAAAATAAAATTCTTCCTTAACTACCTAAACGACATCATAATGACAAGAAACGATAAGCTATATTTCATAAGCAGGGAAAGGCTAACCAAAATGCTGCAGGATATAGGGTTTAAGATAAAGGCAAAAGAGCTGAAAGGCTATGCCTTCCCCCATATAATATATACATGCAGAAAAATCACTTGACCTTTATGAAGTCGCCTAAGGTGAAAGGGGCATTCTTTCCTGACTTTTTTGCCTCTGGCTCATGAGAAATTTTCTCGAGAATCTTCACTTTTAGGAGCTTTTCAATTTTCGCTGCTGTTTTAAAGCTCGGCTCCACATGTCCTGTCTCTATCTTGTGCAGCAGCGATACTTTTTCGCTAAGCTTCATGGCCAGCTCTTCCTGTGACAATCCAAGAGATTCCCTCTTTTTCTTTATAATCTCGCCAAACCCATCAACAATGTGTTCTTGGATATCAGGAATTTCTTTTATAGGCTCATTTTTTAGTATGGATTTTATCTCGCCAAGAACTTCGCCAAATTTCCCGCAATCCTCGCATGCGTTGAGGATTGTGCCCTCTATTTTTGACCTGAAAAGCCTTCCCTGCTTACCGCATACATCACAGAGTGGGATTCAAATCACCTTGCCTTATGTAATTGTCCTGATTTATATCTGTTTTTATTTTAATCATCTCCATAGAAAAACCTGAGAAGAAGGTCATGTGTCCTTGAAAGATCCTTCTCCCTGACAATTATTATTATTTCTGGGGCACCACCCAATATCTCCACTATGTTTATGCTGTTTGCGGCAATCTCGGTAAGGAGAGTGGAAAGCACTCCAGGTATGTCTGATTTCTTATCATCAAGATTGACGTTGACTTCTCCGAGGTTATCTTTTATCTCGTATACCCTTTCCTTTGGCATCATGCTGAGAATCTCTGCTTTCTTCCTGTGGTCAATTATAATCTTCATTGACTCCCTTCCTTCAGCAAGCCTCAACAGCTCCCCCCTCGTGACATCTATGCTGCTAAATACCTGAGGCATTATTTTAGCAAGGAAATTGAAGTCCCTGCTTACTGTTATAGAAACGAGCTTTGACTTTGTTGAGATTTTTGAATCCCTGAACAATTCGGCCAGCTTTTCTCCTATGAGAACAGAATCGTTGCCTGCATTGTACCTCCTTATTGCAGAGATTACTGCGTGGGTCGATGAATCCATCTTGCCTTGCTTGATTATGTAAGATGCTAGTGCCCTTACGTTTACAATGCCCATTTTCAGGCTTTTTTGCATTGCAGGATGCTTGTTCAGGAAGTCCCAGACAAAGTGCGTTATATTTGTCATTTTTTGTATTTTTTGTTCAATATTAATCAAATTTGCCTTTTTTTATAAAATTTATGGATTTTTGGCACAAAATATAAATAGGATTTTTACGTTATCTATAAAGTTTAAAGATTATATAAAAATTGGAGGGGATTGTAGATGTCGGTATCCGTTGCCTTAGAAGAGAATGAAAAACAGACTACAGATGAAATTCTTAGGGGCATCGAACCTAAAAACATAAGACGTATTTTAAATTCTGATAACATAGGCCAATTAGCTCTTGCATTGAGCAGTAACCTGCCATTGCCAGAAAATTGTGAAACAATGACCCCATTATACAGACACACATGAAAACCCAGATCATATTTTTCTGAAGATGATATAGGTGTTGCAAAAGGATATCTTTGGAACGGAGATTAGGCCGCAATTAATTTAGCTTTACAGCGGTGCCATATGCCAGAATCTCTGCTGCGCCCTGCATAACATCGGATGTAGAGAATCGCACATTTAGGACAGCATCTGCCTTAAGTTTCTTTGCCTCTTCAATCATCCTGCCCAATGCTTCGTTTCTTGCTTTTGAAAGCAAATCAGTATAACTCTTTATTTCTCCGCCGATAAGTGTCTTAAGAGATGCAGCTATGTCCCTGCCGAACCATCTTGCCCGTATTATGTTGCCTGTCACAACACCAAGGATTTCCTTGACTTTCTTACCGGGTATTTCTGATGTTGTTGTAATTATCATTACTCACTTTAAAACATAAACCTATATTAACCTTTCCACAAATGTAAGCTTATGACAATCTGCATTACAGGAACACCGTGCACAGGCAAGACGTCCCTATCAAAAATGCTTGCAGGAAAGCTGGGATTCAAAAGAATAGATATAATGAAGCTCATAAAGGAGAAAAAACTGCATAATTCCTACGATAGGGAAAGTAAATGCTATGTTGTAGACACAAGAAAGCTGAGCAGTGCCTTAAGCAAAATTGTTGAGAAGAATAAAGAAACCATAATAGACTCTCATCTTTCGCATTACTTGCATCCAAAGTATGTTGAGCTTTGCATAGTTACAAAGTGTGAGTTGAGAATTCTCAGGAAAAGGCTTGAAAAAAGGAAATATGGGAAGAAAAAGGTCATGGAAAACCTTGAATCAGAGATTTTTGATATATGCTTAAACGAAGCCAAGGAGATGGGCCACATGGTTTTTGTTATTGATACAACAAAAGGTATTAAAAATAGAGCAATGGACAGGCTTCTTGGTGCTTTGAATGAAGCTAGAACCAGAGGCAGAAGAACTTAATGGAATAATAAAGAACCTTTCACCTACTGCCTACTCTTTACTTTCTGAGAGGGGATTAAGCATATACTTCCCAAAAAAAGGCATACTCTCGCAGACTGCCGAATCAAAGGGCAAGCGAATAAATGCTACGATAGGCACAGCCATTGATAATGATGGCTCTCCTATGAGGATTAAGCCTATTGAAGTGCTTGTGAGTGTAAGGCCTGAAGATGCTTTCAGTTATGCGCCAAGCGCTGGCAAAAAGGAACTCAGGAAAAAATGGAAGGAGAAGATATACGATAAAAATCCATCCCTGAAAGGGAAGCAGATAAGCAACCCAATAGTTACAGCAGGCATTACCCATGCCATGTGCGTGGCAGGCTTCTTATTTGCGGATGAAGGCAAGAAAATAATAGCGCCTGACATGCTTTGGGAGAACTATAACCTGATATTCAGCAATACATACAAATCAGAGATTGAAAGCTATAATTTATTCGATAGGAAAGGATTTGATGTCGCTTCTTTGAGAAGCAAGCTGGAAAAGCAAGAAAAAAGCATACTGCTCTTCAATTTCCCAAACAACCCAACAGGATATACGGTCACTGTTGAAGAGGCTGACAATATAGCAGAAGCAGTAAAAGAGCATGCCGAAAATGGAAACAAAATACTTGCAATAATCGATGATGCATATTTTGGCCTTGTATATGAAAAAGGGATAGAGAATGAATCTTTGTTCTCGAGGCTTGCATGCGTTCATGAGAATGTGCTGGCAGTGAAGATTGATGGCCCCACAAAGGAAGACTATGTCTGGGGATTCAGGCTGGGCTGCATAACCATTGGAATAAAAAACGGAACAAGCGCACTGTATAATGCAATAGAATCTAAAATTGAAGGAGCGGTTAGGGCCACTGTTTCAAATGCTTCTAACCTTTCGCAGTCACTTGTACTGAAGGCATATTCATCACCAGAATACAAAAAGGAAAAAGAGGAAAAATATTCCATGCTTAAATCAAGATATGATGCAGTCAAGGAGACTCTTGAAAGAAAAAGAGAATACAGCAAATTCTTTGAGCCGCTGCCTTTCAATTCCGGATATTTCATGTGTGTAAAGCTTAAAGGTAGCCTTGATGCAGAGAAGATAAGGAAAACATTGCTCGAGAGATATGATACAGGAGTAATAAGCCTCGGCAATCTCCTCAGGATTGCATTCTCCTCTGTTGACAAGAAGGATATACCTGAACTTTTTGAAAATATTTACCGAGCGTGCAAAGAAAATGAAAAACAACCTTAAATTTGCTTTTTACGGGAACCAGGCTATTGTCATGAGCCATGGAGAGATATGCAGCAGCGAGAATGAACTGTCTACTTCGAGCTTATTCGTGAAAACAGTTGAGTATTTCCTGGACAGCCTGAGGAAAAAGGAATCTCCATTACTTGAGGTGTTCCAGGGGAATACCGATGTAAAAATGCAGAACATGCATATGGCAGAGTTGCTTGCAATGCTCTCAGAGCATACAAAAGAAGATGTTCTCAAAAAAAAGCCTGAGTTTGCCTACATGCTAAGGGATACAAACATACTCCATAGGTTTGTTGAAAGCCTGTATAATTACTGGCGCGGCTATGAAAGATTTTTCCTTCTTCATTCCGAAGGCAAGGACTTCTACATGAAGCCATACCGCGCATTCAGGGAAACAATTGGGACATTAAACGGCCTTGCCAGGAGGGTTTACAGGCGCATATGCACCAATATAACTGGCACAGTGCCTACTGTCTACAGGCACATACCTGCTGCTTTCCAGGTAGGAGTAATAGTAAACGAAGAGAAGCTAAAGCTGCCACCGGACTGCAAAGAGCTGTTCGGAGTGCCAATAATCAAGCAAGTACAAATAATCCCTCCACTGATAATTGACCCGCCGATGAACACAAGGAAAGGAGAATTTAGAAAAGTGGATGAGAACCCCCTTAATGGCGTTTCACTTAACAAGGGGGAGTGGCTATGCTATCCTGCCAAGGTTGGCGAGCTTACAATCCTATTTTACTTCCACAAAATGTTCATAAGCCTTGGCACTGCTGTCGCAAACCTTTTTGACCTGGCAGAAGAAAAGGACCTTGGAAAAATGCCGGATGCTGTTTTCTTGTATGGCCTTGATGAAAAGCACATGAAGAGATTCGGTGAATTGCCGACAGTTTTCTTTGAAGATAATGACATGATGATAGGGGCTGTACCTGGCTCTGATGAATATGGCTATTTTGGGTACATAAAAAAGATGATGCTGACCCTGCACAACATCATAATGATGAAAAGAGGCAGAATGCCAGTGCACGGTGCAATGGTAAAGATAAGCCTGAAGAATGGCAAATCTGCAAATGTCGTCATAATGGGTGATTCTGGTGTAGGAAAATCTGAATCAATGGAAGCTTTCAGGGTTCTGGCAAAGGATTACCTGCGTGACATGGTGGTGATATTTGATGACATGGGCTCGTTGGAAATAAAAGACGATAAGGTCATTGCCTACGGAACAGAGACTGGAGCGTTTGTAAGGCTTGATGACCTTCATCCTGGATTTGCGTTCGGAAATATTGACAGGTCGATAATAATGAGCCCTCAAAAAATAAATGCAAGGGCTGTCCTGCCAATCACTTTCCTGAGCGATGTATTGAAAGGGCATGAAGTAGACTATTTCCTCTACGCTAACAATTACGAAGAGATTGACAAGGCACACCCTTATTTCAAGAGGTTTGAATCATTGGAAGATGCTTTTGAGGTATTCAAGAAAGGCGCAAGAATGGCAAAAGGCACCACCTCAGAGAAAGGCCTTGTGCAGACTTATTTCGCAAACATATTCGGGCCTGTCCAGTACAGAAGCCTGCATGAGAAAATCGCAACAAATTTCTTTGAAAAGATGTTTGAGTCAGGCATTATTGTTGGAGAGTTGAGGACAAGGCTAGGAATACCGGGCTATGAGACAAAGGGTCCTGAAGAGGCCGCAAGAGCCCTTATATCGCTTATTTTGAAGGACTAATCTTTTATATTTGGTTCCTTTATCCATGCCAATGAGCCTTAACATGTCTTCCATTGACCTCCATTTCATGATTAAGGAGCTAAAATCCCTTATTGGCTCAAGGCTTGACAAGGCATACCACCTTGAAAATGATGAGATTATTCTCCAGTTTCACACCAAGGGAGAAGGCAAGCGCATGCTCATGATAGTGCCTGGAAAGGCGGCCCTTATATCTGAAAGCAAGAATGCGCCAGAAAACCCATCAGGATTCTGCATGTTCCTCAGAAAATACCTTGAGAATTCAAAGATTACTGAAATATCGCAGATTGGCTCTGAGAGAGTGCTCATGCTCCAGCTTGAGAATAGGTCGTCATACAGGATTTATGCTGAGTTGTTTGGAAAAGGGAACATCATAATTTCCGACAATAATGACATAATAATGAATGCCCTGCACCAGCAGAAATGGTCTGACAGGGAGATAAGGAAAGGACTGCAATATATTTGCCCGGAGAAGCCCTTCAGCCTATTTGACATTTCAAAAGCAGATTTCATCAACCTGCCTGATTCCAATGAGATGCTTGTCCTGTCATTGGCAAAGGACTTTGGATTTGGAGGGTACTATGCAGAAGAATTGTGCCTAAGAGCTGGGATTGACAAGAAAATATCCAAGCCTGACAAAAAGAAAAAAGAGCTTCTTTATGAGGCCCTAAAGGAAATTTTATCAGAAAAGATTCATGCAATGGTTGTGCAGAACAAGGCGAAAAAAATAGCAATACCGATTAAAATGGAAATCTTTTCCGGAATGGAAGGCAAAGAATTCGGCTCTTTCAGCCATGCCATGGAAAGCATTTACATAGAAGAGAACAAAAAAGGATTTACTTCTGTTCACCAGAATTCCATAGACTCTGCCTCAAGGATAATAGAGAACCAAAAGAGCCAGCTAGAAGAACTTGAAAAGGAAGCTGAGATAAATTCCAAAAAAGGCGAGACTATATACGAGAACTACGCATTGGTGGATGAGGTACTGAAAGAGATAAGGAAGGCAAGGAAAATACACAGCATTGATGAGATAAAAAAAAGGCTGAAAGGCCATGCCATTGTAAAGAAATTTGACGGACAGAAGATTATGGTTTCGATAGGCAAGTAAATTGCTAAATTACTTCTCAAGCAGAGCTTTCAATTTTTCCAAATCATGTTTTATCATCTCTACGTCTTCAGAAAACATCTTATCCGACATACCTTCCCTTTTGTACAATGTAAAAATTAATTCACTACCATTGCTATTTTGGATTACGCGCATCGGATTATAGATTACCTCACCTGAAGGCAAAGTGACATCGTGGTCAAGTATGCCAAAAGGGTTTTCATCTGAGAATTTTACCCTAACCTTTCCAATAGGTGACTCAGCGATAACAACACCATTGACAATTTCTATAGAAGAGCTAAGCCCTGCAGCCCATTTCGGAATGTTTATTGGATTTGATGCAAATTCATAAACCTCATCAACAGGACAATTGATTGAGATGCTAATATGCTGTGATTTGAAAGTCATTTTGCCTTACTAATTTTTCTTTCCTTCCTGGTGGAGGCCCATCAGATTGCCTTCTGTGTCCTGAAATGCTGCAATCCATCCCATTCCCTTGCCAATTTCCTGCTTTGGGAGGCATATTTTACCGCCGTTAGAGCTAATTTCCTTCAGGATATTATCTATTGACTCTACGCTTATGTAATTCATGAAAGGCTGGCCCGGACTCTTGCGCTTCATCATGCCACCGTTTATTGCTCCTGGCTTTGTAGGCATCATATTCTTGTCTACATCCGCAGTCCTGACAATAAAGTAATCTCCTTCCGGCATTGCGTATTTTTCAATCTGCCAGCCGAATATTTTCTCATAGAATTTCTTTGCCCTCTCGACGTTATCTGCAGGTATCTCAAAATGAACTATTGGATTTTTCATGCTATGCCCTCCATTATTGCTAAAAAATCTCCTTCCCAAAAACAGTCTTCTCCAAGCTTGCCTTTTTCGCGCCGAATGCGAAGGTAAGCAGGAATGCAAGCCCAAAAACTAATGCCGCCATTCCCATATTCTGTGCAGGATTCCATCCGCCAACGGTAACATGACCAAGGTAATAGGCAACAAGCATCATGATTACGCCAAAAAAAGATGCCGGCCTTGTCAAAACACCGAAAACAAGCGCCATACCTATCATGATTTCGAATATTCCTGCATACCAGACAAGTGTTCCAAGAACCGCAGGACCACCTGGCATGCCCCATAGCCCGAGCAACTTTTGCAGGCCAAGCATGAAGAATAGGGCGCCTATGCATATGCGGAAAAAAACGTATATATTGTCTCCATTATTATTCATATAATTTTCAAGATATGCCATTTTAATGCCTCCATCCTAAATCAGGATTGACTATAGCTGAAAAACCGCCGTATGCCATTCGCGTGCAGTCAAAGACGTCTCCTGCATTCATCATAGCCTTAATTCTCTTGTCTTTCATTACTTTTGCATTGACTTGGTTGCGGTGCGCCTTTGACTTGTATAGTATCCATGAGAACAGGATTAATTCTCCTTTCCTTGGCTTTGCCAATTTTTGGAATGGCAAAAATCCTTTTCCTTTTTTTAGGTCATCACCAACTGACTCAACATACTCAAGTGCACCATGTTCCATCCATACCTTTCCTGCTGTCTCTGCCATTTTTTGGTAGGCTTTCAGGTTTTTCTTCGGCACCAAGAGCACAAACCCATCCACATATCCTTGCATGTTAATCGCCTCTTTTACTTTCAGTTTTTTTCCAAAGTGAATAAGATACGAACAAAACAACAAGGAAAATCATTGGGAAAGACGCCATCAATAAGCCATCACCTGAAAAATAAATAGATAATGATGCGCCAATATAGTCAATGACGAAGCCTGCGTATGCCCATTCCTTTATTGTCCTGAATTTTGTCTGCAGGATTGCAATTGAGCCTGCTACCTTTGCCACACCAAGAATTGTAAGAAGGTAAGCAGGATAGCCAAGATGAGCCATGGCATCTATAGCTTGCTGGTTGGGAAATAGCTCTGCAATCCCTGAAAGGAAATTTGCTAGGCAGAAAAGGATGGTTATTATCCAGAATGTGATTTTTAGTGCCTTTGGCTTCATTACTAGCTACAATATAATGTAGTTTATAATTTTTTTCATAATTTTAACAGCAGTGCAAAAAGCAATATTTATTAAGAAGAAACATAACCATACTATAGGTGAGCGAACATTACAATTGCCAATCAAGTTAAAACTGTTGTGCTTCTCGGCTTACTGACAGGAGTACTTCTTTGGGTCGGGAATCTGGTTGGAGGCCCAACTGGCCTGACAATCGCCATTATATTTGCAGTACTCATGAATTTTTTCTCATACTGGTTCTCAGACAAGATAGCTCTTGCTGTTTACAGGGCAAAGCAGATAACTGAGAAAGACGACCAAAGGTTGTACAGGCTTGTAAGGGAAGTTTCTGGCCTTGCCAAGGTGCAGATGCCAAGAGTGTATGTCATACCAAGCAGCTTTTCCAATGCATTTGCCTGCGGAAGGTCGGAAAAGCATGCTGCAGTGGCTTTCTCGGAGGGGATACTAAAACTACTTAATGACTCAGAGCTAAAGGGAGTAATAGCTCATGAGATAGCACACATAAAGAACAAGGACATACTGATATCGAGCATAGCTGCTACAATAGCAGGAGTGATATCTTATGTTGCGACAATGGCACAATGGGCAGCCATTTTCGGAGGTTTTGGCAGGGAAAGGAACGGACCAAACTTCATTGAGCTACTTGCCTTGATAATAATCACTCCACTCATAGCTGCGCTTATACAGTTTGCAATATCGCGCTCAAGGGAATACATAGCTGATGCTTCTGGAGCAAGTTATGTACATTCTGGACTTGGCCTTGCTTCTGCACTTGAAAAGCTTGAGGCAGACATAGCAAAAAAGCCACTTGCCCCACATGCAGCAGTTGAGAGCACTGCACATCTTTTCATTGTCAACCCGTTCAGAAAGGGGGGCTTTGTAAATTTGCTTTCGACACATCCACCAATGTCTGAAAGGATAAAAAGGCTCAGGGCAATGAGACCTTAATTATAGATTTCATCAAGAATTCTTGCGATTTCCTCTGCTTTCTTTTTACCTATTCCTTCCACTTTCATGAGTTCCTCAATAGAAGCGTTAACTATGTTTTTTATTGTCCTGAAATGACTTAGCAGTGGCTTGGCAAGAGTTGCGCCTATACCCGGCAAGGAGGAGATTATGTATTCCTGCAACCACCTTGTATCTGTGACTCTCTTTTCTGCATGCGGCATGAAGTCCTTATGGAACTCATCCTGCTCCCTCTTTGCTATTATATAGAGCAATGATGCTGTCTCAAGCTGGGTTTTTGTCTGGATTATAGGAATACCATAGCTGACAATTATGTTAGCAATCATGCCCCTGATGGCATTGGGGTGTACGTTCCTGATAGAATATAAGTCTTCAATCCCTTCAATTACAATTATTGGACGCTCATAGCTTCTCTTAAGCTCCTTTACCTGCTCCATCAGCCTTCCATCAATAATTGAACTTACAAAATCTTCTGCTGTCTTGAATTCCACTCCCACCCTGTTGCTGAGAATATAATCTGCTACCTCCAGAGTGCTGAGGCTTATTGCTGCTCCCATATCAATGAGCTGTTTTATAACGCCACTTCCCTTTTCCCTGTAATCCGCAAATATCTTTATTTTTTCTTCTTGGACAAATGTATCAAGGGGGGCATCTTTTCTCGAACCAAGGACATAACTAAGCGTTTTCTTCAAATGCTTAAGATTGGAGTACATCTGCTTTTCCTTGTGGTGTGCTGCCCATTTATAACCAACATCTCGAGTATTCTCTGCCACAAGTATTACCACTCTTCCCTTATCCTGCCTTCCTGTCCTACCCTTCCTCTGTATATGCCTTATTGCAGAGGGTATTGGCTCGAAGAATATCACTAAGTCGACTTTCGGTATATCTAGGCCTTCTTCGCCTATTGATGTCGCCACAAGAACGTTAAATTCTGAAACCCTAAAGGAGTCAAGCATCTCCTTCTGCTGCTTCTGGGACATGCCCTTGTCGTTCTTCTTTGTCTGACCTATGAAAAGCCTTGCCTTCACTCCTTCTATGAAATTAAGGTTCTCCACTATGTCAGCAGCATTGTCCCTGTACTGGTTGAAGATTATTATTTTCGCTTCTTTACTCTCTGTTATCTCCTTGCTGACCATTTCCTTAAGGCTCTCAAGCTTGGGGTGCTTGACTTTTTTATCATATAGGGACTGGCATTTTATTAGTGCTGACCTGAAATTAAGGTCACTGACTATGTTTTTCATTGCCCTTATTTTTGATGAATAAGACTCATGCTCCAGCTTATTGAGATACATGTAAAGTGAAACTACGCCTTGGCTCTCAAGAAGTTCCAGGGCATGATATACTTTCATGACCTCTGCCAAGATGGAGATTGCGTTCCAGATAACAAAATCTTTTTCACCCTGCATCGCCCTTCCCCTTAGCTGTGCCTGAAGTGAAAGAAGATCTTTCTTGCTGACAATAGATGTGTCTGCCCTCTGCAGAATCCCCCACTTCTTGAGCTTTTGCAGCCTTTCATGAAGAAAGTCCTTAAGGTATTTCTGCAACTCCCTGAAAGATTCAGGAAGCTTGACATAAACCCATTTTATGTCCACTTCCATTACATATGGCTTTACATCCGGGTCATCATCAACCCTTACTTCTATCTCTTCTATATGCAGATTTTTCACCACTTCTGTAATTTTTTCAATCTCTGAACCTGGAGAAGCGGTAAGAGCAAGAATCCTTGGATGGGAAGCCAGCTTCATGTATTGCTTAGCAACAAATACGTAGGCATAGTCTCCAACTGCCCTATGAGCTTCATCTATGCCAAGCAATGAAACCTCTCTCAAGTCTATCTTTCCTGAGATTATGTCATTTTCAAGGCCCTGTGGAGTGGAGAAGAATATTGTGCAGGACTTCCAAAGCTCTGCCCTTTTTTCAGGATGGACGTTGCCTGTGAATACTGCCATTTTCCCTGTATCGATTTCAAAATGCTTCGTGAATACAAGTAAGTACTGCTCTATAAGCGGTTTTGTGGGACCTATAAGCAATATTTTTGAACTGGGATATTGCCTCATCCTCTGGGCTGCCAGCATGAGGAATACATTAGTTTTGCCCATTCCTGTCGGAAGAACAACCAAGGTATTGTACTTTACAGCTGTTGCAAATATTGTTTGCTGGTAAAGCCTAGGCTCAAAGTCCTTAATCATAACTTGATTGGTAGGATTGAAATTATATATGCTTTATGGCGTTTAAGCGCCTAATACACAGTGTCTTTCAGTATCTTCTTGTCAAAGAGATAATAGCTAAAGACACCGCCAAGAACAAACAAAAGGAAAGAGATTGTCCTTTCTCCTCTAAAAGTACCTATAACAAATCCCATAATAAAACCCACTATAAGCAAAGTATATGGTGCCCTTCCCTTATATCTCCTATGATGGAATACCCTTCCTGCAAGCATTCCGGATGCTGTTGCTATAAGGTAAGTTATTACTGCATTTGGGGAAAGTACACCCAATACTATTCCCACAAAAAGAAGCACAAAGAAGAAAAACTCTGCCCAGTCAGCATAATAGCTGAATTCTGCCTTCTTGTTCATGCCCATGGTCCTTTTCCCCAGTTAAAGCGTTCCCATACTATGTAATAGATAAGCCACCACAGCCAACCTAGCAGGACGGAAGCTATTATTGTTACAATTATATTTATGTTTGCATATAAAAGTATCGCAGATGAGACAACAACAGCAGTCCCGAACATATACACTAGTCTTGAGCCAAAAAATATTCTGCTCCCGTCAGCAGGAGGAATTGGAAGCATGTTCCATAGCGCCATTATTATATTAAGAAGGAAGGCTGCATGAAAAAGCTGTATTGAGGTAATGTCGTACAATGTCCTGAATATCATTGCAAGAAAAATGTTTGCTATTGGTCCTGCGAGGGATATAACTCCAATTCCGAAATAATTAAGGCTATACCTAAGCCAGCCAATTCTGTGCCCTGGCATAAAGTTCATTACTATGCTGCCGGGGACTATAAACCATACCAAGCCATTGGTAATGAAGCCGAGTATGAGGGCAATAAACAAGCCGATTGACCAGAGCTTGTATTCTGCCTGAAGGTCTGCGCCCAGAGCAACTATCTTCTGAAATAACAGCCTTAGCGTGAGGCTTATCGATACTATTAACATTGCTCCGATGAGGTTTACTATGCCATGAGAGAAATCAATTTCCTTTCCAACTCCCCAGTTCCTAAAAGAGATTATGAAAGCAATGACAGCTATTGAAAGGAGCAGCGAATTCAGCTCAGATGACTTGAAATAGGTGTAGCGGCTTATCTTGTCAAACCAGTTGGTGATCATCCCCATAGACCTTAAAAGCCGCTATCGATGTATATAAATTTATTGCGGGGCTAATTGCAATGCTATTCCTTCGTTCTCCTTAAGAATCCTAAGCACGTCTTCCTCATGCCCTGCACCCATAACAGCAATGATATTCTTGTCTTTGTTAAATGCCATCAGCCTTTTCAATTTCCTTGCCATGAAATAATTCCTTTCTTCTATCAGGACAGAATAGATGTTCGGGTACCGTTTTTTCATTCTGCCCATCATTTCCCTTATTATGCTCTTTCCAGGAACTTTCCGCAAGTCAAAGTCAAGCAAAGGGTCTTTTTTCCTGAAAATAACCGATGATACTATATCATGCAGCAGGTTATACCTTTCCTTCCATGAGAGGGAAGCAGAAAACCTCCTCAATGTTATTTCTATTGGCCTGTCTATGAGCTCAAGCCTTGCCTTGTTTTTCCTGCACAGCTCAACAGCGGTCTTCATTTCCACTCCAGGCTCAACTCCCACAATCTTGCCCAGCTTCCTTGATGCCCATGATCCTATGACAGCAAACATGAATCCTTTTATGCCCACCCTTCGTATATCTCTAAATGATACTTTGCCCCTGTTGCCTGAAAAAAGTGCCCTTAACCTTTCCTTATCAAGCTCTATTGCAACTATTTCAGGAGCGAATGAAATAAATTCCTTGCCTATCTCTTCTGCACTCTCCCTTGATATATGGCTTGTGCCTATAATTATCAGGTTGTGATATCTCTCCATAGTACTCAAAATAATGTGTAAATCAAAAGCTTTAAATATATACCTACCCTTTTGGAGAGGGTTAAAGGTGAGAATTATGCTGAAAATGAAACGCCTAAGCGAGACTTATGATATGAAGGTTTATACCGATACAGGTGAATACTTCGGCGATATTGAAGAGTCCATTCTTATGCAGACTAAGATATTTGGTTGGAGGGTAAGGGCTACCAAGAATTCTTTTCTTAGCGGAGTCCTTGGCTCAGCAAAGGGAGTCATAGTTCCGCACCAGCTTGTGAAAAGCATCGGCGATGTTATGATAATAAGCAAGGCTGCAGTGCCTAACTTCAGCCATGACGAGCCGCAGGAATAATTTCTTTGTACGCTGAAAAGGCAGGGAAAGGCCAAAACTTATTTAGGCATAGCCTTTTGTTTTATTTGGGCCCACATACCTTAATCAGCTCTGTACATTTTCCTGCAGAACAGGCTCTACTGTCTCAAACAATGCATTAAGCCCTGCTTTCAATGAACTCTTATCGCTGATTTTTGAATGAACATAAGGGGATATTACCCACTTCTTCTCAAGAGATGAAGAGGGATTAATAAAGTAAACCTTAAGTGAGACTATTGAGGCATATTTATCCCAATTGTCATAAAGCTCATCCAGGTTTTTCCTGATGTTAAGAGTAATTATAGAGATGTTCTTCTGAACATTTTCAGGAACCTTAAGCTCTGGATAGGGCAATATGTCCTCTTCCTTATCCTTGTAAGCAATATGGAGTCTTCCATCCTTCCTTCCCATGGACTGTATATTTTTGTAAAACGCATCCCTGCTCCTGAAATAATGCTCTGCCCACGAAAGCAGAAAATCTGCTGAATTTTCCATGCACTAAAGCCTTTGTACACTTTTTTAAATATTTCTAGAAAATGATTTATACTTCATTAGAAATTAGATGCAAATGATAGCAAATACCATAGAGCCTGTTCTGCTTGACCTAGGAAATTTCCAGGTGAGATATTACGGAATTATATATGCGCTGGGATTCATAATCTGCTATCTTTTCCTGAGGAGCTACATAAAGAAGGGAAAACTAAAAGGCCTTACAGAAAACGGCCTTGATGACCTTATGGTTTATCTTCTTGCTGGAACAGTCCTCGGTGCAAGGCTATTCAATTTCGTCTTTTACCATCCTTCTGTATTCTGGACAGACCCTGTTGAGATAATTAGGATATGGAATGGCGGCCTTTCATTCCATGGCGGGCTGATAGGCGCTGCACTTGCAGCATACATATTTGCAGCGAGAAGAAAAATAAATTTCCTGGAGATTGCAGATGCAATATCTGTACCTGCTGCCCTTGCCCTTGCACTCGGAAGAATCGGAAATTTCACAAACCATGAGCTTTACGGCCCTCTAACGATCGTCCCATGGTGCGTTGTTTTTATGACAGCTGAGGGATGCAGACATCCTTACCAGATATACGCTTCGCTAAGCCATCTTGTGCTGTTTGGCATATTGGCTTATGTATACAAAAGACAGAAAAAAGCCGGGACAACATTCCTAAGCTTTGTAACAATTTATGGGGCGTTTAGGTTCATGACAGATTTCTTCAGGGAAGAGCCAAGGCTCATGGGAATATCTATGGGGCAATTCCTCAGCCTTATTATGCTGGCTGCCGGGCTAATATCAATAATAAAAAGAAGAAAAAATTAGATGATTATAGCTTGCGTTTTCTCATCTTTCTCTTCGTCAAAGTCAGCAACTATTGCCTCGGTTGTAAGGATCATTCCTGCAATGGAAGCAGAGTTCTGTAGAGCGTTCCTTACGACTTTGGTTGGATCTATAACTCCGGCCTTAATTAAATCCTCGTACCTGTCTTTCTCTGCGTTATAGCCAATTGCGCCTGTCTCTGTCCTGAGCCTCGCGACTACTTCTGCATCCTCCTTGCCGGCGTTCTTTGCGATAAGCCTCAATGGCTCCTCAAGTGCCCTCCTGACTATGCCTATCCCGATTGACTGGTCACCCTCTGCCTTGATATCCTTCAGTATATCTATTGCCCTGAAGAGAGTAATGCCTCCTCCGGCAACAACGCCTTCCTCAACTGCAGCTTTTGTGGCGTTTAAGGCATCGTCGAGCCTGTCTTTCTTCTCCTTCATCTCTGTTTCTGTGGCAGCACCTACCCTTATTACTGCTACCCCTCCACCGAGCTTTGCGAGCCTTTTCCTAAGGTCTTCTTTCTTGTAATCAGAGTCAGAGCTCGAGATTTGCACATCTATCATTTTCATCCTTGCCTGTATGTCTTTCTTCGCGCCCTTTCCCTCTACTATAATTGTTTTCTCATTGTCGACTTTTATCCTTCTTGCCTTTCCGAGGATATCCTCATTTACATCCTCAAGCTTAAGGCCCTTCTCGTCGCTAATGACCTTGCCGCCTGTCAGAACTGCTATATCCTCAAGCATTTCCTTCTGATCATCTCCGAAACCAGGAGCTTTTACAGCACATACCCTGAGAGTGCCCCTGATTATATTGAGTATAAGCGCTGCCTGGGCTTCTCCCTCTATATCATCTGCAATTATAAACAACGGCCTGCCCTCGCCCGAGACTTTCTCAAGAAGAGGTATAATCTCCTTCATGGTGCTGAGCTTCTTGTCTGTTATCAGGATGTAAGGCTCTTCCTGCTCGCACACCATCTTTTCCTGGTCTGTTGCCATATATGGAGAAACAAACCCGCGATCGAACTGCATCCCTTCAACAACCTCTAATGTGGTATCTATACTCTTGCCGTCCTCAACAGTAATCACGCCGTTATTGCCCACTTTTTCCATTGCCTCTGCTATTAGCTTGCCTATTACCTCATCATTGTTGGATGAGATAGTGGCGACCTGCACTATTTTTTCCTTTTCCTTTACATGAAGGCTCTTTTCCTTAAGGTATTCGACGACCCTATGCGTGGCTTTCTCAATACCCTTTTTAACATCTATTGGATTGGCGCCTGCTGCGATATTCTTCAAGCCTTCCCTTATCATCGCCTGTGCAAGAACAGTTGCAGTTGTTGTGCCATCCCCGGCATTGTCCTGCGTCCTTGATGCCACTTCCTTAACCAGCTTGGCACCAATATTCTCAAATTTGTCATGGAGCTCTATCTCCTTGGCTATAGTAACTCCATCATTTGAAACTAAAGGATGAAGCGGCTTGTCAAGAATAACATTTCTTCCTCTTGGCCCAAGAGTTACCTTTACTGTATTCGCAACCTTATCAACGCCATTAATCAGGGCCTGCCTGGCGTTTTCATCGAACATGATTTTTTTTGATGCCATTTTAATCCCTCTCCATCTTTGCTATAACATCCTTGAATTCAACAATGATATATTTTTCATTATCTATGACAATATCTTCTGAGCTGTAGCCGCCGTAAAGAACTATATCGCCTTTCTTTAGTGGAAGTTCCTTGCCATCCTTGTATGAACCGGCTGCGATAACCTCTCCTTCTTTCTTCTCTTCCTTAGCAGAGTCAGGAATATAAATGCCGCCCTTTGTCTTCTCTTCTTTTTTCTTTTGCCTTATTAGAACCCTTTCCCCTAATGGTTTTATATTCATCTTTCTGCGCCCTCCATATTTGTTAGTGTTGGGTATGGGGAGCTATATATAAATTTTTCTGGCTAAAAAGTATTTATATCTGTTGAATATAAATGATTTACATTAAACATAGAAATATTTATATATCGCTTTTACACAAGAGGTTTTTCATGATGCAGCAAATAGTGCTAAAGGGGATAGAGAAGCCAAGAGAGGCAGATGTAATAAGGGACATAGACTGGCTATGCGACAGCTTTGGCTTTTCTGCAGGAAGGGACATAGAATCAACTGCCACGAAAATAGTTGAAACTCTCCTTGAAAAGCTTGCAGAGGATACCAGCGTATCTTCTGAGGCAATTGCTGATGAGTTAAACATGGCTCCTTCAAGAGTGAACCATCATGTAAGGAATATCGTCAGCTCAGGAATGCTCTACAGGGAAAGAAAGCTTATTTTGCTCAGAGGAGGGAGCTTAAAAAGTGCTGTAGAGGAGATGAGAAGGGATGCTAACAGGTTATTTGATGACATATCAAAGATTGCAGAGGATATAGATTCTGTGCTTGGCTTCAGGAACAGGATTTAGAGCCATCCCTTTTTCTTGAAACGCAATACCATAAAAATGCTAAGAAGTGACATCATAGCTATCATTACCCAGAAGCCATATGCGAATTTTGCGCCAGGAAGGACAGAAAAATTTGTACCATAGATACCTGCAATAACTGTTAGGGGTAGGGCAATTGTTGCTATAAGGCCAAGAGCCTTCATCACTTCACTTACTGAGTTGGACAAGGAAGAGATGTATATTTCATATGCGCTTGCTGCTGCTTCCCTTTCATTGTCAATCATGTCCACGAGCCTAATTGAATTATCATAAATGTCCCTGAAGTAAGGTATTGCCTTATGGGATATGTATGAGTGTTCTTCCTTGGCAAGCATTGCCATCTTGTCCCTTTGCTGCATTACACTCCTTCTCATCTTCAGTATCCTTTTCTTGATTCTAAGTATCTCAGAGGACTGCTCTTTCCTAGGCTTTACAATTATCCTCTCTTCTATGCGCTCTATCTCATCTCCTATCCCCTCAAGCACGGGTAGGTAGTTGCTTATTTCTGAGTCGAGTATCTTGTGTAATATAAAATCCGGACCTTTCCTGAAAAGTGTTTCAAGCCTTTCCTTGTTTTCCTTCAGTTCAGAGATAAATGGAAGAGGAGTTATGTGATTACTTATGACATAATCCTTCCCTAGTACAAGGTTAAGCTCCAAGAGTTCTGCCTTGTTTTTTGGGTTGATTACATAAAAAACGCAAAACAAGTATGTTGGAAATGCTTCAACCTTTATACGGGTCCTATGAGCCTTTAAGTCCTCTATGGTAAGAGGGTGAAGGTTAAAATGCTTGTTAAGAACATCGGCTTCCATGTCTGAGATATTTGTTGCATCTATCCATACATCCGAATATTTTAGTTTTGGAAGATCAGCCAGATTTGCCTTTTTTAATCCGCCACTATAATAGCAAATATCAATCATTTAGCATCTTCTGGTGATGTGCCTTTATTAATGTTATCCACCCTGGGCTAAGAAGCAGTGTCAGGGCGATTACTTCTATTGTAACCTGATAACCGAAAGTTGAGATAATGCCTGAACTAACTCCTATAGATGCAATAACAAAACTGAACTCACCTATTTGCGATAGGAGGGAGCCTGCATAAATGCTCTCGCTCCAACTGTTTTTGAGAAGCCTGAGTATGGAAGCGTTTATTACAGTGTTAACAACGAATACTGCCAAAACTAGCAATGATACAGGTATAATGTTTTTGAGGAGAAAGCCTAAGTCTATGAGCATTCCTATAGAAACAAAAAATATTGCCACGAAAACCACTTTAAAAGAATCAAGAGCTTCGTGTGCCCACTGCACTTCTTTTGTTGAGGCGAACACTATGCCTGCCAAAAATGCGCCTAGAGCAGAAGAGAGGCCGAAAAGAGAAGTAAGCAGAGCCATGCCGAAACAAAGTATAAGGGCATAAAATACCTGCATTTCATGGTCTGATTTGAACTTAGCCCTAAAAGGCAGCATTATCTCCCTCTTCCTTATTATCCATATCATAAACACAATGAGGGCTATGCTACCTGCAAGCTGCAGGAATATAAAGCCCGGTTCTGCGCCGTCCTTGCTTAGAAATGCCAGAACTGCAAGCATAGGTATGACTGCAAGATCCTGCACAAGAAGTATGCCCACAACATTCTGCCCTACTTGAGTATTTGATTCATTCCATTCCTCAAGAATCTTAAGGACAACGGATGTACTGCTGAGGCTTATTACGAATCCAAGAAAAACTATCCTATCCAAAGACCAGCCAAGGTTTGACCCCAAAAGGTAAACTAGGCCTACGCTTGCGATTATCTGGAAGAACGTTCCAAGTATGGAGATTCTCCAGCCTGAGATTAGCTTTTGGAGATGAACATCCATGCCAACAAAGAACAGCATAAGGACCAGGCCTATGCTGCCTAGCTCAGAGATTATTGCCTGATCCTTGACAAGGCCAAGGAAATGCGGCCCAACTATTATTCCTACAAGGATGTAAGCTACAACATAAGGCTGCTTGAAGAGCTTCAGTATGAAACCAAGAACTATTATTGCAAATGAGATGCTTACCACTGCCAACATAACTGGATCAGTGCCTATCATGCCCTAAAAATAGAATTTATTATATTTAAATCTAATTCTTTCGCAAAGAATTTAAACTTAAAAGATAAGGCAAGAGCATGATACAGGAATTCCTTCAGGCATTCTTCTCTATATTCGTTGTAATGGACTCTTTGGGTAATGTGCCAGTATTCTGGAAACTTTCAGGGAAACTGAAGAAGAGCGAGAAAAAACTAAGCGTAAACAAGGCGATAACTATTGCAGGAATAATTCTACTCGTATTCCTCTTTTTCGGAGAATCATTGTTGGGTTTCTTTGGAGTGACAATACACAGTTTCAAAGTTGCGGGCGGGATTATACTTCTTGCAGTTGGTGTGCAAATGGTCCTCAGCATAAATTTCAGGGAGAAGAGCGCAGAGAAGTATGAGTTTGCTGTTGTGCCGCTTGCAACTCCCCTGATAACCGGTCCAGGAGTGATTACCACTGTAATCATACTTGTGAATACATTTGGTATCCTCATAACATTTGTTGCTTCAGCACTAAACCTCTTGCTTGCATGGGTAATACTGAGCTATTCTGGATATTTCTACAGGTTTTTCGGAAGACAAGGATCAGATGCAATGGGAAGAATTATGGGGCTTATACTGTCTGCCCTAGCCATTGAATTCATAAAATCAGGTTGGATGGGAATAGTTTAAGGCTTTTAAGAAGAGTTCTTATGGCACATTATGCATGATTCTTCATTTTGGTAAAAAGCATGACATTTTCAATAAACTATGCCATATTAGCCAAATGTCAATAGTTTATCTGATTCCTCAACAATTTTCAGCAAATCCTGCATAGTTGATATTGGGCAGACATTGCTTCCGCCTTTGTGCCTTGATTTCAGGCATGTTCCACATGCTAAAATCTGGCCTTGGTTCTGCATGAATAAGCCCACAAAACCAAAACCTTTATATATAATTGTTTACTTATGTACTCATATGCTTACTAAAGTAAACAATACAGATTTGAGAATCCTAAGCTTATTCACGAAAGGCTATGAGAAAGAGTACTATATTAGGGAAGTTGAGAAGCTCCTTGAAGTTAGCTCAAGGACAGCCCTTGTAACTCTGGCTAAGCTTGAAAAGAAGGGCATCTTAGAGTCAAAAACCAAAGGCAAGATCAAGATTTACACAATAAAGAAGTCAAGCTTATCAAGGGAATATCTCCTTTTAACAGAGCAGTACAAAAAGATACAGTTCTTGGAAAAGAACCATTTAGTCAAGGAAGTCCTTGAAAAAGCAGACGAATTCATGCAGGGAATAGTAATCATCTTTGGCAGCTATGCAAAAGGAATACAAAAAGGAGACTCTGATCTTGATTTATTCATCGTTGGAGCATATGATGAGAAAATGATTAAAGAAGCAGGCCATAAATATGGGCTTGATATTAACATAAAAAGTTATCCCCTGAATATCTTTGAAAAAGAAATACGTGATGATATCCTTCTCAAAGAGGTAATTGAAAACCATATCTTAATAAAAGATGCAGAAGGATTTGTCAGGAGGGTTGTAAAATGGATCAAATCAAATGGTGCTTAAACCAAAAGAAAGGAATTGAACTTGTAGAGCCAAGCGATAATCTTA
>JAGVYS010000034.1 GCA_018303125.1 Candidatus Woesearchaeota archaeon | reverse complement strand
CTCGACAATATCACTGACGCTTTTCTGCCCTTTCTTGAGCACATCAAGAATGAATAGCCTGTTTTCATTCCCGAGAGTATCGAAAAAGACTGCGTATGGGCTGCAACTGCAATTACTGCATTTGCATTTGCTTCCGCATTTACATGATAAATCTTTCATATGATAAAAATATCATACTTATTTATATATCTTTCGGTTAAAAGCAAAAAATCAGTTCTCTAGTGAATTTCAATGTAGTCTTCCCGGTTGCCAGGTAATGTGCTACATCATATTCCGGGATTACCAATGTGCTCATGCATCCTCCCATGGTAATTTTCGTGTCTATCTCAAGCTCAACAGGAATGCCCTTTTTCACTGTGAAGGAATTTGGATAAAATCCCTTCTCCCTTGAAATCTCCATGCTCAGTTTCTGGACCGCGCAATCCATCAAATTGGCATTGCAGGCACTTGTTCCCTGAGCAGGAGCTGCATTGCTGTTTTGGCTCTTTTTATCTTCCCCGGGAACAACGTTAAATGCCGCTCCTGATGTTGTCATTCCCATCGGGCAATGGAAAGGAATTCTTCCTGCCTCTGTTGGAGTAAAACTTATTACTGTAATGCCATCTTTCTTGAGATAGTTGGTAATTCCTAATTTTGGCACTGTAATGACCTGCGCGCACCCACCTGCTCTTTTGCCGTCTATCCTCCATTCAACAGGCATTCCCTGTGTTATCGTAAATCTTGAAGGCGAATACTGCAGGCCATTTACTTTCATTTCAATAACCTGCACACCATCAATAATCTTAACATTTTCATCCGTTCCCTTAGGCTGTGGAATCTCACCCTGACCTTGGGTAGATATTCCTGCTAGGGCCATTCCATTTGGAAGATTAAATATTCCGAGCAATATCATTAGTACTGCTGAAAAAGTCACAAAATGCCTATGGAAGCTGCCTTTGGTAAAGCTTGTTAATGCACCTACCGATATTAGGGAAGGCAATGTTCCAAGAGAGAACGCAAGCATAGTTAATGCTCCGACCATGAAATCACCCTTGCTCAATACATAAAGCTGCAATGCCTGCGTAAAGCCGCATGGAAGGAAAAACGTTGATGCTCCAAATAAAAAAGAGCTTGTTGCCGTTGTCTTTCTTTTTTCTGCTGAGCTTGCATCGTATATCTTATGGGCAATGAATTTTGGCAGCTTTAAGTGAAACCTGTTAAACCATGGGAATATATGCAATAGCTGAATCCCTATGAGAACCATAAGAAGGCTGGCAATAATTGTGATTATGCCAGTAGCTTTTGGAGAGAGAACTATAAGCGAGCCGAAAATACCAATAAGCCCACCAAGCAAAGTATAGGACACTATTCTTCCTATATTAAAATAGATATGTGGCTTGAACTTCTGCCCGCTTGTCAGATTAGGGTTAGATTCGTTGTACTTTGTTGATATTGCAAGGAGCAGGCCTCCTGATACCGCAAGGCATGTAGAGGTAGCAGCCACAAGGCCGATGATAAATATAAAGCCATAGCTCATTGAATCATTTACGCCAAAATTTTGCGGAAGAAGCCCGAATTGCTTGAGGAAGAGTGATATGCCGAGGATAACTATGACTATTGCACCTATCTCAACATATCTCTTGTTGTTTCCACCAATAATTGGTGCCTTTGATTGCTCAGTATTTTCCTTGACTGATAGGGAATAGCCGTGCTCTTTTACTGCATTCTGGAGTGTTTCCAAAGGAATATCCTGTGACATGCTGATCTCTGCCTCTTCCCTTGCCCTGCTCACTCTGGCGCTCTCAATTCCCTGAACTCCTTTTAGTTTCCTCTCTATAATCACTTCGCAGCTGGGGCAGTGCATGCCCTTTACGGAAAATATCCTTTTCATTGTATCACCATATCATTAAATTTTATGCAACTGCATATATATCTATCCTGAAACTAGTTTCACTATCCATTTACGATAAATTTTGACATCATGCCTGCTTCAAGATGCTCTGAGATATGGCAATGGAACATCCATTGCCCTGGGTTAGTGGCATCAACAAGTATATCAATCTTGCTTCCTATAGGGACAAGCACTGTGTCTTTCCATACTTGATTTACAACATGTTTGCCATCAACAGTCAATACCAGAAACCTTTGACCGTGCAGGTGTATCGGGTGCTGCATCGGATGCATTGATTCAGGATCGTTGAATATACTTATCTTTACCTTGTCCCCTATGCTTGCCATCATGGTTATGTCCATGTTCTCTTTACCTGTTTCCTCATCGTGGATTATCCATTTTGTATTATCTGAAGTTGCCTGGGAATTCATCATTCTCATCGTATCTTCCCATTCTATCGGCTCAGTATCCTGGCTATCCCCGCAGTTGCCCATCATTGTGCCATCCGACATCCTATGGCAGGGCATTCCTTCCATCCCCATCCTGCCGGCCATCATCATTGATGAATCAATGGAAAGCCTCAGGTTGTAATCCGCTTCCTTGTCAAAGTATTGCTTGAAATCCGTTATTTCCGCGTTGTCCTTCAATGATGTGAAATACGCGCTATAATCATTTGCAGTCTCCTTGTCAGATACGATTATTTTTCCAAGCTCATACTCCTTTTCAGGATTTACATTCATTATTTTGTATTCTCCAACATTTTCAAAATACGCCTCAATGGTATACCTCTCGCCCGGGGCTATGACAACAGAGTCAGAATACTCCTCCTTTTCATATACCCCAATATCGCTCCCTATGAGCTTCATCCTTGCTCCCGGGATGGATATGTTAAAAGGCCTCGCATTGGAGGCATCAGTGAGGTAAAACCTAACAACATCGCCCCTGGAAACTTCTAGGGAGTAATTTGTTTTGCCATTCAGCAGCATGACGTTCCCATATCTTCCCATCAAAGCAAAGTTTGAGCCATCCTTGCCGTAAGGCACAATTCCTTTATTGTCTATGTATATATCATCAAGCATGAGCACTTCCTCGCGGTTAACCTGATTGTATATTGGCTCTTTTGGGGCCACGAGTATGTTTCCGGCAAGCCCCAAATCCTGCTGCTCGTCTTCCCTGACATGGGGGTGATACCAATAAATGCCTGCATCCGGAAAATAAAGGTTATAAGTGTATTTTCCTCCTCGTTTGACAGGCTCCTGCGACATATCCGGCACGCCATCGTCCTTCACGTTATGCCTTAGGCCATGCCAATGGACTGTTGTCTCATGCCTCAAATCGTTCTTGAATTCTATGCTTATCCTAGAGCCTTGCGCCACTTTCAGGAGTGGCCCTGGAATCATGCCGTTATAAGCGTACATCTGGTGCTCCTTGCCATTGATATTCTTTATAACCTCAGATGCAGTAATTGAATAAACTGCGCCATCCTCCAGCTCCACGCTCTGCCTCTCCGCACTTGGCCTGGCAGAGCCATCCTGGCCTGCATACTGCACGCATCCTGCAACAGCCAATGCCACCAGCAGCACTAAAAAGATTTTCCTGCTCATCTTAACAAGATAAAATCCTCTATCATTTTTTCATCATATTCATCAAGCACACTTATCTGATTGAGTCTTGTGAGCGCTATCTTGTTTTTCATATTCCTGTAAGGTGCGACATATACATAATCGTACTTGCCGGCAAAGGCCTCAAGCCTCTCAATCATCCCTGTCTCACATGAATAGCTCTCGCAATCATAATTTATCACCACTCCTCCCTTGCCCCCCTCTATTCCATCAGCATGCTCAAGCATATGCTTCTGGATTTCCATCCTCATCGGATTCTTCATTACGTGCGAAGGTGGACTAACTTCTATATGCCTTGCTATGTCTGTAGGCGGTAGAGTCTTCGCATTTGATAACTGCCAAAATAGAACAATGAAAATCAAGACAACAATGATGACTACTCCCCATAGCGCTGTTTTTTTATTTTTACGGGTTAATCCGCTGCTTTTCTGCAGTGAATGCTTTGCGCCTTGATGCTGCTCCAATGCCTCAGATGTGCTGAAAGATTTCTGGCAGTCCCCGCACACAAAGTCGCTCATCTTGCCTCACCCATGCTGTCTGCTCCTCGATATTCAGTTACACTACACTCCCTGCACTGTTTCATATCCGCGAGTGTCTTGGCTATTGCAATGATGAGAACTGCCACTACAAGAAATGAAATCTCCAAGCCTTTGTACGGCAACACGCCTGCAATAAAAGAGCCCAGACCTAATGCGGAAGCAATGCTAAGGCCACAGGAAGTGCAGCCTGACGCAACTCCGCTAAAAAGGATTGCAAATACACTTAATAGGCTAGTATTCCTCATCTGTCTCCCTGCTTTCCTTATCCTGTAAACAACCAAGGAGAATAGTATCCCGATAAGCATGCTGGTCAATACAAGCAGAAGATAAGAGATCATTCCCATAGTCTGGCTGTGTGAAACAAGAAGCCGGAAGGCCAGCATAAGAGAAGCAGGAAGGCCACTTGATTCCACAAAAGAGATTAAAAGCCACAGATTTGCAAACAGGACATTGAGGGAGTAAAAAAACAAGGCAATAAGCACTGCCAGCAAAGCGTATCCCTTGTTGTTAGCTATCCGCCTCAAGAGCGAAAGCACCTCCCCATTGGATATTCTGCTCATTTTCTTATTTACACCTTCTGCAGCTCAGCGTCAATTACCTGCTTGAATACCTGGAAAGGCTGCGCTCCCGACACTATCTGGCCGTTTATTATGAAGCCAGGAGTTCCCTTGATGCCTGCACTCACGCCATCCTGTAAATCCTTTTCCACCTCAGAAGAGTATTTACCGCTTTCGAAGCATTCTTCCCACTTGCCATAGTCCAGTCCGGAAACGCTTTTTGCCCATGCCTTCAGCTCATTAGCCCCAAATGAAATTGTGCCCTGGCCAAGCTTGTTCTGTTCCTCGAAAATCATGTCATGGAAGGCAAAGTACATCTGGTTGCCACCTCGCTCCCCTGCACACTCTGCTGCCTCTGCTGCCGGCTTTGAACCAGCATGGAAATTAAGTGGAAAATCCCTGTAAACAAGCCTTACTTTCCCTGTATCAATATACTCTTTCTTTAGCGATGGCAGAGTATCAATCCAAAAGCGCCTGCAAAATGGACATTGGTAATCGCTAAACTCCACTATTACAACAGGTGCATTTTCATTGCCAAGATATGAATCATCATCAACCAGAGCCTTCATGTCAATATTATTTTTAGGGGCAGCAGGCTGGTTATTTCCGGAAGGCTGCTTGTCTAAAGCACCGACATCTACAACTACTGAATTCAGGCTGCTTGTCTGGAATACGATAATCATTAGCAAAAAAACCTGTATGCCACCTAACCAGAGGCCCAGATTGTGGCTTTCCGGCGCATGCCTGTATTTTTCTATGGTTTCTTCTCTTTTCTCTTGGGCTTTCTGCTTATCCTCATGCACGTCCTTTTTTTCTTCATGCCCTTCCATGATGTTTGCCTCCACAAGATTTAAATTTCTGAAGTTACTATAGCTGAAACAATATATAAAGGTTAGTTTCAAAATGCGAAACCAGACATTAAGCCTCACGCAGGCATTGCTCTTAATTTTGTTCATTTCACTTTTAGCTATAGGAATATTCATCACGCTAATAGCAGATGCCAACAAGGACCAGTCTACTTCTAACACTTATCTCATGTTTGCAATAACACACCATAATGTCATAATGATATCCCTTGTTGTCCTTGCCGTTGTTTTTGGATTCCTATGGTCTTACATCCTTTTCCGTGAAGTGAAGAAAAAGGAAGAGACATCTTCGCTTTCAAGGGAAACCATGCTAAGGCTGCTCGACAAAGATGAAAGGGAAGTACTGGGCTTCTTGTTAAGTAGCAATGGCTCTGCACCACAGTCACAAATCTCCAAGCTCCCCCTTATGGGTAAAGTAAAAGCATTCAGGACAGTCCAGAAAATGAAGTCTAAAGGTCTTGCGCACATCGAATCCAATGGTAAGCTAAGGGTCGTAAGTCTGGACGCTCCATTGATGAATCTTTTCAAGCCAAGCTTAAATATCAAGGACGATAAGATTAGTGTTCCCTAAATCAGTTTTCCTTACGGCTCTCCTCTTTTCCAATGCTGAGACAAGCCTGGAAATCTTCACCCTGTTAAAACCTGACAGTGCAACAAGTTTATTCTGCTCCATGGAATTTCCATTCTCCAAAAGCAGTGTGACAAGCAAGCGTTCCTCAGATGGCAAGACCTTAAGCACCCTTGTCATTTGCATTTTGCTTATTTTCCACTGGAAAAGTAAGATAATAATCCCGCCGATAACCAGAGACAGGAATGATATGCCATAGACAATAATGGGAAGGGCAGAGTCTTCCTCTTCCGTGTAATAGCCATTAACAATGGCGAACAGGACACCAAGAAGAAAAATAAGTGCAATTGCCACTGCCAATCTTCTCGGTGAAACTTCCATGTTACTCTATCTCTTTCTTAAGCTCCTCAAACTCCTTCCTTGTTATGTCCCCTCTTGCAAGCCTTTTCTTCAAGATGGCGATAGGCTCTTCTCTGCTTCTATGGCTACCCTCCTTAAGCAGCCACCAGAGCACGGCAAAAAAAACCGCAAATATCAAAAGCTGGAAAAACAGGCCGTATCCCATATATCCGTATCCGTAATGCATCATTTTTTGTCTCCTCCGTTAGTACCTACCATTTGCCAAATAAAAAAGTTTCCAATTTACTGCACTCCTGTCATGCATGGCATCGCCACTCTGCCGGATAATGGCTGGTTGTTCTTATGCCACTCATCCATGCGTTCATGCATTTCCTGCATTGTTATTAAACTGCCGTTATCTGCCCAATGCATCATGCCGGATACGCCCTGCAAATTACCCAGCGATTGCATATGCCCCCTGCCCACAAGCACAGGCGCGTCTAAACTATAGTGAGCCTCCATCCCGTCTGCAGCAGCAAATGCCACTGACATGAGGCCCGCCAACAACGTCGCCACCAAAACATTTCTTGCTTTCATGTGATTTCCTCCGGCTTCCGCCACTGTTTCAAAGGGCGAAACAAGATAACTATTTTCCTGAAACATGCTTTGGATAATGCTTTAACTATAAGAAACTAGTTTCACGCTATTTAAATAAGGTGTTTCTAAATTTAGAACAGGTATCATAAAAGCTCGGGGTGAGCCAAACACAATGGAAGGACAAAAAACAACAAAAACATTCATCTGGTTGCTGGCAATAGCATTTGTTATAATTCTCTTTAATGCCTACCAGATACAAAGCGTGAAAGGCATGAGAGGCAGCATTCTATTTTCTGCTGCCCAATATGGAAACGCTCAAGCTGGAGGGACTCTTGCTTCCCCAGAGAGTGTATCAGGAATTCTGCCTGCAGGAATCCCAGAAATCTATGGTAAGGAATTGGGGATAAGCTTTGATGATGTATCAGCAGACAATCCAAGGCTTGCTGATGCCACGATTTCCAAGCTTGGCAAGATGGATATTGACATTATACTGAATGAGGAGCAAAAAAAGCGTTTCATCAATATACTCTACAAGATGGAAAACGGCATATCATGCGAGTATTGCTGCGGTGCAAGGGCAGTAATCTTTGAAAATGGCGAGCCTGCCTGCGGATGCGCGCACAGCTACGCCATGAGAGGGCTGACAAAATACCTGCTTACAAAGCACGCAGATGAGTATACTGATGGGCAGATGCTGGAAGAGGCAGGGAAATGGAAAGTACTATTCTTCCCGGGCGTGCATGAGCAAAAAGCAGCTATACTCAAAGAAAAAGGAGTGGAACTTAACTATATCAATCTTGCCAGCAATAAGTATAGGGGCATTGAGCAAGGTACATCATCTGGTGGCCAAATGGTCGGAGGTTGTTAAAATGAAAGAAAATGAAGAGAGAAAAAAGGAGATTCTGCCTGAAAAGGTTGGAATAGCTGCTGAAGAGGTGCCGGAAAAATACAGTGCTACACTCATAATAGGCATTTGTCTTGGGTTGCTTGTTATTTTCTCGCTGGTGCAGGCATTTGAGATCACTGCACTCAAGAGCGAGGTAAACGTCCTTTCCGGCATACAGATCGCTTCAGGAGGCGCTGTAAAAATAGCCAGCCAACCAGCGCAGAAAAGCGCGCCATCCATGGTAGGGGGCTGTTGACATGGGAAAACTGGTTTATTTTTCTTTTTTTGCCTTGATTCTTATAGGCAGCCTATTTTATTTTTCAGGTAAGCAGCCTGCTTTAAATCTGCCTGAAGGCACGGAAAAGGTAACGCTCTTCAAATCTGCTTCTTGCGGCTGCTGCGGTGCATACTCTTCATGGCTAGGGAGAAAGGGCTTTGACGTTGGCATCGTTAACACAGATATGGCATCAGTGCACAGAAAGTATGGTGTTCCGGAAGATATGACAAGCTGCCACATGGCAATATATGGCAATTATTTCGTGGAAGGGCATATCCCAATCGAAGCGATAAAGAAATTATTGGTTGAAAAACCGGATATTAAGGGTATAGCAATGCCGGGAATGCCGTCAGGCTCTCCGGGAATGCCAGGAGCAAAGGATGGTCAATTTATCATATACGCAGTAGCAAAGGATGGAAGCACTTATGAGTTCATGAGAGTGTAAAATGAAAACAAGGAAGCTGTATGCATTGGCCGTTTTTTTATTTCTGCTTCCTCAGAAAGCCCTGGCGCATTGCCCACTCTGCACTGCAGGGGCGGCAGTTGCAGCCGGCGGTGCATTATGGCTTGGGGTGAAGGCAAGCGTGATAGGTCTTTTTGTCGGCGCATTCGCAGTCTCTCTGGGATGGTGGATCGGGAAATCAATCAAAAAAGAGTATTTGCTATTCCAGAAGCAACTCCTCATCGCATTATCCTTTGCTCTTACAGTAATCCCGCTTGTGCCAATTTTACAGCCTGTTTCAGCGTTCTATCTTGACATAGCCGGGGAGTATGGCTCTTTGCTGAACAGGACTTATGTCATCAACCTATTTTTAGTTGGAAGCTTAATAGGTGCATTCATAGTATGCATTTCTCCCTGGATAAGTAAAAAGTTAACTCATTTGAGAAATGATAAGATGCTCCCATTCCAGGGCATAACACTAACATTCACATTATTGCTGCTGATAAGTTTATTTTTGCAATGGGGATAAAAATGGAAAAGAGAATCAAGAAATGGCTAAAAAAAGCAGAAGAAGTAAAGAAAGGTAATCTCGACCTTTCAAGGGATGAGGACTTGAGCATTGCGATAATGAACATGGTGAGCCTGGAGGAACATTTCTATTTTACAGCAATGAAGACAGGAAACGATAATTACTTGGACATGCTTAAATCTATAAGGCAGCTCAGGATAAAGATGCTTAAGAAGATGGTCACGAATCCTGAGGGCGAGGAATGGTGCATCAGCAAGCACCTTCTTGCATCAAGCATGAGGC
>JAGVYS010000032.1 GCA_018303125.1 Candidatus Woesearchaeota archaeon | reverse complement strand
TTCTGTCGGCTGAACTATTAAAGTTTGCGAAAACGACGAGGGTCGCATATATCGCAAATTCATCTACGGGCTGAAGCCCGCAGGTTTCTTTGCTATGCTTCCCCTAAAGGAGATAGAAAGCAAAAAATAGTAACTCTGCTATTAAGAGAATATATCCCAGCTATTGGATTTCTTCTTCTCCTCAACAGCTTCCGATACCTTCATATTGGAGTCAAGCTCAGGATTATCGAATTCGTTCTGCGTTTGAGAATCATCCTGATTTACTTCAGGAGAAGCTGCACTATCTGGAAATCCATTGCCTTCCTCAAAAACCTGTGATTCTTCTTTAAATTCAGGGGTAAAAGAGTCATTTCCTTCTTGAATAGAGTTATCAAATGAATTCTCTGAAACAGTATCATGGGATATATCCTGTATTTCTGGAGCAAAAAAGTCTTCCTGCGATGCAGAGTCAGTTATAGCTTCTTGAATCCCACTTTCCTGAACAGGCACATCTTGTTCTCCTGATATAGAATCAAAAGCTTCCTGACTTGCCATAGTATCTAGGCTGCTTATCTCCTGAAAATCTCCCTGGGCAACAAATGTCTCTTCCTGTGCAGGATAAGCATCCTCTTTCAGGCTTTCAGCAGGAATCTCCTTTATAGGTTCTTCTCTCTCTGTGAAAACAGTGCTTATAGCTGGATTTGGAACAGATTGAACTATAGAAGTTTTCTGAGCTTTGGTTAATCCAAGAATATCGCTGGCCTTTCTTTTTGCATCCCACAATGAAGCAGCCATGCCTGAGGAATAAATTACACTAGCCAGCTCATCTACCTTTTCCTGCTGGACCATTCCAATACACTAGGAAGGAGTATATTTAATACTTTTTATAAGTAATATAATATTTTAATTATTTAAAATAATCAAATTTGATTATTATAATAAAACAAAATATTTATATAGTGGTTAGGCATTTGTGATTAAAATGAAAACTATTCGCCTGTTGAAAATGCTTGAAAGGATGCCATTATTCACAGAAAATGATATTTCCAAAATAACTAACAAGAGCCAAGAGTATGTCAGGACACTTTTGTACAGGCTGCATAAGAAAGGGCTTATAAGGAGGATAGAGAAAGGAAAGTATACTGTCCATGAGGACGAGATTATTTTTGCATCTTACATTGCAAAGCCTTCTTACTTAAGCCTATGGACGGCTTTCAGGCATTACAACATGACGCAGCAGCAGCCTTTCAGTTTATTCGTCATGGTTCCTGTGGCGAGAAAGGCTATAAAAATCAGCAATACTGAGATATTGTTCTCAAAAACAGTGCATATGTTCGGGTATAAAAAGGAAAAGTATTCTGATTTCAATATTTTTATGGCTGAAAGGGAAAAGGCTATTATAGATGCCATGCTCTTCAGGCTTCCGCTCCAAGACATATTAGAAGCTATAAATGAAGAAACAGATTATGAGAAGCTTGCTTCCTATGCAAAAAGGGTAGCCAATATTTCACTTATCAAAAGGCTCGGGTACATACTGAAAATGAGAACTGGCAAAAGCTATGGGTTAAAGGCAATGGACAATAATTATATCCCACTTGATTATCTGGGGAAAAAGAAAGGGAAAAAGGACAGTTATTGGAAGCTGATAATAAACCATGATAACAAAGAAAGAACTTGAGGATTTTGCAAGGCTTAAGCGGCTATCGCTTGGAAACGCAGAGAAGGACTATTTGATAGACATTGCTCTCCTTAGCATTTCAGGGAATACAAAAAATGAGCTTGTTTTCAAAGGAGGTACATGCCTCTATAAATTCTACAAGCTTAACAGGTTCAGTGAAGACTTAGATTTTAGTTTGACGAGTAAAATCGACATAAATAAGCTTATTGCGGGAGTTATATCTGATTTTGAGAGATTTGGCATTAAGGCAGTTCAGCACCGGAAAAAAGAGCCATATAACTCTGTTTTGATTGGCTTAAGGATAGAAGGTCCATTGTTTTCAGGAAAGCCGGTAACTTATGCAAGCATCGGGATTGATATCAATTTAAAATCTGGCATTATTCTTCAGCCTGAAGCCCTTGCATATTCTCCTGTTTATCCGGAAATAGCCCAATTTAATCTCCTTTGCATGAAGCAGGAAGAGATATTTGCTGAAAAAATAAGGGCAATAATGACAAGGCAGAGGGCAAGGGATTTATTTGACCTGAATTTCCTTCTTCGCAACAATGTATTTGCTGGAAAGAAGCTGATAGATAGTAAAATGGAATATTATAATGAAAAATTTGACTTACGAAAGCTATTTGGCAAGCTATCTGGCTTCTCGGAATACTGGAAAAAAGAGCTTACTGGATTTACACCAAATCTTGAAAGTTTTGAGCAGATTAAAGAGTTTACAGAAAGAAAGCTAAAGGAGCTGTATAGCTAACATCTGCCTATTCCAAGTGGTGGTGCAGCCATAGCTTTAAATATCCCTTTTTACCCCCAAATAACGAGGGGATTATAAATGGCAAATAACCAAATACAACCAATATTCATATTGCCGGAAGGCACACAGCGCTCCACAGGGAGAAGCGCCCAAAGGAACAACATAATGGCTGCCCGGATGGTGGCTGAGACTGTAAGGACAACTCTTGGCCCGAAGGGCATGGACAAGATGATAGTCGATTCTCTAGGAGACGTCACAGTTACAAATGATGGCGTAACAATTCTTGATGAGATGCAAATTGAGCATCCTGCTGCAAAAATGATGGTTGAGATTGCAAAAACGCAGGAAGATGAGATAGGAGACGGCACGACAACAGCAGTTGTGCTTGCAGGTGAGCTTCTTAAGAATTCAGAGGAATTGCTTGAGATGAACGTGCATCCAACTGTTGTAGCCAGGGGATATAGGCTGGCTGAGGCAAAGGCTCAGGAAATACTGAAGAAGATGGGCGTGGATGTTTCTGAGAAGGATGATTCTATTCTAAGGAAAATAGCCATGACCGCAATGACAGGAAAGGGGGCTGAAAATGCAAAGGAAAAGCTGGCAGACCTTACTGTAAGGGCAATAAAGGCAATCTTAGAGAAATCAGATGGAAAGATAAAGATAAACAGGGAAGATGTAAGGCTCGAAAAGAAGGTTGGCGGTTCAGTTGATGATTCTGAGCTTATAGAAGGAATTGTGCTGGATAAGGAAAGGGTCCATTCAGGAATGCCTCAGAGGATAGAAGGGGCAAAGATAGCTCTATTGGATGCTGCTATTGAGATAAAGAATACAGAAATAGACGCAAAGATACAGATTACCGACCCTGAGCAGCTCCAGTCATTCATTGACCAGGAAGAGAAGATGCTAAGGGATAAGGTAGAAAAGATAACATCAACAGGAGCAAATGTGATTATATGCCAGAAGGGCATAGATGACATCGCGCAATATTTCTTTGTCAGGAAAGGGGTATATGCCATCAGGAGGGCAAAAAAATCTGACCTTGAGGCATTGTCAAGGGCAACAGGGGCAAAGATAGTCTCAAACATAAAAGAGATTTCTGCATCTGACTTAGGAAAGGCAGGCCTTGTTGAAGAGGTAAAAGTAGGGGAAGAGGCAATGACATACGTGAGAAACTGCCATAATCCTAAATCAGTCACAATCCTCATAAGGGGTGGCACTGAGCATGTTGTTGATGAAGTAAAAAGAGCAATGGATGACTCTATTGGCGATGTCTCTGCTTCGCTAGTTGATGGCAAGGTTGTCGCTGGCGCAGGAGCTCCTGAAGTAGAGTTATCAAAAGAGCTTAGGAAATATGCCCAGTCGCTTTCAGGAAGGGAGCAATTGGCTGTACAGGCCTTTGCAGATGCTATGGACATCATACCAAGGACATTGGCTGAAAATGCTGGCCTTGACCCTATAGATGTCCTTACGGACTTAAAATCACAGCATGACAAGGGCGCCAAATGGTCAGGCATAAATGTCTTTACAGGAAAGCCAATGGATGCCTGGAAAAGCGGTGTTATAGAGCCTCTGAAGATAAAGACGCAGGCAGTAAGCTCAGCTGCTGAAGTAGCTGTAATGATACTAAGAATAGATGATGTCATATCTGGCAGTTCCGAGTCAAAGGGCCAGATGCCTCCTCCAGGCCAGCCTCCAATGGATATGTAAAAATACTTGAGAGAGTTAAAGACTTATTACGCCTTTCTGAGTGTATTTACATAAAAAGAAATGTGTTCCGGGCATAGGGCGTGTATCCATATTACACAGCCCACAAAACAGATAGGTTTATATAATACTTATTACAATAATGTAACATATGTTACAAAAAAGTAGTATATTCAGGACAGCTGCAATTTTTTTTACAATGCCTAGTAAAGACCACTATCTTATGGATATCAGTAGATGCATAGGATTGGCGCATACATCTGCTAAAAAAAATCTTGAAGATCTAAGGAAATTGGGTATAATCAATGAACATAGCGAAAAAAGGGGAAAAAGGGTATATCCTTTATACAGGGCAAATCCTGATAACAAGCTATTCAAGATGCATAAGAGCATTCACAACCTTTCATGCATCCTTGAATCAGATCTTATTTGTTTCATTGAAGAAAAGCTGATGCCTAAATCCATAGTGCTATTTGGAAGCTATTCAAGAGGGGAAGACATTGAAGCTAGTGATATAGATTTATTCGTGGAGTGCAAAAAAGAAGAGATAAGCCTTAAAATCTTTGAAAGAAAGTTAGCAAGAAAAATAGAGCTGCATTTTATGGAAAATTTTACTCTATACCCACCAGAGCTAAAGAACAATATTATAAACGGGATTGTGTTAAGCGGATATTTAGTTGGCTACAAATGATTACAAAAATTAAGCCCGACAAGCAAAAACCTGCATCATTAAAGAAAATGGCAGAGATAACTCTGCAAAGACTTGATAAAACTGATATGGATATGTACCCGAGCAACACTTTGCTTGATTTTTATGACTCCATTCATAAATTGCTTGAAGCAACGGCATTAAAGGAAGGCATCAAAATAAAAGGAGAGGGTGCGCATCAGGAACTTATTGATTATGTGGCCAAACAAGGAAAGTTTGATGAGCAGACAAGGCAATTCCTCCAGCAGATGAGAGAGTATAGGAACAGGATATCCTATGAAGGTTTTATGGTCAATAGGAATTATATTGAACTGAATAAAGAAAAGATACAAGATATCATCAGACATCTTTTTGAATTATGCAAATAAGGCTATTCTTCTTCCAGCGACTCCATCACTTCAGAAAGCGTAGGATGAATATGGATAGTTTTCCTTAATGTATCTAAGTCAGGGGAAGAGCTGTTTAGCAGGCAGGAAAACTCATGTATGAGGTCATCTGCCCTTGGGCCTATTATCTCGCAACCCACAATCCTCTTATTTCTTCTGTTGAAGATTACCTTGACAAATCCACGCGTGTTCATCATGATATGCGCCCTGCCTGCCTGTGTGAAATATGCTTTTAGTATGCCTGTATTTATTCCCCTCTCCCTTGCCTGTGTCTCTGTAAGCCCCACTCCGGCTATTGGTGGGCTGGTAAAGACTGACCATGGAAGAACGCTTAGGTTCATTCTCTTCTTTTTCCTGTGCATTATATTGTTAATAACAACGGCCTCTTCCCTCTTTGCTGCATGGGCAAACATTGCCTTGCCTATGACATCTCCCATCGCATAAACTCTCTTGTTTGTTGTCCTGAGATAACTGTCTACAACTATGCTGCACCTTTCATCTGTCTTTATGCCTGCCAATCCTAATCCAAGATTATCGGTATTAGGCATCATCCCGGTAGCAACTATAATTTCATCTGCAGTCAGAACTTTTCTATTGGAATCCTTCATTATAACAATCTCCTTCATCCTTCCTTTCTTCCTTGCTTCCAGAATTTCAGTACCTAGCATTATGCTAACCCCATCCTGAATATAGTAAGATGCTATAAGCTCGCTTATTTCAGGGTCAAGCATTTTCAGCACACTGTCATGCCTCTCGAGTATAGTGACTTTTGAGCCAAGCTGGTTGAAAAATGTGGCAAGCTCCATGGAGATGTATCCACCCCCTATGATTATAACTGACTTTGGGAGTTTCTCCATTTGTAACATGTTATGGTTCGTTATATAGCCTGTCTTCTCAAGGCCTTTAATTTTAGGAACACAGTTTCTTGAACCGGTTGATATGATAATATTCTTTGCCCTGATTAATTCGTTTCCTGCCCTTACTGTATCCTTGCCTGCAAAAGACGCACGTGCCTTTATTAGAGTAAGATTTTTTCTTTTTATGCTCTTATGTATGTGCCTATGTGCCTCTTCTATTATGCCTCTGACTCTCTGCATCAGCTTTGGGAAATTTACCTTTGAGACAGGTACGTTGACCCCAAAGCCGGAAAGATGCTTAGATTCATAATAAAGAGAGGAGGCCTGAAGCATTGCCTTTGTTGGAATGCATCCGGTATTAAGGCACGTCCCACCTAAATCAGAATCTTCTATAAGTGCTGTCTTCCTTGAAGAAGAAAGCTCAATAGCTGCCCTAAGGCCGGAAGTGCCTCCGCCTATTACAACAACGTCATAATCCATACCAGAAATATTTAAATACAGGGCTATATATATTTTTGTACTTTTAACGGAGGTGAATAAAATGGGAAAAGACAAAAACAAGGACAAGGGATGCCCTTTCTGTTAAGATGAAAATTTGCATTATTGCATTTTTTTTGATTATGCAATCAGTACTTGTTTCTGCATATGACATAAGTGTTACGGCATTAGAGCCTATTTTTTACATAAAAATAGTTTCAGTAATTGTGCTGTTAGCTGCTCTTGTATCCTTATCAAAAAAACTTTCAGAAACTCATAAGAAAATCCTCTTCCTTTCAATAGCCGTTCCTGTTGCCCTCTCTACTCTCTATCTTGCTTTCCACACAATAACTGACAATGCTTCATCTGCCACAAAAGGCCCTGTGCACTGGCATGCCGATTATGAAGTCATGCTATGCGGAAAGAGCCTTGATCTTATTAATCCTAATTTTCCCAGAAACAAGATAGGTACATCTCTTTTACATGAGCATGACGACAACAGGATTCATGTTGAAGGTACGGTAAGCATGCTAAAAGAAGTAAGCCTGGGAAATTTCTTTAAAGTTATAGGTGGTAAATTGGAAAATAACTATGTTTCCTATCCCACAAAGGAAGGATTGATTGAGGCAAGAAATGGAGAGATGTGTGATAACAAAGAATCAACGCTAAAAGTATATATAAATGGAAAAAGGATGTCAGGGCCTGAAAACTATGTCCCCTACCCTGCCCAGCAAGTTCCCCCAGGGGACTGCATAATCATCCTCTTTGATAGTTCTGAGTCCGAAACAACTGATATAATTTGCACAAGCTGGAAAGCAAAGGGCTGGGATTATGATGGTTTTGATAGGGAAGAAAACACCATAGGAGACATAGAATGGCAGTAGAGTTGCAGCTTCCGACTCTTGCGACTATAGTCATGACCGGCATAGTTGACTCGATAAACCCGTGCGCGATAGGCGTACTAATACTGCTTATATCAACGCTTCTTGTCGCAAAAAAGAAGGAAAAGATGCTAAAGCTGGGCATTATTTACATATCAGCAGTATTTGTAACATACTTTCTTTTTGGCCTTGGCCTGACTACATTCCTTGCAAACATCCCTCTAGTTATAGCCGAATATATATCAATTGCAGTTGGCTTCCTGGTTGTAATTGCAGGCCTGATAGAGGTAAAGGATTACTTCTGGTATGGAAAGGGATTTTCTCTTATGATACCCCATAAGTATGTCGAAAAAATAAAGGAAAAGGTAAAAAATATATCATTGGGAACGATAGTCTTCCTCGGTATCTTTGTTGCCACTGTTGAGCTGCCATGCACAGGAGGCCCATATCTTGCCATAACCCTCATATTGTCACAGAACTTCAACATGGCCGCATTCCTTATGCTTGTACTCTATAACATAATTTTCGTGCTTCCGCTCTTCATAATACTCATGATGGTTGTGCTGGGCGCAAAGATGCATCATATCCAGGAATGGAAACAAGGCAGCAAAGCTTATATGCGCCTTGCAGCTGGTTTGCTAATGATAGGCCTTGGCTGGCTGCTTATGCTTATAGCCAATGGGACTATAAACCTAAATTGAAAGGAAAACATATAGTAAAAAGGAAGGAGCACAGTGAGAATTACGATGAGAAAAAAGTCTATGCTTCTGTGTATTCAGCAGCATTAAACTGCGAGTACAGTGAAAGGAAAAGCGAAGATATAGCTTCAGAGGTGACAAAATCAGTCAATAAATGGGTGCAGAAGCAAAAAGAGGTATCTTCAGAGGATATAAGGAGTAATATATTGTCTGCGATTAAGGACAAAAATGTTGCACTCATGTACAAGCACCATCTTGACGTTTGCTGATTATGCTGACAAAGATAATAGCGCTGGTCATATTTGTAGTTACTTACTTTTTCATAATAAGGCATTACGAGAAAAAGCAAATAGTTGTATGGATAGCTGTCGCAATACTTCTTTTAACAGGCATGCTTGGTATAACTGATGCCATTGGAGCAATAGACTGGAATGTGATATTGCTTTATTTCGGCATGCTTCTTGTAAGCGAAGTCTTCCTTTATTCAAAGATGCCTGATTTCCTCGCTGTTTATTTTGCTTCCAAAACCTCAAGCACCATGGTTGCAATGCTTATTGTCTGTACCCTGGCATCTGCCCTTTCAATACTGCTTGAGAACGTTGCGGTGGTGCTCCTTGTGGCGCCTATAGCTTTATCCATAGCAAAAAAATGCAAGATAAATCCCGTGCCATTATTTATTGGCATTGCAATAAGCTCCAACCTGCAGGGAACAGCAACGCTGATTGGCGACCCTCCCAGCATGCTCCTCGGCAGTTACCTTAGCATGAATTTCAATGAGTTCTTCTTAATTGATGGCAAGCCAGGAATGTTCTTCGCTGTTCAGCTTGGCGCAATAGTTTCTCTCATAGTGCTCTATTTTGCATTCAAGAGATACTCAGGAAAAATGCCTAAAATAGAAAAAGAAAAGTATATCTCGATTGTTCCTGCTTTATTTGTAATTGCTCTTGTTGCTGCCCTGATTGTCTCATCATTTCTCGGCGATTTAATCCCATTAAATGCAGGCGCATGGTGCGTTATATTTGGCATCTTATGCTATGCCTGGTATGTGTCTCATACAAAGGACACTAAAGTAGTAAAGTATGTAAAAAAGCTTGATTGGCAAACTGGATTGTTCTTAATCGGTGTATTCATACTCGTAGCAAGCCTTGTTTCCTCAGGCATAGTCAATGATGTTGCAGGAATAATGGGTACCCTGTCAGGAAACAGCATTCTGCTTGCTTTCATAATAATAGTAACCTTCTCAGTTCTCTTAAGTGCCTTCATAGACAACATACCCTACCTTGTCATAATGCTGCCAGTAGCGCAGAGCCTTACTGACCAGCTTGGTGCAAATCCTTATCTTTTCTTTTTCGGCCTCCTCCTAGGCGCCAGCATAGGGGGCAATGTTACACCGATTGGTGCATCAGCCAATATAGTCTCAATGGGAATAATGAAAAGGGAAGGTTATAAGACAACTTTCGGCGGATTTGTAAAGATAGGCTTGCCGTTCACAATCGCTTCTGTTGTTGCCTCATCTGCATTTATCTGGATATTCTTTTCATGATTAATGCTGTATAAAAAGTATTATAAATCAAAATATTCCATATGCTATTATGTCCTCAATAAAATCCATAAGGGCAAGGGAAATATTAAGCTCTGGATCTGCTCCATCAATTGAGGTAGAGTGCATTCTTGAGTCTGGTGCATCAGGAAAGGCCTCTGTGCCATTCGGCGTATCTGCAGGCTCGCATGAAGCATCAGTAATCCTGGATGGAGACAAGGAAAGGTTTCGTGGAAAAGGAATGCTTAAGGCAGCAGGCATAGTCAATAATACAATTTCCAAGTTGCTGATAGGCGAGGATGCCTTCTCTCAGAGAAAAATTGACGGGAAGATGATTAAGGCTGATGGAACAGAGAACAAGCAAAAGCTCGGCGGAAATTCAATTCTGGGCGCAAGCCTTGCTGTTGCAAGGGCATCTGCAAATGAAAGAAAAAGGCCGCTTTATATGCACATAAGGGACGC
>JAGVYS010000049.1 GCA_018303125.1 Candidatus Woesearchaeota archaeon | reverse complement strand
GTTTAAGCTTCCAGATTGTTCCTGATATATTGTTCCAGCGCTTCCTGCCTGTGAGTTTGCCTGGCCATTGGCTCCTCCATTTGCTCTAAGTGTGCCTGTAAATGTCTTTGTAGTGTACCTGATTGCAATCCTGCCTCCCCCGCCCCCGCCCCCGCCCTGCGCGCCGGTCCTGTCACCAGAGCCGCCATCTGCAGTAATAGTTCCGTTGCCTCCAAAAATACCAGTACGTATATTTATGCCGCCTCCTGAACCCCCTCCGCTGTCAGTACTTGCAGATGCTGCAGTTCCATTCACAGTGAGAATTCCTGAAACATTTAATGTGTTTGTAACATTAATTATAATTAGGCCTCCCCCTGCACCTGCGCTTGTACCCCCTCCTCCGCTTCCAATTGTTAATGTTTCAGTAGCACTTCCATATGCAATCCCGCCTGTCCCAGAGCTGGAGTCAGCATCCCCACCAATTCCTCCATGTCCGGCACCACCTCCATGAATTGTTTTTGTTCCATTTCCCGGGCCATTTTCTTTACTATACCCCTTTCCAGCAAGATTTATTGTACCTCCGGATTCAATTGTGAAATTCGTAGCAGTTATATTTAGTATATATGTCTGGGCATTAGTGTTGGTAGTGTGTGCTATACTGCCTCCGCTCTTAATCCTCAAATTGTTAAACGTAACACTTCCATTCCATGTCTTTGCAGTTGTAATATTGCATTCAGTTAATTCATCTCCCTGGTCGCAAACTGTTGGGTCAACAACATAGTCAAACTCAACATCATTTGTTGTTTTTAGGTCAAATGTATCCTGGGCTGTAATATTATCTAGGATTATTTTATATCTCCTATCATCAGAAATTGTTCCAAAGTCAGCTATTGAATCATTCTTGTCTTTCTCATAAACCAGGACAGATGCATTTGGGTAATTGCTCCTTGCGTATATGGTTATGTCCCTGTCAGATGTAAGATTTGTTTCAAACTTTACTCTTAGATAATGGTTTGCAGGTATTAAAGTGAAATTATAATCTCTTGCCTTTACATAATCATAAACATCTTCAACAAACGTCCTGTTTTCATCCAAATGGTCAGCATTAGTTATCAGTATAATCTCATAAGTCTGATTAGAGAGATGAGGAACTGTCCATTCAATATAATCCACCATTTCATTATTATTACTGTCATAGCCATCGAAATTTGATGGAATCCTGCTTCCGTCGACCAAATGATACAATCTTATCGAATTTGCATCCGTATCAGGTATCTCCGCAAATGCAAGCACATCCTCATAGCCAATGTCAGAGCTTATTGTAACCCTCTTTCCATTATCAATCTCTTCTTCAATTGCAATTGGTGCTTCTGTGAAGTATTCTACCTCTACTTCTTGAACATCTTCATTTATTATCAGAACTGTATTATCTTCTTCCTCTTCTTCATTCAAAACAACATTGCCAGTTATGGAGATTAATTTCCTTAATGCCCTGCCAGTATTCTCCAATCTTTTGCTCTTGACAAATTCACTCTTCTTTTCCTCCAAAGCTGTTTTCTTTTCTAAGGCTGCATTATTTATTTCATCATCTAGAATCTCCAGCTTCTTGTCATACTCATACTCATCCAAATCCTTCCTTTCCCCTTCAACTATAATATCTACATTCCTGTCAAGAATCTCTTCACCATCTGCCTTTATTGTAACATTAATAGGCTCATGTTCAAGCAGTACTTTATTATCAATAACCAAAGCCTTCTTTACCCATCTTACAGCCTCTCCCACAACAACTTTAGGCTTGAATTCAACAACCTCAAGCTCTATTATGCTGGAAGTAGCACTTAATGAGGAATCATTCACAGTAAAAAATGTGTATGCTTTTCCTGTAAAGTTATCATCTGCTTTGATTATTGCAGTAAGCCCATCAAACTCTATTTCTATGCCTTCCACTTTCAAATAATCGAGGATTAAATTATCTCCCTCCTTGTCTGAAACATATCTGCTTAAGTCAAGAGTGTAATTATCTGAGAAGGTTATATTTGGCACTTCCTTGAACTCAGGCGCATTATTTGGAGTCAAGCGGTAAGAATAATTCTCCAAAAATAAGCTTCCGGAATAAACCTTTACTTCTAGTGTATATGCCTCGATATTCTGGTTAAGGTTGCATGCCTCACCGCATACATTGCTCAATGGCAGCTTATCAAACAAGTCAACAACAATCCCTTTTATGTCGCTATACCTTATGTCAGAGTAAGCATTATCTATATCCAAGCTGTAATTGGCATAAATGACTTGTGCTTTCACTATATTCCTGTCTTGTGCATTATACCTACCATTGTTGAGATAAAGTGATTCATTCTTTTCGCCAGAAGATTCAAAGTTCAATAAGGAGCAGCATGAATTTTCTCCATAGCAGATACTCTCATCATTTATCTTCCATTCAACGCAGCTATATTCCTCTGCAACAACTGATAGCTCGGCTACTTCAGGAGAGATTTTATTGTAATTCAATTCAAATTCTATTGATGAATTATCAACTTCTTCATCAAGCTCAGGAATGGAGTAATCCAATATTGAATACCTCCTATTCTCATCATATAGAGATACCTCTCCTGAGAAATTGCTTGATATGTAGCTGTTCAGGTAAAGAGCAGTTATGTCTTTTATAGGCAAGGCAATATTTTCATTGGAGGTAAATTCCCTCTCAATTAAATTGCTTTCTTGCAGTACAGTATAACCCGTATGAGTGCCGAGAAGATTTAGGATTGAAACTGAGATTACGACAGCAATAAGAAGCCCGAGCGCCCTGTTAGCTGCAATCCTCTTTTCCATTGATTTCTTTAGATTTATTTCTCGGTCCAATTTACTTTTCTTCCTCATTTTTGAGTATGTTAAGAGCCTTAAGCTTCATATAATCTGATACAGAAAGGTCCAGTTTCTTAGCCTTCTCCTGGATTATTGCCTTATGTTCCGGAGTAAGGTATACATCAATCTTTGATTTCTTTTGCATGTTATTTACTTGTAATCTACATATTGTTTACATGTGTTTATAAAGATTTTGAAAAACTAAGTAGAACATTTGCTATAAAGAAAGGGTCAAAATCTAGAACAAAACAAATATTTATATATATAGTAAATACTCCTACTTATAGATGGAGATAAGGAACATACAGAAAACAGGCAAGATGCATTATGTCTATTTGCCTACAGCCTGGTGCAAGAGGCACAAGATAGACTCAAGCTCAAAGGTGTTCCTTCAGGAAAGCAGCGATGGCTCAATTCTTATATCACCTGAAAAAAGAAAAGAAGAAATGAAAACAATAAACCTAACGCTTCCTTCGCTGTACAAGGATGTGCTCATAAATCTTGTAATGGCCTGCTATGTGAATCCTGCATCATCTTTCAAGATAAGCTTCGAGAAAAAAACTGACCTTGGTTCTCTCCTCAACCAGAAGAATATGATGTCTGGGCTGGAGTTTGTGGACCTTGACTCTGAGAATGTTACATATGAGTCAAGCATGTCAATAAGCGAGCCAGATGCCCTTCTAAAGACCATGACAAAAAAAATAAGAAATTTGCTCTATGTCATGATTGACAATTACAGCCAGAGCCTTATCGCGAAGTACGAGGAAGAGATAGACAGGAGCAAGATACTGATACAAAAATCAGTCATTTCATCCCTTACACTTAACCAGCCAACAAGAATAAAGCCTATAGAGTTGCATTACATGCTCCATATAGCGATTGAGCTTGAGAGATTGGTCGACTATCTCATACAATTTGAGAGAGATGAAAAGGAATTCTTAAGCGACCTTGTGCCTATAATTGATGAGATAAAGGATATACTTGAGAATATATCTTCATTGGATTACATGAGGGGGATAAAGCTAACAAAGTGCATAGTTGACCTTGAGGAATACAAAAGCGACAGCCTGAAAAACGCAAATAAGAATAGAATCAAGAGACATTTACAAAATACAGCAGAGGTGATACTGGATTGGGCAATAACAAAGAAAATAGAGAACTAAATGTTTTCCATATTATATATAGTAAAGTGATATAAAGATTTGCCCTATACCATAAACAAGATGGACACAGCACTTGAAGCAATAAAGGAAGCAGAGGAAGAATCAGGGAAAGCTATTGAAGAAGCAAAGGCAAAGGCAGAGGAAAGCATAAGGGATGCAAGGGCAAAGGCAGAGAAGATTAGGCAGGAAGAGACCGAGAAAGCAAGGGAAGCTATTGAAAAGAGAATTGCCAAGGAACATGCCAAATTAGAGGAAAAGAAGGAAGAAGCTGAAAAGAAGGCAAGGAAAGATGCTTCTGACATGGCAAAAAAGGCAGAAAAGAACATATCCAAAGCAGTGAATAAAATACTAGAGCAATTTGAGGAAATTCTATGATAAGGGAGATGAGCAAGATAAAGGTAATAGGCTCAAAAAGGGCAATGAAGGATGTAATAGAAAAACTTCATGACCTAAAGGTGATGCACATAACTGAAAACGAGGAAAACCTGAAAATAGGAGAATCCTTACCCGATGCTGAAAAGATATCGTCCTCATTGGTGCAGTTGAGGTCAGCAATATCCGTGCTTGGCATAAGTGGAGAGACAGAGACAAAGGAGGGTGATATTGGAAAAGCCATAGCCAAATCAGAGGCCATAGCAAGCAAGGCATTTGAGTACATGGATAATATAAGGAGAAATGACATCCAAAAGAAGATGGAGCTTTTAGGCAAGGTACTCCTCCTGAAAAAAGTCGGACTGGAGGGCATAACTGATATTTCAAGCATAGCTGTATTCTTCGGCACAGCCAGCAATTCTGCAGATGTTGAAAATAATGTAAGGAAGATTACCTCAAGGTATAGCCTCAAGTCTAACATTGAAGGGAAAAAAGAGTATATAGGATTGTGCATAGACAGGAAGCAGGAAGAGAAGGCAAGAAAGATTCTTGCATCCAATAATTTTTCAGCCATAGATGTTGCTGATGTAAAAGGATTGAATGCGAAAATGCTTCATGATGAGATTGATGGCATGGAGAGGCTAAGGAAAGAATCTGAGCAGGCTATAGAGAAAATCAAGGCAGAGCATTCTGCTATGCTGCTTGGATATGAGAAGCTGCTTTCAAGGGAGCTTGAAAAGCTTCAGGCACCGCTTCTGTTCGGAGAGACTGAAAAATCATTCATTGCCACGGGCTTCCTTCCGGCTGAATCTGTTGCAAAAGCAACAAAGGAAATAAGGAAAGCAGCAAGGGAGAGAATAATTATAGAGACTGAGGAAATAACAGAGGAAGATATTGTTCCTGTTGAGCTTGAAAACCCAAAACATGTGAGCGACTTCCAGTTCTTCATTGACCTCTTTTCAATACCCAGATATAAGGAGATTGACCCTACATGGTTCCTTTTCATAACTTTTCCATTGATGTTCGGCTTCATGCTTGGAGATATTGGCTACGGCATTGCAACATTGATTATTTTCTGGCTGCTGAAGAAGAAAATGCCAAAATTTTCAAGATTCTTCAACATACTTATATTTTCCTCATTTGCATCAATACTTTTTGGCGGAGTATTTGGAGAGTTCTTTGGAAAAGAGCTGTATCATCCTATACTAAACAGGAACCCTGAACATGCGCTGGAGCCATTGATAATTACCGCCATAGCAATAGGAATAGTGCACATTAATATCGGCCTTGTGCTTGGATTCATAAACGAGAAGAGAGAACATGGATTTAAGAAAGCGTTCCTTGCCAAGGGTGGATGGTGGATAATGCAGATAGGATTTTTCATGCTGCTTGCCAGCCTGACAGGAATAATAAAAATCAGCTTTTTAGCAGGCTTGTTGATTATTCTGGCGGCAGGGTACATTATATATTTGGGAGAGGGATTGGCTGGCATAGTTGAGATTCCAAGCATCTTCGGGAACATACTCTCATACGCAAGGCTCATGGCAATAGGATTGTCAAGCGTTGGCCTGGCTCTGGTAATTAATGACATCTCATCAGGATTGCTCCAAGGTAGCATAATATCAATAACCATAGGAGTGATAGTGTTTGCGGTTGGTCATGCAATAAACATTGCATTAGGGTGCCTTGGATGCTTCTTACACTCATTGAGGCTTCATTATGTGGAACTCTTTGGAAAGTTCTACAAAGGTGGAGGAATATTGTTTAAACCATTCGGGAGGTAAAAAAATGGCAGTAGAAGCAGCAATAGCAAATGGAAGCGCAGGATTGGTGGCAATAGGTGCAGGGCTTGCAGTAGGGCTAAGCGCGATAGGCGCAGGATTAGCTGAAAAATCCATAGGCGCGGCAGCGGTAGGGGCAATGGCAGAGAAGGAGAGCCTTTTCGGAAAGGGATTGATTCTTACAGTAATCCCTGAAACGATAGTAATCTTCGGACTTGTCATAGCCATACTGATAATAGGAATGGCATAAATATGGCCCTTGAAGAAATAAGGCAGGACATAGTTGAAGAGAGGAAGGAAGCAGTCAGGGGGATATACAGGGCAGCTAAGGCAATAACAGATACAATAGAGAAGGAAACAGAGAAGATTTTAGAGGAAGAGAAAAGAAAGCTTGAGGAAGAATTCAAGGCAAGGATAGCGAGGATGAAGGAGATAGCAGAGGCAGAAATGCTGAGGGCATCAAGGCAGATTGCCCTTGAGAGGAAGCAGGAGCTTATAGAGAGCTCACTGCAACAGGCAAAAAATATCCTCCGGGAGAACAATGCCAAATACCTGCCAAAGCTGGTTGAGAAGGCAAAGAAGGAGATTAATGTGGATAAAGTTTACTGTAGCAAGGAGGATGCCAAGCACATCAAGGGAATTGCTGTTAAGGAAGCAAACATAGACGGCGGGATAATTGCTGAGAACAAAGAAGCCACAATGAGCATAGATTACAGCTACGGCACATTGCTTGGGGCAATAAAAGAAAAGAGCCTCAAGGAAATAGCAGGTGAGATATTTCCATGATTAGGGAGGATATAGCACTTGAGGAATCACCTTATGCCTCTGTAAGGGTTGCAGTAATGAGGACATTGCTCATACCTAAGAAGGATTACCAGAAGCTGATGAACATGAGCCTTGCTGAAATATCCAATTACCTGGGTGAGACGCAGTATAGGAAAGAGATAAACGAACTTGCTCCGTCATTTTCTGGTATTGAGCTCATAGAAAAGGCCCTGAACAGGAATTACTCTACAACAATAGGGAAGCTCAAGAAAATATCTCCAGAGCCATACAGAGATGTAATAAACGCCTACCTTCTTAGGAATGATTCAGAGAACATCAAAACAATAATAAGAGGGATAATAGGGAAAATACCTGGTGCCAAGATAAAGGAGATGCTCCTGCCTGACGGGATGCTGAAGGCAGAAAAGCTTGCCGAGAAAAATTCTGTGGAAGATTTGCTGGAGGCACTCACTGCACCATTTAAGGGAATGGCAAAAAATGACATATTCAGCATGGAGAATGAGACCGACCATAGGTATTTCAGGTATGCAATAAGCTTAGCGGACAGGATGCCTGAACACGGCATGCTTTTCAAGGAGTTCCTTTTGGGCCTGATAGAGATTACCAATGTACTGGCTTTCCTGAGGCTGTGGAGGAACAAGGAGAAAGATATAGGCAGGCATATATTCTATACAAGAAGGCCGTTGGTAAAAAAGCTAATTTCAGCAAGCTCAAAAGAGGAGATATCGAAGATACTATCTGAGTCAGAATACGGACTGAAGCTAGAGGATTCATTAATTCCTATAGAAGTTGCGCTCTCAAGGCATATATTCAGGAAAACGCTCGTATTCCAGCACCAGGAGCCACTCTCAGTATATGTTGTGCTTGGATACCTTTTTGCCAAGGAAATAGAGATAAGAAATGTAAGAAGAATCATTCAGGCAAAACACTTAGGAATGGAAATGAGAGCTGTGGAGGAGCAGATTATCGCATGAAAAAGATAGCATGCCTTGGAAGTGAGGCTTTTACGCTCGGATTTGGACTGGCAGGGATAAGGATATTCTACAGGCCAGAGGATAATCTTCTTGATACAATAGAGAAGATAAAAAAGGAAAAGGAGATAGGCATAGTTATAGTTGAGCAAGAGTTGCTTGAGAAGCTTGAAAGCCATGACAGGATATCAATTGAGGATATGGTTGAGCCTGTCTTTGTTCCTGTGTCAAGAGAATCAAAATCAGACAATTTGAGAAAGCTGATAATAAGGTCAATAGGCGTTGATTTGTGGAGGGATTGAGATGGAGAAAGGAGTATTGTCAAGGATTGCCGGACCGGTTGTTGTGGCAAAGGGCTTCCATGCGAACATGTATGATGTCGTAAGAGTGGGGAAGGAAAGGCTCATGGGGGAAGTAATCCAGATTGAAGGAGACAAAGTGATTATACAGGTTTACGAGGACACATCAGGAATAAGGCCTGGCGAGGAAGTTATCAATACAGGCAAGCCCCTATCTGTTGAGCTTGGCCCTGGGCTGCTGGAGAGCATCTATGATGGCATACAGAGGCCGCTTACTGTCCTGCAGAAAGAACAGGGAGATTATATCTCAAGGGGTGTTGATGCACCTGGCCTTGACAGGAAGAAGAAATGGGATTTCAAGGCAACTGCAAAGAAAGGAGATGAAGTAAAAGGTGGAGAGATGATAGGAGAAGTGCAGGAAACGCCAAGCGTTTTGCATAAGATAATGGTTCCGCCTGGAAAATCAGGAAAGGTGGCAGAGATAAAGTCAGGAAAATTCACAGTGGAAGAAATTGTATGCAGGCTTGAAAATGGCACAGAAATGATGATGATGCAGGTATGGCCTGTAAGGAAGGCAAGGCCGATAACAAGAAAGCTTGAGCCGACCATGCCATTGGTAACCGGCCAGAGGATATTTGATTCTCTTTTCCCGCTTGCAAAAGGAGGAGTTGCGGCAATTCCGGGGCCCTTCGGGGCGGGCAAAACTGTCACTCAACAATCTTTGGCAAAATTCTGCGACGCAGAGATAATAGTTTATGTCGGCTGTGGGGAAAGGGGCAACGAAATGACAGAGGTGCTTACGGAATTCCCTGAACTTAAGGATCCAAGGTCAGGAAACCCATTGATGAACAGGACAATCCTCATTGCCAATACATCAAACATGCCTGTTGCGGCAAGAGAAGCTTCTGTTTATACAGGCATGACATTGGCAGAGTATTATAGAGACATGGGCTACAATGTAGCAATGATGGCTGATTCAACCTCAAGATGGGCGGAGGCGATGAGGGAGATATCATCAAGGCTGGAGGAGATGCCGGGGGAAGAGGGATATCCTGCATACCTTGCCACAAGGCTGGCACAGTTCTATGAGAGGGCTGGAAGAGTAATGCCTCTTGGCGTAGATAAGGAAGGCTCTGTATCGGTAATAGGCGCTGTTTCCCCTCCGGGAGGAGACTTCTCAGAACCTGTAACGCAGAACACGCTTAGAGTAGTCAAGGCTTTCTGGGCACTGGATGCAAAGCTCGCGCAGAGAAGGCATTTTCCATCAATAAACTGGCTTAGCTCTTATTCCCTATACAGGGAAGCTTTGTCTGCATGGTATGACAAGAGCGCAGGAAAGGATTACAATGTGATGATAAATGATTTCATGAGCATACTGCAAGAAGAAGAAAAATTGCTGCAGATAGTACAGCTTGTCGGCTCTGATGCCCTGCCGGAAAAGCAGCAGCTTGTGCTCGAGACAGCAAGGCTCATAAGGGAGTTTTTCCTGCAGCAGAATGCATTCCATGACATAGACAGCTTCAGCAGCCTGGACAAGACAAAGAGCATAATGAAGTCCATACTAAAGTACAGGGAGCTTGCAGAGAAAGCCCTTTCAAGCGGGATAAGGATACAGAAGATAATAGAAGTAAAGTCAAAGAACGAGATTTCGAATGCCAAATATGAGAAAGATTATGCAAAAATATTGAAAGATACTGAAGCAAAGATGGAAAAGGAATTTGCGGGATTAGGGTGAACATGATGAAAGAATATAAGACAATAACAAGGATTGCCGGGCCGCTGATTTTCGTCGAGAAGACAGACCCAATAGGCTATGGAGAGATTGTGCAGATAAGGCTTGACAATGGCGAGCTAAAGAACGGGCAGGTGCTTGACACATCAGATGAGGTTGTGGTTGTGCAGGTATTCGAGGGAACATCTGGAATAGGCAAGAATACAAAGGTGAAATTCCTTGGTGAGACACTAAAGATAGGAATTTCAGAGGACATGCAGGGAAGGATATTCAACGGCGCAGGAAAGCCGATAGACAATAAGCCTGCGATAATACCTGAAAAAACACTTTCAATAATGGGTGCTGCAATAAATCCTTACTCAAGGGACAAGCCTTCTGACTTCATACAAACAGGCATATCTACAATAGATGCCACAAACACACTGGTCAGGGGCCAGAAGCTGCCAATATTCTCAGGCTCTGGATTGCCGCACAACGAAATAGCATTGCAGATAGCAAGGCAGGCAAAGGTGTTAGGAAAAGGAGAGAACTTCGTTGTTGTTTTTGCAGCGATGGGCATAACCAATGAGGAAGCGCAGTATTTCATAAGGGACTTTGAAAGAACTGGTGCGATATCCAAGTCAGTGATCTTTCTCAATCTTGCCGATGACCCGGCTGTTGAAAGGCTTGTTACGCCAAGAATGGCACTAACAGCAGCAGAGTACCTTGCATTTGAGAAAGATTACCATGTCCTTGTCATTCTAACTGATATGACAAATTACTGTGAGTCCTTAAGGGAAATAGGCGCAGCAAGAGAAGAGGTGCCTGGAAGAAGAGGCTATCCGGGTTACATGTACACTGACCTCGCGACAATCTATGAGAGAGCAGGGATAATAAAAGGCAAGAAAGGCTCTGTAACGCAAATACCAATCTTGACTATGGTAGGAGATGACATAACCCACCCCATACCTGACCTTACAGGTTACATAACAGAGGGCCAGATTGTTCTTAGCAGGGAACTGCATAGGAAAGGCATCTATCCGCCGATAGACATATTGCCTTCGCTTTCAAGGCTCATGAACATGGGCATAGGAAAGGAGAAAACAAGGGAAGACCACAAGGCAGTATCAGACCAGCTTTATGCAGGATATGCCGAGGGAAGGGACTTAAGGGGATTAGTTGCTATTGTAGGAGAGGAAGCATTGTCAACCAGGGACAAGAGGCTGCTTAATTTTGCAGCAGAGTTCGAGAAGAGATTCGTCACGCAGAAAAGGGATGAAGACAGGAGCATTGATGAAACAACAAACCTTGGCTGGGACATGTTCGGGACAATACCCGAGGATGAGCTTACAAGGATAAGCCAAGACCTCAGGAAAAAATACTACAAGAGCAGGGAGAAGCCTTCGGACGACAGGCAGCATAGATGAGAATAGTGCCAAGGAAATATAACTAAATATGACGCAGAACGTAAAGCCTACAAGATCAGAGCTCATGGAGCTCAAGAAGAAAATAAAGCTTGCCAGGGACGGCCATAACCTGCTGAAGAAGAAAAGGGATGGCCTTATACTTGATTTCTTTGAGATACTGAAGAAGGTAAAAAACCTGAGGCAGGAGTTAACTGAGGAATACAAGACAGCTGTACAGAAGATGAACATGGCAAGAATAATTGAATCCGACATTAAGGTAAATTCAATGGCCCTTGCAATACAGAACTCTCCAGAGGTTGAGATGGGGCAAAAGAACATCATGGGCGTTGTTGTGCCGAATGTTGGAGAGGTAAGCCTGCAGAAATCAACCATGGAAAGAGGATATGGGATATACAGCTCGCCATCAGTGGATGAGGCAGCAGAGGCCTATGAAGGATTGGTTGAGAAGATAATAAGGGCAGCTGAGATAGAGACGAGCATGAGGAAGCTCCTCAAGGAGATAGAGAAGACAAAGAGGAGGGTAAATGCGCTTGAATTCGAGATAATTCCGAGAATGCAGAAAACCAAGGCATTCATACAGTTCAGGCTTGAAGAAGCAGAAAGGGAAAATGTTTTCAGGATGAAGAGGATTAAGAAGAAATGAAGATTGAAACAAAATTCTGGCTGTGTGTTTTCGGGATAAAGGCTTTGGTACTGACAACTGGAGCAGTGCTGATAGCTATCGCAATATACAAGTAATTTTTAGAAAGAAAATTATAACTTCTTGAGTATGCTGTCTATATCTTCCTTGAAAGCCTTCTCATTCCTGAAGCCAACAATCCTGTCAATCTCTTTTCCCCTGTTGAATATGACCATGCAAGGTATGCTCCTTATCCCATATTCCCCTGCTGTCTCAGGATATGCTTCTGTATCGAGCTTTGCGAATTTCATCTTTCCCTTGTAATCCTGGCTGACCTTCTCGAAAACAGGCTTCATTGCCTGGCATGGCCCGCACCATGATGCCCAGAAATCGACTATTACGGGTATGTCTGACTCAATGACCTCTTCCGTAAAGTTTTCGCTTGTAACGTCCATTTTAAATCAGAGAAGGATGTTTTTAAGCTAGTTTATATTCTTTGCGCCTGTTTCAGCTGGATGCATAGCTACGGCTCAATTATTCTTACTGTTCCTTTTTCGGCATCAACTTCCACAATATATCCGTCTTTCAACACCGAAGTTGAAATTCTTGTGCCAACTATGCATGGAATCCCAAGCTCTCTCGATATAATTGCTGCATGGCAACCTAGGCCGCCCTCATCTGTAACAATAGCGGAAGCCTTCCTTAGCGCAGGTACAAGGGAAGAATGTGTCATTGGACTGACAATAATGTCTCCCAGCTTCACTTTTTGGATGTCCTTTGTCTCCATTATTATTCTTACTTTCCCTTTGGCTTTGCCTACATTTGCAACATTACCTGTTATTTCCTTTATGTACTTATGAAACTCCTTTACAGACTTAAGCAATTCACTGAGCTTTCTACTCGTGTATATTATGGCAGTGTTTCCCTTGCCTATTATAGCATATCCCTTTATTCTTTCCTTGACTCCTGTCTTTATTGGTCCAGTTCCATTTTTAAGATATGCTATTACCTCATCATGAGACAAGTAAGTAAGCTCGTTATAGCTTATTCCCATTCTGGAAGCTATTTCGCGCAATAGATTGCCTATAAGAAAATCAGAATAATTCAATGCTTCAATCCGGTATAACTCCAGGTACATGTATTCAGAGGCTGTTTTTACAATACCTTCTGCTTTCATTTCAATGGCTTTTTGACTTGAGTCCTTTATCCTCTTTTCTCTTCCCGCCATAAGCTCTTTTAATTTCTTTGAGCAATCGTACTCAAGCAGGCCTTTTATTTCACTTATGATATCTGATTCATTTAGCGGATTTCCGTAGAATTGGTTTATATTCAGCCAGCCGTATTTTTCTGCATGGCTGCATATTATCTTCATGGCTTTGTTGTCTTCCTTAAAATTTTTTAACTCTTGCTCCTGTACATATATCGCTATATTGAGTAAATCTATCTCCTTTTTTATTGAGTTCGTAAGTTTTGAAGGGGCTATCAGCTTTGACATCAATACATCAGAATAATTTCTTCCCAGCTTTTCCTTTATCTTGTCTGAAAGTATATCCGCCATTATATGTATAGAGTTAAGGAAGATCGCTGCGGTGCACCTCGTTTCAATGTAAGATCTAAACGCCGTGAGCAACTGAATGTTTGGCTTTTTCGAGAAGTCAAGCCCTGATATCCTCGTACAGTTCTTTATGTGCTCATCGCATGAGGCATAGCACTTGTTCCTGTATTCATCAAAATAATCCATATTATTGCTTACCTTGCCTAAAAGTATCTTCCGCAGCATTTTATATTCGTCTTCCCTAAAATAAGTCTGGTGGTCTATGATTTTTACATCTGTAAAACGAAAATTTATTCCGAGTGCCTTTTTATGATAATATCTATTGTAACATGTAACTGTAAAATATCTCCACAATACACTAGATACCCTTCTTACGCCTCTTTTCCATTTAATCCCTTTCATATTTTCCTTATCCTTGCAATAAAGAATCCTTCGGTGTCATTGTCCTGCGGCCAGAGCCTTAGGCATTTGCGCACCTCTTCAGAATATTCAGTTCCATCGAATGACTCTATTATTTTTCCTTTTTTCAGGCCATCCACTGAAAATTCCTCAAGGAAAGCATCCTCATGCTTTTTCAGGAAATAATCAATGACGCCCTCATCCTCCTCAGGCTCAAGCGAGCATGTGGAGTAAACAAGTATGCCATTTTTTTTCAGGGCTGAAAATCCTGCCTCAAGAAGCCTCTTCTGCTCAGATGCAATCTTCTTCAGCATGTTCGGGTTCCATATCCTAAGCGTTTTCAGGCTCTTCCTTATTGTTCCTGTGCCCGAACACGGGACATCGAGAAGCACCCTATCGAAAGATATGCCGGCCCTGGAAAACCTGCTTCCGTCCATGAGAGTGATTATGCTGTTCAGGGCAGATATCCTCTGCATGTTAATTCCGAGTGGGGCTAGCCTTATGCCTTTGTAATCATTGGCTATTATAACGCCCTTATTTTCCATGTACTGGGCAATCTGTCCTGCCTTAGAGCCTGGAGAAGCACACATGTCCAGGATTATCTCCCCAGGCTTCGGCTCAAGCACAATGGGCGGAATCATGGAAGCTGCCTCCTGCACATAGATGTACCCGAGCTGGTGCTCAAGAGTATTGCCAATGTCCCTTCTTTTCTCTTCACCCTTATGCTCGACCCAAAATCCTTCAGCGCACCATGGTATCTGCTCCAAATTCCAGTTTTTCTCGAGCCTTTTTTTCAGCTCTGGCACGGATATCTTAAGCGTGTTTACCCTAATGCTTCTCCTCAGGAAAGAAAGAGAGTATTTTATGAATTCATCCCAGTCAGTAAGGGAAGAATACCTTTCCCTGAAAGCTTCCTTTATCTCTATCTTATCTGAATCCGGAATCGGCCTAGGATTATTCAAGCTGCTTCACCATATAGGGTCCTTCTTGGGCATATCCATATTTCTTGTAATAACTCCTTACACCTATTCCAGAAATAACAACCATTTTTTCGTAATTGTTTTGAGATGCTATGCTTTCTGCCATTTCAAGAAGCTTTTTTCCCACGCCCCTGTGCTGTATGTCCCCTTCCTGGCCGATGGCAGTTGCTGCACCATAGACGTGAAGCTCCCTTACAATAGCTGATTTATTTGTTATTTCCTTCCTTAGCTGCTGCGAAGGAAACCTGAGCCTGCAGAAGCCGATGAGCGCATCATTCTTTTCTGCCTGTATGAAGAATTCCCTGCCTTTTGATGCACTGTATTCCATTATCCTTATCTCATAATTGCTTAAGTCCTTAATACTTGTCCTTCCTATTTCCCTGCACCTAATGCACCTGCACTTTATGCCCTTTTCCTTTACAATCTCATCCACATACTGTCTTAAGTTAGTCTTTCCCACACCGGCCTCTGTCATGTTTGTCGGAATGTCTCTCTGAACTCTCATCATCCTGCAGTATTCAGGGATAAAAGGCTTGAATTCGGCTATAAGCATGGCGGCCTCTTCAGTTGTTATCGGCTTAAATTTCCCGGATTTCCAGTCATCGTAAAGCTTTGTGCCTCTCAGAACCATACATGGATATATCTTCAACATGTCTGGCCTGAAATCAGGATTATGGAATATCTCCCTTAGAGATGAAATGTCCATTTCTTTTGTAACGCCAGGAAGGCCGGGCATCATATGGTAATTTATCTTGAAACCTAGGTCCTTCAGTGTTCTTGTGGCTTCTATTGATTCTTTTATGCCGTGCCCGCGATTTACCTGCTTCAGTATATTGTCATATACTGTTTGTATTCCAAGCTCCACCCTTGTGCAACCTTGGCTGAGCATTATATTTGCCTGCTCAAGCATTGCATAATCAGGCTTTGTCTCTATGGTAAGGCCAATGCATCTTATGTCAGCATTCTCATTTATTTCCTGCTCACAGCTCAATGTTGTGGGCTTGTTTTTCATCTCCAGAAGCTTTATGTGAAGCCTTGCTAGCCTTTCCGGGTCATTGATGTCTGCAGGAAGCTCAAAAAAATCCTTGAAGGAAGATAGGTTAAACTTCCTGTCCCTGAAGAAAAGGCTCGAGAAATCATTCATTGCCCTGAATGCCTGCATTATGAACTCTTCCTGATAATCAATTGAAAGGCTTGGCAATGTGCCGCCCATTATAATAAGGTCGACTTTCTCAGGGACATGGCCTGTAACTGTGTATTGCTCAAGCCTGTTCATCACCTGCAAATATGCATCATATTTGTTTCTAATCGCCCTTCTTGTTGTTGGCTCCTTGCCTGTGTATGACTGTGGGACATTCCCAAATGGCGATAAAGGGCCGCCTGGACAATATGTGCATGTTCCATGGGGGCATTTGTGCGGCCTGGACATTATTGCTACAGGAATAACTCCAGAAATGCTTCTCTGGGGCTTAGCCAGGAGGTATTTTTTTATTTCAGGATCACAATCAGTATTAAGCATTACTTCTATGTCTGTAGGGATTTTCTTCATGCCGTATTTCCTGCATAGCTGAAGCTTTATTCCTGAAAGCTTTTGCTTGTCAGGCTTTTCTTCCCTTATTGCTTCCAAAAGCTCCTGATAATAGCCCATATCATATGATATTTTAGGAACAATTTTAAAGATATTCCTTCTGAAACATGCAAAATGAAAGCCTTAACACTGCTTTTAGTGCTTGTCCTACTTCCTGCAGCTATCGGTGACGCGTATTATTTAAGAGATATAAGCACCAATGAGCCAATAGATAACGTTGCGGTTTACCTGACAGAAGGCAATATTGCGCATCATTATTATGTCACTACCGGAGGCCAGCTGGACACAGGAGAAATGGTACTGCCTGCAAAATTCGAGATAAGGGCGGATAAGTACGGCACTAAAGGAAATGATTATTACATAAAAGATAGCTTGCCTTCATATGGCCTGATTTATCTTACCCCTGTTGGTTCTGTAAAGGGCGTGGTGAAGGACAGCCTTGAGAATGTCGTGCCTTATGCAAAGCTCAAGTTCAATTGCGGGAATTTTGATTTCCCCCCTACAACTGATGAGTTTGGCTCATTTTTCATAGATTATGCACCTGCAGGGTATTGCAATGTGGATGCCCAATACTTAGACTCAACCGGCAGCTCTCAGATAGTAATAGAGAAAGGCATGCTGGTTGATGCAGAAATAATACTTGACAAGAGCATAGTCAAAAAGAAAAACAGCTTTGATTTATTTCCTGTTGCTGCTTTTTCCCTGATTGTTGTTTTCCTGATTCTTGCCATACTTATTGCCAGAAAAATGAAAAAGAAACCTGCAGAAAAGGAGGCTTTTAAGGAAAAACAAGTAGTGGATATGCCCAAAAAGATTATGGAGACACTTGACAAGAAGGAAAGAGAGGTTGTACAGCTAATCATTGACAATAATAATTGCATGATGCAGGCTTCAATAAGGCATACTCTTTCAATCCCGAGGACAACACTCTCAAGGATAATTGAAAGCTTGCAGAGAAAGAAGATAGTAAATGTTGAAAAGGTTGGTAAAAGCGTCAAAATAAGGCTAACTGACTTTTTCCTTGGAAAGGAATGATTTGGGCATTTTATAGGTCTTTTTTGGCTATTTGGGCAAATTATAGGCTCTTTTTTTATGGCTGTTCCGGGCAAGGTTTAAGTATTTGTTTCGCGTTAATATCCCCATGAAAATAAATGATTTAATCAATAACCTGGCAGAAGAGCTGAAATCAAAAATGCTCCTGTACCAATGGAGGTAAAAAAATGAAAAGAGTAATTTCAATAATTGTTTTCCTTATGCTTGCTGGAATGGCGCATGGGGAAAATCTTCAAGACATAAAATGCTCTGACGATGATGGTGGAAAGAATTATTATGAGAAAGGCCGCGTAGATGGATTGTATTATTATTCCTCTACTCTTGCCCAGCCTGTAATGGCAAGCAATGAGGATTATTGTACAACCGATTATGACGTAGCTGAGTATTATTGCGATGTAAATGGGCAATACGAAGTAATGTATGTTGATTACTCTTTCTGCCCAAATGGCTGCGAAAATGGAAAGTGCAAAGAACCAAAAGTCCAGAATCAATTTGTTATTTTGCGTGATTCGCTCGTGAGCAAGCAACTGGCCATAGTATTCGAATCGACTGACCCTTTATTTTATTCAGGTGCACAAGCTCCAATAATCAAGGTGTTGAATGAGGGGATTGGACAGGTAAAGGATTTCATCAAGGGGAGAGGAATAGGGACAGTTATTGTTTATGATGACGAGCAATATGCATATAAACTAAGGGAATCTACAGGTATAGAAGTAGTTGTCAAGAAAACTTCTAACCCGTCTGAACCGAGCAACCCTTCTGTTCCAAGCGAAGATGCTTCAGATGACGATGATGACCCTTCCTTGGGAAACAAGAATGCTCCAGTTACAATAGTTGAGTTTGCGGATTTTGAATGCCCTTATTGCAAGAGATTCCATGAGGATACCTTCCCACATATCAAGGATTACATAGATAGCGGGCAAGTTTATTTTGTGTACAGGGACTTTCCGCTTTCACAAATACACCCAAATGCGCATATGGCCTCAAAGGCTGCTAATTGCGCATATGAACAGGGAAATTTCTGGGATATGCATAACATGCTTTTTGAAAACGGTGTTAAGAATGGTGTAGAAGACTTCAAGCAATATGCGAGAAATATTGGCTTGAATATGGACAAATTCAACTCATGCTTAGATTCGTCTGCAAATGATGTTGAAATATGGAATGATATTGCTGACGGAACATTTTTAGGAGTAACAGGAACTCCCGCCTTCTTTGTCAATGGCGAAATAATCCGGGGGGCACAGCCTTTTAGTGTCTTCAAGGAGGCTATTGAAAGGGCACTTGGCTCGGATAATGGCGAGTCTGGAATGAAATCGCTTCCAAGCAGGGCCGCACAAGAAGCACAAAAAATTTCAGAAACTCCTGGCCTGATATATGATCCATATGAAGAGGATACTCCTGCCCCGACATGTTATGATGGCGTCAAAAACGATGGCGAGTCAGGCATAGACTGTGGTGGGCCTTGCAAGCCTTGCATGCAAGAGGTAACTTGCAGCAATGGTTGCCTTTTGAACGGGAAATGTCTTGATTTCGGTACAAGGATTGTTGATGAAAATACAGCGATGTACTGCAACTTTGACGGCAAATTTGCAAAGCAGAAAAATGAAGCAGAGTCCTGCCAGAATGACTACGAGTGCGGCACCAACTCGTGCTCAAGCGGGAAATGCATAGACCTTTCAGAAAGGCTTGAAAAGCAGCAGGGAATGCTTGAAAGAATACTTTCATGGCTGGGCAGGATTTTCGGGGGAGATGGGAAATAGGCAATAGCCTATTCTCATTCCATGACCGTTATAAAATTCCCCAGCTGCCTGTTTCTTGTATGCTTTTCCTCATCTTCCAGGAGGTTATCCCTCCTCATGCTGTATTTCCATGGTTTATTGAGATCAAGCTCAATCACATCCATGCTTTCTTTTTTTCTAATCACTAGTTCCATCACACCACCTTCCGTATTCTTTTCAATTCTTTTAGGAAATACTCAAGGCAGTCAAGGCCACAAAATGATGCCTTTTTCCTGAAATCTTCTGGGCCGAAAACAAGAGTGAAATTGCTTGTGCTTGCTAGGTCAAGGAGCGAGGAGCAATTGGAGCAGTGGCTTTCATGCTCATGCTTCCTGTCAGAAAGGCTCTTATCTACAAATCTCATGAGATGGATGCCCCCTGAATTAAGGTCGTCCTTTATTTTCAGCAGTTCATCATACTCCAATGAACCCATAACATCCCTTAGCCTGTATTTCATGCCCGTTCCTCCAGTTTTACATACCACCGGTTATTATCTGGATCAAAAAGAAACACTACATTATGCCTCCTTGACTTGTCAACTGCAAATAGTAGGGGCATAGGTATGGTTGTTTCATAGCTTGAGCCTCTCCTGTACAGTTTTCTTCTGAATTCAGTTGGTGCCATTTTTTATACTTATTTTTTTCATTATTGTAATACTTATATTTAAGCATTCCTATGCCTATTTTATCATTTAATAGAAATTTACTTATTTTTATATTTATCTATTTTCTTATTAAAATACTTATTTTACTCTGTCGCGAATTTGTCACAGGGAGTGGATGTAGATAAGAAAACGAAATTGTTAGACCTACTGAACCTATAAGAGTTCCTTACAGAGATTGTTAATAATCATAGAGGTTATGAAAAAATGCGCCTGTTTTTAAGAAAAGTTACTTCAGCCTGTATTTTTCAGTCATCAGGCCAATTGTACCCAAAATGCCGCAAATTATGCCAACCAGCATCGCTGACTCAACTGCCCCACTATAGTCTATGAGGCCATTCTTAATCCTCGGAATGTAAACAAAAATGGTATATGCTGCGAAGATCAGCATTGATGCACCGAACATTATCCAGCCGGCCCTCAATTTTTTGGCATTCATATGGCATCACCCGCACTTCAACTATAAATATTTTCCTAAAAGAAAAGCGTTTGTTAAACTTGTAGATGTTAAATAGCGGATGTTAACAATTCGGCTGTGGACATCTGTTAAGCCATGTTAAAATCTTGACCATATGGAGTATCAGACATGACATCCACAGAGTGACCAACACGAAAGAAAAGGAAAGCTAATAAAGCTTCAATGCACATTGCTTTGTTATGCGATATGCAATAATTGCATCAGAGCAGGACCCAGCAGGCATGAACATAAGAAAGCACTTGCTGGAAGATTATGAATTTATTGGAGATGGGGAGCTTGATGGAAACAAGGTATTTACATATGGAAATACGGCACTTTACACAATAAAGGAAAAGCTTATCCATGCAGAAAATATTGATGAAAAAATAGATGCTGAAATTTTTATTTTTGCCAGCAAGCATGTAAGCAAGGACAATGTTCCTGCACTATGCTGCCACTGCATAGGCAACTGGGGAAAGGCTGAGCATGGAGGAAAGGATTCTTCGCTTGTCCCTTCTCCGGCATTCCTGCTAAAGGAAACATTTCTCAGGCTGAATGCCTTAAAGGATAAATTTCCATCATTTGAAATTACCCTTGAGGCAACGCATCATGGCCCATTCTTAAGGAAGCCTGTTATTTTCGTGGAGATAGGCTCTAATGAGGAGCAATGGAGAAATGAGAGCGCTGGAAAAGAGGTAGCAGCTGTTATAATGGATTCAATTAAGGCAAATGAAAAATATAAGGCATGCATATTTTTGGGTGGAGGACATTACAACCTTAATGCCAATAAAGTTATGCTGAGGACTGACTATGCAATTGGCCATATCTGCCCAAAGCATGCTCTTGAAAAAATTTCTGCAGAGATGATTTTGCAGGCAATGGAAAAAACTGTACCTAAAGCTGAATTGGCAATATTGGACTGGAAAGGCCTCGGGCAGTTCAAGGAAAAGGTTTCTGTTGCTGTGGAAAAGTCAGGGATAAAATATGAAAAGTACAAGAAATTGTGAGTTTCAATCGTATGCCGAACTTATTTTGCATTATCCTCCAACAAGTTTTCCATTGCCTGAACAAAACTTTTGCTGTTTCAAGGAATTTTCTTGCATCTTCTTCGCTAATGAAAAAATTTGTGCTGTATTGGTCTTTCATGCCTTAAATCCCTGTAATAATCCAAAAGATCAATCCATTTCTGCTCCAGACTGCCTGGCTTAGCATATTTTTCTTCCAGATATCTCGCTATACAAAAATGGCTTTTCTCTCTAACCCCATCCTTGAACAAAATTGATCTTGCAGAATGAAACATTGCAAGATAAGAGCTAATAACAGATGAATTGAATGTTTGATTTTGTATGTTTTTTTCAGCTTCCCCTATCCAGTTTTTTGCAGCTTTCATGCTTTCTCCTGCTTTTTGCCGAGAAGGAGGTATTTTTCTGAGCAGTCCATTGCCCATGCATTCTTCATACCCCTTCAAGACTTTCACCCTTTATTATGATAGAGCCGAATACCAATGAATGATAGAATAATTGATCCCTCTCCCTTAATTCCTCTAATTTTTTTTTGTTTAGGTATAGTAACTTTGCGCTTGGATAGTTTGATTTTATAATATTATTGTACGCTGCCAATTCCACTTCATTTGCGTCCTTATGGTATAACCATATGTCAATATCCGACATTTCAGAGTTTAGGCCTTTCGCGTAGCTTCCATAAATGCCCGCAGACAGAATAAAATTTTTTTCAAATAGCTTCAAATGTAAAGCCTTGATATTTAATAACAGCTTCAAATTTTGCACCATTATGTTATGATTTACAATATTTTTACTGCTTAATATCCTTTCCTTCCTTAGCAATGTAAAGTACTGTGACAAGAGGGCCTTGCTCATTTTTAATTGCCTGGCGACAGTGCTCACATGAAGATGGTCATCCTTGTACAAAACATACTTAAGAATTTTAACCCTTTCCTTTGACGATAACAGCTTGACTATGTTCATATTTAGTAAACTATCTGTTCATTATTTATAAACTTTTTGTTTAGATATCATGAACTAATGGCTTGCATCAGTTTATGACTGCTTCACACCTATTGCTTGTGCAGTTTGCTTTAAAATCTGAAAAAGATTCCTCAAGGCAAATTTTACAATATGGAAATGGAACAAAGGAGTACTTAAACCCAGATTTTTTTCTATATGCTTCTGAGTATTTTGCATAGCTCTCATTGTGATTCTTGTTTATTGAAATTATTTCATAACAGCAAATACTATCTTTTTTAACTAAAATGCATTCATAATCGCCAGAACATTCTTGCCACTCTTGCTTAAATTCATTTTTCCCGTAAATAATATCGGATACTGAATCTATGTTAGCTACAAACAGAAAATATGCCACAAAACCAAAGATTGATAGGAAGAAAAAAACTGCCAGTGTTTTTACAATCAAGGATGCGTGCTGCCTTGCAAGGCCATATAATTCAAGAAGGACCTCTCTCTGCCCATTGATACCTTTGCTTATGTATTTTCTTTTTGAGATAATGTAGCTCAGAAATAATCTCAGAATGTTCAGGGAATAAGCCATATAGAACAATGCAAAAAACAATAAAGCGAAATTTATGTATGGCTGCTGGATATTTATATTATGCCCATGCTCCAGAAAAATTACAAAGACAAAACCGGCAATAAGCACGATTAATATAAGAATACTTGCCAAAGGAGGATAAATAATTTGCTTCCATGGATTTTTTGTGAACATAATGCACTATCCTGCTTTTGTTGTTAAATAAACTTTCCCAATATTGGCCTTCATTGAACCAGCAATAATCCTAATTGCACAGGTTATAGATAATATCGAATGCCTTCAGCGTATCCTTGGCATTAACAATTATTATGTGCTCATTGGAGCATATAAGGGCATCAAGAATGCTTATGCCGTTCTCGGCCAGTTCTCCTGAAATAACAGAGAAAACTCCTGGAGTCTTCTGCAATGAATCCTGGTATACCATCTCTATCATGCCTAAATCGCTTTCAGAGCCGATGACATCCTGCTTCCTGAATGAGGAAAGCATCATCTTATAGTTTTTCCTGTCAAATATTATCTTGAAAATTTTTGCAGCCTCAAGAATCCTGAGGAAATCGCCTTCACTGTAATTTATTCTCGGCAGCAGCTCAGCCAGCTTCTGGTGCACATCCTCTGTCTTCCTGAGCGAGAGAGATGCAACCTTGGTTATTGTTCTTGTCTTGGCGCTGTGGAGAAGAGCGTAAGCCGCATTTGCGCCCCTTGAGCCAACAGGCGGGACAGGATACCTCCTTATGGCAGAGATTATTGCATCGAGAGAAAGTCTTGAATTGTACTCTTTTTGGATGTACTTCGCAAGCGCCCTTGTATTAATTATGCCCCTGCCTATGCCTGAGGTTATTGAATGGTCAGTGCCGATTATCTTCCAGACATGCTCCCTGATGTTTTCAGTTTCCTTCATAAGTGCATGAATATGTCATGATTTAAAAAATTAATGCAAATGTGGCAGAAAATCTTATTTTTTGACAGATATGTCAATGGCTTTAAAAGAAGGTAGATGTTCTATTACTGCATGAAAAATGTGCTTATGGCAACTAAAGTAAATGATTCGGCTTTTGAAGGTTTTAGTAAAGAGCTTACTGGTGTTGACGTAAAAGTTGACAGGCTAAGGAGTGGTTTGAAAGAATTAGATGGATTGAAAGATGGTGAGCTAGAACAGAGATTAGTTAATTATAACGTGCTTGTTGTAAGGAGCGATAAAGTAGATAAAAGGATTATGGACGCCAGTAGAAGCCTAGAGCTAGTCATTAGGGCAGGTGCTGCGGTAAGCGATATAGATGTCAATTATGCTACTCAAATGGGAGTTATAGTTTCAAATACTCCTGGAAGGAACTCAAATGCGGTATCTGAGCTTGTTTTTTCTTTTATGCTTGACGCATATCGCCATGCCCGTGAAGCGCACTTAAGAATGGTGAAGGGAGAGTTCCCTAAGGCTGATTTTGTTGGCAGGGAGTTGCGAGGCAAGAGAATTGGCATTTTAGGATATGGCAATATAGGGCAGCTTGTTGCAGAAAAATCCGCTGCGTTTGGCATGAAAATAGTTGCCTATGATCCTTTAGTCGGAAATGAATTGTTCGGAAGGTATGGCACTGTAAGAGCAACCACAATTGATGAATGCTTTAATGCTGATATAGTCACATTGCATATGCCGCTTACAGAAGGTACTAAAGGTGCAATAGGATTGGACCAACTTAAAAATATGAATACAAATGGATTACTCATCAATACTGCACGAGCAGGGCTTATTGATGAAGATACTCTAATTGGGTTTATGTGGGAAAGAACAGATGTCAGGTACGCTGCAGATGTTCATTATGGTGGAGACAAAGAGGGCCTAAAAAAAGTTTTGGAGCGTTTCCCTTCCAGAGTCCTTGCTACACCGCACATAGGTGGGAATACATATGAAGCCAACTCCAATGCGTTTATAGCCGCAGCCATGCAGCTGCGATCTTTCGTTGAAAAAGGAATTGCGCAGAATGCTGTTAACTATAATCCGCTTTCAGAGGCCGGAAGGCCATATGCCGACGCCGCCAGATTAATAGCAAGTTTTGCATCACATCTCTTTACCGGGAATGTTTCTGGTGCAAACATCACTTATAGGGGATATGTACCTGATATGGACGCCGTTACAGGATATGCATTAGCAGCTATTTTGGGAGGAGGGGATGTTAATCCTGTGAATGCGAGAAGCCGGTTCGATTCCAGGAAGTTGAATCTAACTGTAACCTGTGAAAGCCCTGATGACACAAGGAGAGATATTGAGGTAACAATAAATGATGGCGATGAAAATGTCTCTGTATCTGGAGCTTTGTTTGACAATATGATAAGGATTACCGGAATAAACGGATATCAGACTGATTATGGCCCTGTAGGGAGTCATTTGGTAGTCCACCATAGAAATGAGGTTGGCGCAATCGGCAAAATTGGAACTGCTATTGGAGATGTGGGCATTAACATTGCGTATGTAAAGAATGTATCGCGGGGAGGTAATGCACTTACTCTTGTAACTACTGACAGAACAGTCGAAGGTGGGGTAATAGACAAAATAACAGGAGAATTAGACCCTCACTACATAAGGCAGTTTAGAGTGGACTAGCACTAACTGAGAATAAATTTATCCAAATTGATCTCACGCCCTAAATTGATTAGATTGGTTATTTATAGCGGCGGACGTTAATATCCATATGAATTTGTTAACGTTCGCCTGATATAGGCAAGGAAAGACCATTACGGTTATTAAAGTCCTTGCCTATAATTTACAGTATCTGCTCTGACTCTGAGATTGCCCCTGTACCTTTGATGTTTTTCATGGCTCTCACAAGAAATGGTGGAGTGACTATTGTGGTTATCATTATCACAAGCACCAAAGCCGAATAAATGTCCTTGGTTATAAGGCTTGCAGCAAGGCCAAAAGCCGAGAATATGAGGCCCACTTCCCCTCTTGGAATCATGCCAATGCCTATAGCTAGCTTGCTTGTCTTTGTCCCTATTGCACCAAATCCTGAGACAAGCTTTCCTACTACTGCTATTATTGTAAGCGCAAAAACCAGTGGAAGCATGCCAGGCAAGAAAAGTGCCTTCGCATCAAGGTATAGCCCGGCAACGACAAAGAAGATAGGCACAAAGATGTGCGCCATTGGCTGTATCTTTGCCTGGAAGTGCTCTTTTTCCTCAAGCCTCTCGAAGATAAGGCCTGCCGCGAATGCACCAACTATAGTTGCAAGTCCTATAACATCCGCTACGGCGGCAAAGAACATCATGACAACGAAGGAGGAGAAAACAAATGTCCTGTTTATCTTGAGTGGCCTTGTTATGGTATACATTTTAGGCAGGTACCTAATACCCAGCCATATTGAGGCAATAAGGAAAATAACTGAAAACAGGATTGTCTTGCCTACAACTAATGGAATGCTCTGCCCTGCTCCTGAAACAAGGCCTGCGACCACGGAAAGTATTACCAGGCCAATTATGTCGTCAATGACTGCTGCGCCAAGAATTATTTTTCCCTCATGTGAATTCACTTTTTTTATTTCTGAAAGAACACGCATGGTTATTCCGACAGATGTTGCAGCGAGAGTTGCGCCTATAAGAAAGGCACCGTTAAAGCCTATATCTGCAATTGCATACATTGAATATGCAAATCCCAGGGCCACCGGTACAGCCACCCCGATAGTGGCCACAAGAGTAGATGTAAGTCCTGCCTTAAGCAGCTGGTGTATATTGGATTCAAGGCCTATCTGGAAAAGTAAAAGTATAACCCCTATTTCACCCAGAAAATGAAGAAGCTGGAATGCAGAATCTGGCTCGTATGGATTGATAAAATTGAACAGGGAGGGTCCAAGAATGATTCCAGCAGCAAGTTCGCCGAGAACTGAAGGCTGCTTTAGCTTTTCAGCAATATAGCCCCCGATCTTGGCTGCAATCAGGATAATGACGATGCGAACAAGAATATAACTTATTTTTACTGCCTCTTCCATTTGAATTGCCCTTGCTTGTCAAAAACGAAAAGGATTATTTCTTCTGCGGTGCTGCAGGAGCAGGCTTGCCTTCTTCTGGCTTGGCATCCTCTGGCAATAATTCGCGTATAAGTGGACCAGGTATCTTCTCCTGTATGAGCCTCTTCTTTATTGCATTCTTCTCAGCACCCTTCATTTCCTCTATAATTGCCTTGGCCTTTGCCTCGAACTCATGCCTTCTTGCTTCCATCTCTTCCTTGAGCCTCTGCCTCTCTATCTCGAGCTTCTTCCTCTCTTCTTCAGTAAGCTCTGTCTTGCCTGATTTTATCTGCTCGTCAAACTTGCCATTGTTAATATCGACTATTGTTTCATTTGCTGGCTTCCCTTCTACAAGTATCCCCATTGACTGGCATGTGCCAACTATCTCCTTTACCTTCTGCTTTAGGTCCTTGCCAAGCAATGAATCCTCTTTCATCTTAGCTATCTTTATTGCCTGCTCTATAAGAATATCAGCAACCTTATCCATAAGAGGGTTTGAGGCTCCTTTTTCTATTCCTGCTTCCTTCTTTATGAGTGCGCTTGCAGGAGGCGTGCCAATCGTTATCTCAAACTCCTTTGTGCTAGAATCGACAATAACCTTCACAGGCACCTGCATGCCGTTGAAGCTTGCTGTTTTCCTGTTTATTTCTGAAACTACCTGGCCTATGTTAACTCCAAGCGGGCCTAAAGCAGGACCTAAAGGAGGTGCTGCTGTTGCCTTTCCGCCCGAAACAAGGGCATCTATAGTCTGCTTTGCCATTTTATGTCTGTATTATTAAGAAGCTGTAATGCCTCCAACTGAATTTCAAGAACTTTCGCCGTGTTTATAAAGTTTACTGGGCGGCTATTTGCTTATTGGATTGTCGTAAGCTTCCTTTACCCTGCTGAAAGTCTTGACTGGGAAATTCTGGCCGAGTACTTCCCTTACTTTTTCTGATATGACCAAATACGCTGCAAAAGCCCTGTCTCTTTTTGACGACTGTTCTGCGACGTTCCATAGGCTGATATCTATCTTTACACTTGAGGAGAAGCTGGAAAATCTACCATACACATCGTGCCCGACCATCTCTGACTCTGCCTCAATGGCTGTTTTGTCTAATGACGGAGGTGCATTTGTCCTGAAAGAATCCAGTACATCATGCCTTACAAGAGACACAAGAAGCCGGTTATAAGAATCATCTAAGTCCCCTAAATATATTCTTGACTGTAAGCCGCTGTCTTTAATCCTATTGGAAACATAAAGGTCAAGATGACCATCTTTTTCGTAGCGTGATATTCCTGAAGTGTCTAAAGCCATTGACATTTTCGCATAACCATTTATTATAGAATCAACGAATGGTCTGCTGTAAAGTGGTTTATCTGCAGATTTGGCTTTTTCAACCCTGGCTGCCGAAGCATTTACCTTAGAACCTAAATCATCTACCTGCTGCCCTATTGCAGCAGCGCTTATAATGGAGGCCAATGTTATGGCCATGTCTCTTCTTATCATTTTATACTAAATCTCTGTCTCTGATGATTCCTCGCTGCCTTCTCCTGTTTCCCTCCTTATAACCTTGACAGAATCCATCTTTACGGTTATCGGGATTGGCACTGCGCTTTCAAGCAACTCAAGCACTACTTCCTCCTTTTGCTTGTCTATCCTTGTGACTTTCGCATTTTCGCGCTTGAATGGGCCTGTTATTATCTCAACTATGTCATTCTTCTGAATGTTCATCTCTGTCTTTGTCTGCTCTAGCATATGGTCAATTTCAGAATATTCTATCGTGTTCTTGAGTATACCCCTTGCATAAGGCACATTGAATGCTACCTGCTCTGCATCTGACCTTGAGCCTGCCTCAAGGAAAATGTACCCCCTCATGCCGTGAGGCTTAATGACTGAGTAAACTTCCAGCTTTTTCCTTTTTGCATTGCTGACTACAAAGTCCATTACCTGATCTTCCCTGTTAGCTGTTGTCCTTAGAGCATAAATGTCTGCCATTTTCACACCACATAGTTCTTTGCCATTGCTACCAGAAAGCCAAGCATGCCTATAAGTGCCATGCCAATGGCTGAGGCTTTGACAATTGTCTTGTACTCCGGCTTTGTAGGCTTCTTTGTGACCCTGAGCACCCTGACGCACTCAAGCCCGAATGACCTTAGTTTTGCTATTGCATCTTTCATCTTAGAAATTCTATCCCCAGCTCCTTCTCTATTTCCTTCCTCTTCATGTCAGATGTCGTCCTTTTGTGACCGAATATCTGCTCTGACTGCACTCCGGTTACTATAAGCATTACCCTGATGGTTTTCTCCAAGTCTTTATAAATCTGCGCACCCCATATAAGTGTAGCTTCCTGGCTGAGCCTCCTTGAAACTGCCTCAACGACCTTTCTTGCCTCATCAAGAGTCATGTCTTCTCCGCCTGCCACGTTTATAAGGGCACCATTTGCATTTGAGATATCAACATCAAGCAAGGGATTATTAATTGCCTTTTCCACTGCCTCCACGGCCCTGTTGTCTGTATCAGATTCACCCACGCCTATCAAGGCCACTCCTCCGCCTGTCATTACTGCCCTTATATCGGCAAAATCCAAATTGACCAAACCTGCTTTAGTAACCATTTCTGATATTCCCTTTACAGAATTTGTGAGTATTTCATCAGCCACTTTAAATGCTGTCCTGAGCGGCAAATCAGGAGCTAGCTCAAGGAGCTTATCATTTGGAACAACTATGAGAGTGTCGACATATTGCTGCATCTTCTCAAGGCCCACTAGGGCATTCTCGTATCTTCTATGGCCTTCCATTGCGAAGGGCATAGTGACTATTGCTACAGTAAGCGCTCCCTGCTTCTTTGCTATCTCTGCTATAACCGGAGCAGAGCCTGTTCCTGTACCTCCTCCAAGGCCGCAAGTTATGAAAACCATGTCTGCGTTAGAAAGATGGTTCTTAATATCGTGCTCATTTTCCCTTGCTGCTTCCTCACCGAGCTTTGGATTGGAACCTGCGCCAAGGCCATGCGTTACTTCCCTGCCTATCAGAATCTTCTTGTCTGCTGTGGTGTATAAAAGATCCTGGGCATCGGTATTTACAGCAATTGTTTCTGCACCCTTTATGCCTACCTCTGTAATCCTGTTTATAGTATTGTTTCCGCCGCCGCCTGTCCCTATTACCTTAATCTTTGCTGTCTGCAAAGAGAGATATTTCTCAAGCTCAGCATCAACCTCATTGAACGGCTGAGCATTGGTTGTTTCAGAAGCTTTTGCCTGTGTACCTGATATAAATGAATCCATAACCCCACCGTAGATTATATACCTACTCCCATATATAAAACTTTTTTATTTAGACTCTTTTTTTGTGAAGGATATGCTTTTTATTGATGGTATAACTTCCCTTATCTTTTCTGAAAGCTTCTCCTTGACATTGCCCCCGACGTCAAATGGCAGTTCTATTGAGGCATTGCCTTCCTTGACATCAGGCTCTGACCCTATGTGCACCATCCTGAGATATGCCTTCAGCTTTTCCTTGTCATCCGCTACTTTCCTGAGAACCTTAACAGAATACTCAATTTTCTTTCCTGAAAGCGGATGATTAAAATCAACCATGGTTCTACCGCCCGAGACTGTTTTGACAATTCCAATAACGCCATCAATATTCACCTGCAGGCCAGGCATTGGAGCAATGTTGCTTTCCCTAAATTTCTTTGTTGAAACAAGATGAACCATGCTGGCGCTTTTCTTCCCAAATGCTTCCTCAGGCTCAAGATTGAATGAGTATTCCTTGCCTTCCTCTTTGCCTATGAGCTTATTCTCAAGACCCTGCAGCAGGTAGCCTTCGCCCAAGCATAGAATAACTGGAGAGTATTTCTCTTCTTTCGCAAAAATGCCATTCTCCTTTGCTGTCTTCTCATCGGTTGTGGCAAATACCATGCCACCCTCGCTTATTTTTGCTGTATATTCCAGTTCAATGAAGTCCTTTTTGTTAAGCATTTCTTTTTATCTCCTTGGATTCATAAGAGAGAAACAGCATATATTAAAGGATTGCTTTTTTAAAATAGGTGATTAATCATAAAGGATTCATTCTTTAGGTTTATGTATCATAATGAACTCGTAATTTAGGTTTATATGCCTATCCGGACCTTGAAGTGGGATCATTTTTACCCCGCCCCTTAGTGCAAATGAAGGATCATTCATAAGAACAATTTCCCATTCATCGCCAGGCAGATATGTTTTGTCTGAATGATTTGAAGGGACTGCGCCTGCGCCAAATGTGCCAAAGACATGGGTTCTATGTATATCGTTGCTATTCATTGTCCTGAACATCAAATCGTATGTCCCGGTCACGATTTGCTGGGCGTTAAACCTATAAGGTTCTCTAACTTTTCTTCCGTTGCCATCGAATCTTTCGCAAGTTTGCTTGTCTCTAATTATTCTTGCTTCTATGTCAAAAAAAGGTATTTCGTTTGTTGGCTCTGCTAGGACAATCAGCTTAGGGCCATAAGCAAAGCACCCTATGGATACCTTTGCCTGTGGCAACCAAAGGGCATCCTCACCTTCCAATAGGTTAGCAGAGACATCATTTGAAACAGCGTATGCGACAACTACTCTTGCCTTCATGTTCATCAAACCACCAAGCTCAGGCTCAATGGCTGAATAAATTCGCTTTCCATCCAAAAGAATATCATTCCTCAGGCCGGCAAAACCATTAGGAGCGACATAATGGTGCCTTTCTTTTGCTTTATCAAAGACTTCTACCCTTTTTCCTTCTGCCGCAGCTGTTTTTGCTTTCAGATAGATATCCTTGCCTGGATCTCCTACTCCCTTAATAGCCGCAATAATATCAGCTTGTTCCGACCTTCCTGTCTGGCTTGCATGGTATGTAACACCAAAACCGACTTCCTTGCCTGTAATAACAGGAGTAACAAGATGCTTAGTACGTCTATCTGGAACCGTTTCAAGAGTTTTAACATCAATTCCATCTTTTACTTTTTCCGCTGCCCTGACTAATACCTCATATAAGCTGGTATTCTTATAATATGCTAAATCTGCTGCTTCTGCCATCCTGTCAGAAAATAATAGCATTCTTTCCAAGTTAGGGTTAAATGCCCCCTTATTTGCTCCTATAAGTATATCACGCTGAGGAGTATATTTTCCCATTACTTCGCATATAGCATCAGAAACATCTAATGCCTTTCCGTCTCTCTCCACGAAAAGCCTTATGTCCCTTCTTTCAGCGTCCCAGAACTGCCCTGCAACAATCGCATCTCTCTGATCCCTTCCATTCTCGCCGTATCTGACTTTCATTGTCTTAATGCTCATTTTTTAGCAAATTATGGTGGCAGGTATAAATATTTTTCCTTTGTTAACTACTTCAAAATAGTCATATTATCTAACAGTTGACGCTAATTCAAAGAATCAATTATCTTCTCTGCAGTCTCTTCGGGAGACATTTTTGTTGTGTCTATCACAAGCCTGAATTTAGCCTTGTCCGGAAATTTTATGCCATAGTACTCATTGTAGCGCAGGCTCTCTGAATGCATCCTTTCCTTAAGGGCAACTACTGCCTCAACAGTGTTTTTGTATTTTTCGTCGCGCTTTTTGTCCGACGTAATCCTCCTGACTGCCTCTTTAATGCTAACATCAAGAAATATGCTGAAAGAGTCTAGTATGAAATGATACCCGAGCCTGGAATCCATCACGAAATTATCCTCGCTCTTGCCTATCTGGCTCTGCCTCTGGTCCAGCTCATCATCTATTGTCGGGTCGGATTCTGCCCTTTTTGAAAGCTCAAGAATGCTTAAGGACCTCTTCTTTGCTATATCACGCATAAATCCCCCTATTGAGTAATGCTTATAGCCCAATTTAGCTGCGAGAATCTTCGATACAGTGCTCTTTCCTGAGCCTATTGGGCCGGATATTGTTATTTTCATCAGATACTTCCTCCAAAGACATTTACTTTAGCGACCTGTTACCGGCAAGCCTTACTCCAGTTACATAAAGAGCAAGATAGATTGTGAGAGCTACAAGTGAAAAGTTAATCCCGAGGAAAGGGGAGTATATCAAGAGGAAATGGTTCAGGAAAAAAGCGATAGTTGAAATCTCAAGGATAACCATGGCTGTTGCAGTGTATATGGCAATAACGATGGATTCTTTCAGTTCTATAGCATTCCTCATCAACCTTGCGAAGGCAAAGCCAACAAGGGAGGTTATTGCTATGATAATAACATACTTAATGAAATAGGCAATATAATAGAACCAGAAAACACTTGGTAAAAGGAACACAATAACCCCCAGAACCATGCGGGAAGTGAGCTTCCTGTCGCTAGTAAAGTCATACTCCTTCAATGCTACGGTTCCGTTGCGGCTACCAAGGTTATACTGTATGTGAGTATTAGTTATAAGCAGTGTTTCAGTATCAAAAGTTTCGTTGCCTGTTGTATCCAAAGTTATAAATGGCCTCGCAGAGGGTATTGAAACAGGCTTTACTGTCTCAAAATCAGAATCAATAAAGAATTTCTTAACGCCCATAAGGCCATCATCGATGTCTGACTTGATAAAGAACATCTCAGGGACAAGGAACAGCCCTGCCAAGGCAAAAGAGAAGGCTATGAGAATAGAAAAGTAGATTAGGGCAGAATCGATATTTTTCTCTGAGAGCTCAGTAAAGTACCTAGGGTTGAGAGACTTGCGCAGTGTTGTAAAGAATACCTTTGCTTTTCGGAACATTTTACCTGCCTTTTACATCAATCTCCGGTTTGGAGATTAATTCTAACTAAAATAAGATGGATATAAAAATATATCTGCGTATTCCAATTACATGTATTTTACATCAAAAGAACATAATTCTCTGCCAAGTGAATAGATTTATATCTTGATAATGATTCCCATGCCAGATTAAGTGATTAGGGGGCTTAAAAATGAAACAAATTGGAATCTTGATTATAATTTCTGTATTATTTTTGGGAGTTTTTGCTGTAAAAACAGTTGATGCCTGCGGGTGGTGGATGGGTTGCCCAATTGGCCAAAGTGAAAAAATACAGGAGCCGCCAAACTACCCACTAAAGATTACACTTGATTTCACAGTTACTGTGAATGGAAAGCAATTCAATCCTGAAAAACAGGATTTTTTATTTGTAGAATACAAGAATTGTGACAGTGATTCTCTTAATGAGTGCTCTGAATACTCGATAAGGGCCAGAAGCAAAAATGTTAATTATGACAAGCCATCAGAAAAATTTACAATTTACCCATTAACCGGGCGCGTGTACGGATTTATTATGGGAGGATATTCCCCAGTTATAGTTGATTTGCCATTTGGCTCGGTATCTCATTTTGAAGAGATTGGATTTTTCGGCAAATCTAGGCAACGGGAAGATTTGAAAGAGTACCAGGTTGCCATAAAAGATAAGCCTATGTTAATGGTGAGTTAGACTTTTAATTTGCTTTTAGCTTTTTCATCTATGTTTATTTATTTCTATATTGAAAATAAATCTTCATTTACGAAAGATTTATATAATAATATACTTACTATATAGTAGTAAAAATGGCTAAAGGCAACTCTCCCGGAAAAGCAACGGCTAACAATAGCCCTAAGGCTGCAAGTAAAGGCAACTTAGAGGCTAGGCTGGGTGGCGCCAAAATGAAAAAGGGCGAGATGAAGAAACTCATTCTTGAGTACGGCATTCCTGAAACTGAAGCCAATGCTATGCTGGCAAAGGCCTACAGAGAAGGAGAGTACAAGCATGACTGGAGCTACGGAACATGGAAAAACCATATGAGGAAATATTCTCATGATGGAAAAGCTAATCTAAGCAGGCTCATAAGATCGGCATGGCACCTGTTCTTTGCGCTGACTGATACAAATGACCCAGGAAGGAATCCTGACCGAGATGTAATGAAAAGTTATAGGATATTCATTGCCGGGATGTGGGGCATACCGAGAAACATAGCCGGGCTGGAGAAATACTTAGGCAAGATGGTTTACCTAGATACTATTAATCCTGCAAGAATAGAAGAGTATGTTGAAAAAGCACTGAGGCTTCATGGAAGGGCAGAATTGGTTGGATTCAGTGATGGGGGGAGGGGTATAAGCGATTATGCACGCATATACGGTCTTGACAAGATAAACAGGGCGTATACCATAGCAAGCACTCCACAACTTTTCAGGCCGGACAAGAAAGGTGTTGATGCATTTACACATCCAAAGGTCGTCAATATTATAGGTGATGTGGACATTATTGCGCCGCTTGAGGCCAAATATTCAGGGTGGAAATATGTTCCCCATCTTACATATTCAGGAGACCATACATCAGTATTTACTGAGCCTGAGGCCATGAAAGGTATTGCAAAAATTGTAAGCATGTATCCTGACAGGGCAACATTCAGGGGAGGGCCATTAATAACAGCTACCCAAAGAGAAGCCTTCTATAATGATTTCCACTTAAACTGAGGCAAAGTTTATATTATTCTGCCGTATTTTAGCATGAAAATGGGAGATTACATCAGGGAGGGGATAAGAGAATTTCTCAGGGACAAATCCAAGAGAGAGATAAGAATAAAATACAAAGGCCTGAGAATGAATTCTGCGTACCAGTGGTGGAGGTACAGGAATCCAATCAGGATGCTATGGACATCATTCATTGTTGAAGTGTGCAGGAAATTGCCGCCCTGTGGAATCAAAAACAATCTTTACAGGATGATTGGGGTGAAGATAGGGAAGGATGTCACAATAAGCCCTGATGTTGTCCTTGACTGGCTGTTCCCGGAGCTGATAGAAATAGATGATGGAACTCTTATAGGTGCAGATGCATGGATTGTATGCCATTCCCTGCTGATAGATGAAATAAGGATTGGCAGGGTAAAGATAGGCAAGCAGGTAATGATAGGAAGCTTTGTGTGCAATGAGCCTCCTACAATAATAGGTGACAGGGCAATTGCGGGTGTGTATACATATGTAAACAAGGACCTGGAGCCTGATGGCTTTTACGTTGGGATACCTTGCACTCTAAAAAAGAGCCTTAAGCAAATGAATTACCTGAAGGAATTCAACAAGGGCCTGGGAAAATAGTTACTAGGGAAAATTTCTATCAAAAGACAAGGGGATTTGCTGAGAGATATGAAATGGATTGAATACGCCAGGGGAGAGATACCTCCATTTACTGTCGGGCTTATAGTTTTCGGGATGTTAAAATATTCCGGCGAGCTCATAGGCTCACCATTCAGAGAGGTAATCCATTCGCATTATGACAAAAGAACAAGATGGGGCTGGAAAAAGAGGGATGTATCAGAGATAGGAAGGCATCTTCTCAATAAATTCTCAGATAAAGAAAAGTATAGCGGATATTTATCAAAATATGCTAGTGTAATAACAGAATCTTCTATTGCTTCAGGGAGCATAATAAATTCAGATATATCTGTTTTGGATAAAGACATGCTTCTAAAGAGATATGAAGAATTCGTTTTGAGTAACATGAGGTTCCATGCCCTTACCATGGATATAGATGTAATTGATTTAATCCTGGAAGAAAGAATGATGGCAAAAATAAGGGAGATTATAACTGATGAGAGGGAGCTATCAAAAGCATATGCTCTGATTACTACGCCAAGCACACTTAGCTATACGGCAAGAGAGGAAATTGCTATTTTGGAGACCGCAAGCAAAAAGGCAAGCAAGAAGGAGTTTATGGATTGCATCCATGAACTGAGTAGAGAGTTCTGGTGGACTTCGCTTGGGTGGAATTTTGGAAAGATAAAGGAGGTGCAATATTTTCTGGATGCTGCCACATTGAAGAAAAACGAGGCAGAAAGCAAGCTTAATAAAAAGAAAAAATTGCATAGGGAGACAGAAGATGCCAAAAAAAAGCTTTTTGAAAAGCTAGGATTTGACAAAGATTTCATGTTCCTGCACCAGATATTCAAAGCTTTTTGAAAAGCTAGGATTTGACAAAGATTTCATGTTCCTGCACCAGATATTCGAAGATTACGCCTCGCTCCATGATCTGAGGAAGGAATTCCAAATGAAATCTGTCTATGCCTCAGAAATAATGCTGAAAGAGATATCAAAAAGGTTCAAAATAAGAAATCCTGAATGGTACTGGCCTCATGAGATAAGCCAACTTTTCAAGAATGTGGGAAAAATAGATGAAATGGATATGAAGTTGAGGAGAAATGCGCTTACGATAATTGCAAAAGATGCTCCGGAATTCTATTACGGCAGGGAAGCTATAATGGTTGCAGAAAAGGAGTTCGGTATTTCTTCAGAGGAAATATCCAGCTTTTCAGGCATTGCTGCCTCACCTGGCATGGCAACTGGAACAGCAAGAGTAGCACATTCATACAAAGAAGCAGAGGCGAAGATAATGAAAGGAGATATACTTGTAACGGGCATGACAACTCCGGATTTTATGCCTTCAATGAAAAAGATATCTGCAATTGTGACAGATGAAGGAGGCATAACATCACATGCTGCGGTTATATCAAGGGAAATGAATATTCCGTGCATAGTCGGTACAGGCATTGCAACAAAAATGCTGAAGGATGGAATGAAGATAGAGGTAGATGCATACCAGAACGTAGTTAAGGTACTCAAATGAAATGGCTGCAGCTATACAAGGTTGACCAGGACATAATTACTACCTATATTGAGGGAACAGGGAACAGGGATTCAATACCGAGGCATTTTGGCTGGCTTGGAGTGCCTTACAAGTATGTTGATGGCATGATTTATTTCGGCGAAAGTGAGGTGGAGCATCTTAAGGATAAATGCACTCTGCAAAATGTTTCCAGGAGCATGAGGTTGCTGAGGGAAACATCAGATAGGTTCGTTGATGTTTGCAAAGGGCTTAAAGAGCCAACATTGGAGCAGTTCACCAAATTCTGCAAGGCATACAAGGACACGCTGGGGCTTGCCACATTGCCCCTGTTCTTTGAATCGGTCATTGAAGGGCAAATAGCATCTGCACTTAGGAAGAGCATTGGAACTGATAAGCATGAGAGATGCTTTAATTCGCTCATTAGCCTTGCTGAGGACACATTCGGCATAAGAGAAAGAAAGGATTTCTGCAGGCTGGCAATTTCAGCAAGAAAGAATGGATTATCACCTAAGGAAATATCTAAGCACCTATCAAACTGGGCGTGGATAAAGCAGCACCTATTGCTGGGTGAGCCAATGACAATATTGGATATTGAACAGAGGCTGAAAGAAACGATGGAGCCTGAAAAAGAGCTTGAAAAGATAGAAATGTCAAAACAAAGGCGTAAAGCCGAGCTTAACGAGACATTAAATATTGTTCCTTCCCTGAATGTGCTGGCAGGAATATCGCAGGATATAATATTTACGAGGGATTACCGCTTTGCAAGATACTCTGAAGGGTGCTTTCATGCAAGGAGCTTCTTTACAGGGCTCGCAAGGATGCATAAAATATCCTACAATGACATAATATTCTACCTGCCGGCTGAGATAGAATCTCTTTTCAATGGCACCATGGTAAATAAGGCAACCATTGAATCAAGGAAAAAAGGATATGCCTTCACAGTCATCGGCGCAAATGAAACTTTGGCAACAGGGGAAGAATATGAGAAAATGATAAAAAAGGAAAGGCAAAGTGCGCGCATAAGTGAAATTTCAGGAATAGTTGCCTGCAAGGGCATGGCAAAGGGTACCGCAAAGGTCGTATTGTCACATGAAGACCTTGCCAATATTGTTAAAGGCGATATCATTATAGCACAGCAAACTGTCCCTGATTTCGTGCCGTTCATGGAAAAGGCTGCAGCTATAATTACTGACCTGGGAGGGATAACATCACATGCTGCAATAATATCCAGAGAATTGTGTATACCATGCATTGTTGGATGCAAGATAGCAACAAAAACACTGAAGGATGGGGATTTTATAGAAGTAGATGCTGAGAAAGGCATGATAAGGATACTAAAATGAAAGAAATACAAAAATTATTGGGGAAAAAATGGTACTTTCAGGGATTCAATGCTACTCCTGCTTTGGTTGATGGCGCAGCAGTATCAATGGTGCATGACATGCCTGATACTCTTGGTTATGGGTACAGCGCCAACATAGAGTTCTTTGAGGATGACAAATGCTACTTTCTTTATGCATGGGATGACCTGCATAGCATATTAGGCAATATCCTAAAGAAAACGAGAAAAGACAGCAATTACCTCCGCTCCCTTATTGAAAAGGATGAAGAGATATGCTCTAAAGTGCTCAAATTTTTTGAGGGCATTGTCGGCTTAAAGAAGATGACTAATGGTGAACTTAATGCAAAGTACATTGAGCTGTGCAGCAATCAAAGCGCAATACTCAGCGTTTCGCATGTTATAGAGGGATTTACACTTACAACAGAGGAAAAAATACTCTCATTGGTTAACTCAAACGTGAAAGATAAGAATAAGAGGAGCCTATTGGTATCTCCTATTTATCCTTCCTTCCTATCAATTGAGCATGCAGAACTAATGAAGATAGCAAAGCAAGTAATTGAAAAAGGACAAAGGATAGTTAACCGCAGCTTTTTGAAAAATAATCCTGTAATAAAAGAGATGATTGATGCCCATCAGGAAAAGTATTTTTGGAAAAGGAATGGCTATTCATCCCCAAAAGTGCTAAGCGCAGCAGATTTTGCAGATGAGATAAACTTCATTCTTCAAAAGGTGACGGATATAGACAGAAAACTCAAAGAATTCAATGAAATATCTTTTGTGTGTGGAAAGAAAGAGGAGATACTGAAGAAAATAAACAACAGTGAACTGAGCGAGCTTGTGCACATTAATGATACAATATTCAGGCTCCATGACCATAGGAAAGAGATGCTTACCATTGCCATACATTACATAGATATCATGCTTGTGGAGATAGGCAGAAGAAAAAACATACCCATTGAGCTTATGAGGTATACATGGAAAAATGATTTTCCTGCAATGAAGCTGGGAAAAAATGAGCTTGAAGACAGGATGAAAAAGAGTGTTTTCATAACACTGCCAGGAAAAAGGATGGTTTATACAGGTGACAAGGCAACTGAAATAATATCCAAGCTTGTGTCTAGGGATGAAAATACAGATTCAAGCATAATAAAGGGAAATTGTGCTTCAGGCGGGACAGCAACAGGCATAGTGAAAGTGTGCAGAGGGGAAAAAGAAATAGCAAAGGTCAAGGAAGGGGATATATTGGTGGCATGCATGACGCAGCCAGAATTTGTGCCTGCGATGAAAAAGGCAGCTGCTGTAATAACTGATGAGGGCGGCTTGACC
>JAGVYS010000028.1 GCA_018303125.1 Candidatus Woesearchaeota archaeon | reverse complement strand
AAGCTCTGTAAGACCTTGGCTAGAAACACTATCAGAATTTGCTACACTTCCCAAATCCTTCTGGCTGAAAGGTCCGAAAGAGACTTTTCTTGCTTGCCCAAACAAATAATCCTCAACGGCAATTAAGTAAATAAGTCGTATATCATCTTTTAAATTAAGCTTTCTAGAGTTTGATTTGGTGTTATTTTTCCGCTCATTGCCATAAAAGAATCAAAACTCATTTTTAAAAGCTTCTTGTGTTACTTAATTCGCCTATTCTATCTCTGCGATTGAAAAGTTACGTTTATGTCTAAGGAAGAATAACAACATAATCTGCTCTTGGATCATTATCCACTCTTGCATAAACCGGCTCTTTAATTTTATTAACATCTATTCCAAAATTTCCGAAAGCACTGATAATTGCGGTGGGGTATGGTTTGTTAGTTGCTATAACTGCCGGTTTAAAAATATCTATCGACAAGTATCTGCCCGGAAAAGCTTTTCTCATCTCATCGCCTACACCCAGCATAAAAGGGTCACTGTTATCGTTATGCACTGCACCCCCATATACAATGCATCTACTTCCTCCCCCCATGTCCCTAGTTAATGAATCCTCATAATTATAAGTGAGCGCCGCTGAAGTCCGCAACGTAAGCGTAACCGAATTCCCACCGTTCAATACGACGCTATTCTTGATATTGCTAAGCTGCTCTCTTTTAGGGTAGACCCCTCTTACCTTATAGCCTTTAAGTGCTGCTTCTCGTGCCAATTTTAGAGTTCCATATAAATCAACATTAAAAAACCCACCACTTGTGCTGAAAGTTTCACTATAAAACTTCGGCGTTGATACGGGATTAATTATACCTCCGTTGCCATCAAAGTCATTAAGTTCTTCTGCAGGAATAAAAAATGAGCCATCAACATTCAGTTCATAGACCAAGTTTTCTGCCCTTATTAAGTCATGACTTTTTCCACCTTGGGATTGCCTCTTAAAAATTGGCAATAAAATTCTGGTAAAATCTTCCAGAGTTGAAGTACTTTGATAACTAACTGGATGCGACTCTCCAAAATGGAGTATATCATATTGGGATATCTCATTTACAAAGGCGCCTAAGTCTGTACTTACTCCTTTTAGGACCATTGGTTTTGAAAGATACTGCATGGCCTCTTCCTGATTTATTGGGATTTTTGTAATCCCCAAACTCCAGCCTTTTGAATTGCTAGGTTGCGCACTAGTCTCATCTATAATTATTGACTTACCAACTTGCTCTCCGAAAACTCTTTCGTACAGGCGGGTCTTGTAAATTACTGATGGATTTGGATTATTAGTTTGGGCATCGCTGTTCTGCACCGCAAGTCCTGCTATGAGCGCAAGAGCGCTTAATGCTTTCTTGATTTTCAACTTTTTCACCTAAAAAATGAGAAATAACTAGGGCTTTTAAATCTTTCTTTTGTAGCTACTTTTTAGTTACTATTTTTGAGAGTTTTAGCTTAACCTCCTACGGTACAGCAACAGTGGGATATATAGAATTGCATTATACTTTGTTAGCCTATTCTATCTCTGATATTTTTTACATAAAAAGATATTTATATGCAAGAAATAAGGAAAGTAGAATGAAGCTCCACTGGCTGATGTACCTGATTGTAGGCGTATTTGTTATGGGATTTTCCTTCTTCATACGCAGCAAAAGCGATAATGCACAGCAATTCATGCTTTTCATCTGGGCAGGAGGCATATTCATCCTGATAGCAATATACAAGCTTGGAAGGGAGTGGCTGCAAAACAAGCCTGCAAAGGTTAAAAAAAGCGCCAAAGCGGAGCCAGAGATGCAGGAAACAAACCTTAATGTGAAATACTGCACTGCATGCGGGGCTGCCATGAGGCATTTTGACAGGTTCTGCTACAAGTGCGGGAATAGCCTGATGTCCCATACAGGACACAAGGCAAGGAAATAGTCTTGTTCTGGTCATTAAGTTTTTAAAACATCTTCCTATTTTTTATGGAATGACATCAGCAATAGGATTAGTCAAGGGAATGAAGGCTTTGGGGAAGAAATGCGGCATCAAGAAGGACAAGCCTGACATGGGAATAATTTTCTCTGAAAAGCCATGCAATGCTACTGCAGTATATACCTCCAATAGTGTCAAAGGCGCGCCTTTGTATGTAACAAAAGAACACCTGAAGAACGGAAAGGCGCAGGCAATAGTGATAACATCAGGAGTAGCTAATGTATGCACAGGAAAGAAGGGGATAGAAGATGCGATTGAAACTTCAAAATACGCTGCAAAGGAGCTTGGGATAAATTACAATGATGTACTTATTGCCTCAACAGGCATAATAGGCCATTACCTGCCAATGGAGAGGATAAGGGAAGGGCTCAGCGGGATAAAAGAAGAACTATCAAAAGATGGAAATGTGGCCGAAGCAATACTCACAACAGACAGCTGCAAAAAAGAAGCTGTAAGGAAAATAGGAAACTGCACTATCGGTGGGATTGCAAAGGGCTCTGGCATGGTGCACCCTAACATGGCTACGATGCTTGCTTTCATATGCACTGATGCTGATTTCAGTCATGATGAGCTTAAGGCAATGCTCAAGGAATCTGTGAACAAATCATTCAACATGCTGAGCGTTGACATGGATACTTCAACAAGCGACATGTGCATATTAATGGCTAATGGCATGGCAGGAAAAGTAGCAAGGGAAAAATTCCAAAAGGCACTGGATGAGGTATGCATAGAGCTTGCAAAGAAGATAGCCTCTGACGGCGAGGGGGCCACAAAAATAATAGAAGTGCAGGTAAAGAATGCTGCAGACATGGAAAGCGCAAAGAAGCTTGCAAAATCAGTTGTATGCTCAAACCTTGTGAAATGTGCTGTTTATGGGAATGATCCCAACTGGGGAAGGATATTGTGCGCATTAGGCAATTCAGGAGCAGATTTTGACGAGTATAAGGTTGACCTTTATTACGGCAACATAAGCATTGTTAAAAACGGCGTGCGCGTAGGATTTGATTATAAAAAAGTCAAGGAAGTCATGGCAAAAGAGGAACTGAAGATAACTGTTGACATGAAATCCGGCAAGGAAAGTGCCATAGCCTACGGCTGCGACATGAGCGAGGAGTATGTTAAGGAAAATTCATTGTACAGCACATAAAAAGGCAAGATGATGTATGGAAAAAGAAATTGAAAAGGCAAGGGTGCTTATTGATGAGGCACTGCCTTACCTCCAGTACTTTAAAGGGAAAACGATTGTGATAAAGTACGGAGGGAATGCAATGGATGGAGGAGATAGCGTCATGAAAGACATATCATTCCTCCATACAGTAGGGATTATGCCTATAATAGTCCATGGGGGAGGGCCATCTGCCACAAAGGAGATTGAAAAACAAAAAATCAAAACTAAGTTCATAAACGGGCTCAGGGTTACTGACGAGAAATCACTCAAGATAATAACCAAGGTATTCAATGGAATAAGCCTGAAAATAAAGGATGCACTAAGCAAGCTAAAAGTGAAAAGCACAATTATCAAGGATGCTGTGATTGCAAAGCAGAAGAGCATAGAGCTTGGCATGGTTGGAGATATAACAGGAATAAAGAAGGGAAAGATAATCGATGCACTGAAGAAAGGGTATGTTCCGATAATACCTCCATTAGGGAGTGGAAATGGAAAAACATACAACATAAATGCTGATACGGTTGCTGTGAAGGTTGCTGTTGCACTGAAGGCCGAGAAGCTTACCATGCTGACAAATGTGGACGGAGTGATGAACAACGGCAAACTGATATCACATCTTTCGATAGATGAGGCACAGAAGCACATAAAAAATGGTATAATAACAAGCGGGATGATACCAAAAGTTGAGGCATGCATGGAAGCTGTCGAGCTTGGATGCAAGAAAGCGCACCTTATCAACGGAACAATTGAGCATGCTGTACTGTTCGAGATATTCACTGAAAGCGGGATAGGGACTGAAATCGTGAAAAATGGAAACTGAAAAAACAATTGCAATGGAAAGGGAACATATAATGCAGAGCTACAGCAGGTTCAACATAGTAATAAAAAAAGGCAAGGGGTGCTATGTTTTTGACTCTGAAGGAAAGGAGTACCTTGACCTTATTGCAGGAATAGCATGCACCACCCTGGGACATGGAAATCAAGATGTAACAAAAGCCATATGCTCCCAGGCAGGAAATCTCATTCATGCCTGCAATTTATATTACACAGAGGAACAAGCTGAGCTTGCCAAGCTGCTTTCTGATATATCCGGCCTGAAGAAATGCTTCTTCTGCAATTCCGGAACAGAAGCTAATGAGGCTGCGATAAAGCTTGCAAAGAAAATAACCGGCAAGCATGAATTCATTGCATGCAAGAACTCATTCCATGGAAGGACGCATGGAAGCCTTTCAGCGACATGGAAAGAGGCTTTCAGGAAGCCATTTGAGCCTCTTTTGGAAGGATTCAGTTTTGTTGATTATGGGAATGCAGAAGCGATGAAAAAAGCCATTGGAAATGGCACCGCTGCAGCCATACTTGAGCCTATACAGGGAGAAGCTGGCATAAAAGTGCCGAAAGACAATTACCTCGCAGAAGTAAGGGAAATATGCACCAAAAAAGGAGTGCTGATGATTATTGATGAGGTGCAGACTGGCAATGGCAGGACCGGAAAATTCTTTGCCTACCAGCACAGCAATATCATGCCTGACATAGTAACGTCTGCAAAAGGACTTGCAAATGGAGTGCCGATAGGGGTATGCATGTCAAATCATGAATTCCTCAAAGGAGAACATGCCTCGACTTTTGGCGGAAACAGCCTTGCATGCAGTGCAGCCCTGGCTACAATAAAGCAGATACTCAAGAAAAACCTAATGAAAAATGCATCTGATACTGGCAAATATTTTATGGAGAGTCTGAAAAAGCTTAATGGAGTCAAGGAAGTAAGGGGAAAGGGGCTGATGATTGGTGCAGACATTGATGGGAATGCAAAGGAGATTGCAATAAAGCTTCTTGAGAAAGGGCTCCTTGTAAATAATGCTGGGGAAAGCACCCTAAGGTTTTTGCCTCCGATTACAATAGGGAAGAAGGATATTGATAAGGCCATAAAGATAATGGAGAGTGTCCTTCATGCATAAGGTAGGGATAATAGGGGCAAGTGGATATACGGGCTATGAGCTGATAAAGATACTGAGCAAGCACAAAGGAGTGAAGCTTTCAGCCATCAACAGCGAGAGCTGCAACGGCATGAAGGTAAATGAGGTGTATGATGATTACAAGGGAAATGAAATTTTTACCAATTACACCATAGATGAGATAAACAAAATGGGCCTGGATGTTATGTTCCTGGCTTTGCCTCATACTGAGTCAATGAATATTGTTCCAAAGCTAAAAGCAAAAGTGATTGACTTAAGCGCAGACTACCGCTTCGAGGACAAGTCCAAATATGAGGCAGCATACGGGATAAAGCATACTGACCTAAAGAGGAAATCTGTCTATGGATTGCCTGAGCTGTTCGCAGACAGCATAAAGAAAGCCAAATTGATAGGAAACCCAGGATGCTATGCAACTGGAATGATACTTGCCTCCTTGCCAATAATGAAAAAAGCAGAGAGTATAGTATTTGACTGCAAATCAGGATGGTCTGGTGCAGGAAAATCATCAAAATACGCCAAGGACAGCTCGCTGCTTGAGGAGAATATAATAGCTTACAATCTGACAAAGCACAGGCACAGGTATGAGGTGGAGCAGTTCATAAAGGCAAAGATTGCATTCACGCCGCATGTGATAAGCCCCTTTAGGGGGATGATGATCACTGCCCATATTTTCATGAAGGAAAAGATAGATGTGGAAAAGGCTTATGCATCATTTTACAGCAAGTCAAAATTTGTTGAAGTAAGGAAAGGAATACCTGATTTGCATGATGTAAAAAACACAAACAAGTGCATAATTGGTGGATTTGAAATTGATGAAAATAGGATTGTTGTTATTGCTGTCCTGGATAATTTGCTTAAGGGCGCATCAGGCCAGGCAGTGCAGAATATGAACTTGATGCTTGGGTTCAATGAAGCGGAGGGATTGCTATGAAAGAAAAAGTTGTTTTGGCGTATTCGGGGGGATTGGACACATCAGTTATACTGAAATGGCTCATAGACAAGGGATATGATGTTGTTTGCATGATTGCTGATGTTGGCCAGAAAGAAGATTTTGCTGCTGCAAAGAAGAAAGCTATGCTGATAGGGGCTTCAAAAGTGTTCATAGAGGATGTAAGGAAGGAATTTATCATCGATTTTGTCTTTACTGCATTAAAATGCAATGCCATTTACGAGGGCAAATACCTATTAGGGACAAGCCTGGCAAGGCCACTGATAGCAAAGAAGCAGATAGAGACAGCCATCAAGGAGAAGGCAAGCATGCTATCGCACGGCGCTACAGGAAAAGGAAATGACCAGGTAAGGTTTGAATTGACTTATTACACACTGATGCCTAATGCAAAAGTGATAGTCCCGTGGAGGGAGAGGGAATTCCTTGAAAAATTCAAGGGAAGGAAAGACATGATTGAGTTCGCAATGAGCAATGGCATACCAGTAAAGGCTACAAAGGACAAGCCATATTCAACAGACCCGAACATAATGCACATAAGCTATGAGGCTGGGGTGCTTGAGGATCCGAGGTATACTCTGGAAGAGGGTGCGTTCCAGATGACCGTATCGCCAAAGAATGCGCCTGAGAAAGCAACTGAGATAACAATAGAGTTCATGGATGGGGTGCCTGTAAAGGTAGAGGACCATACAAATGGCATCGTGAAGAAAGATGCGCTTGGCCTTTTTGAGTACCTGAACAAGATAGGTGGAGAGAATGGCATAGGAAGGGCTGACCTTGTTGAGGACAGGTACGTGGGAATGAAATCAAGGGGAGTATATGAAACGCCTGCAGGAACTATACTTAGGATAGCCCACCTTGACATAGAAGGAATGACAATGGACAGGGAAGTCATGCAGATAAGGGATTCGCTTGTGCCGAAGATAAGCCAGCTGATATACAATGGATTTTGGTATTCTCCTGAGATGGGGCTTCTGAAAGCCATGATAGAAAAGAGCCAAGAAAAGGTTTCAGGAAAAGTGCATCTTGAGCTTTACAAGGGGAATACTATAGTAAAGGGCAGGGAAAGCAGCACAGGATTGTATGACAAGAAAATAGCATCGATGGATGAGGAAGGTGGATATGACCAGACTGATGCAAGCGGATTCATAAAGCTTAACGCATTAAGGTTAAGGCTCAACGCAAGGAGGATGAATAAATGAAATCCCTCCTTACTATGAAAGATTTCAGCTGGAAGGAAATAGAGAAACTAATTGATTTAGCTGCTGATGTAAAGAAGACTCCATCAAAGTACTCGGCAAAACTGCAAGGAAAGACATTGCTGATGATTTTTGAAAAGCCATCATTGAGGACAAGGCTGAGCTTTGATGTTGGGATGATGGAGCTTGGAGGATTTACCATAACAATAGATACGGCCTCAACTCCTTTGGGAGAGAAAGAAAGCATAGAAGATACAGCAAAGGTATGCAGCAGGTATGTTGACTGCATAATGGCAAGGCTTTTCGAGCATGAGAAGCTTGTAAAGCTCAGCAAGAACTCATCTGTGCCTGTCATAAATGGCCTTACAAATGACCACCATCCTGTCCAGATATTGTCAGACCTTTTGACAATAAAGGAGAAAAAAAGGAAGCTGAAAGGGCTTAAGCTTTGCTTCCTGGGAGATGGAAACAATAATATAACAAATTCATTGATAATAGGCTGCAATCTTGCAGGAATGAAAATAAGCGTTGGCTGCCCCAAGGACGAGAAGCCGAGGAAGGAGCTTTTGGGTGACTTTAGTGCATATGTAACGCATGATGCAACAGAAGCAATAAAGGACGCTGACATAGTTTACACGGATTCCTGGATGAGCTATCATGTTGAGCCATCAAAAAAGAAAGAGAGGATAGAGAAATTCATGCCTTACCAGGTAAACAGCGGCCTAATAAAGCATGCCAAAAAGGATTTCATATTCATGAACTGTCTTCCTGCTATGAGGGGATATGAGCAAACTGCTGAGATAATTGATGGGAAGCATAGCGTTGTATTTGACCAGGCAGAGAACAGGCTCCACATGCAGAAGGCCATACTGCTGGAGCTGCTGCAATGAAATTATGGAACAAAGGATATGATGTAAGGAAAGAGATAGAGAAATTTACAGTTGGAGATGATTACCTGCTTGACCAGTACCTTGTTGAATTTGACTGCAAGGCATCTTTGGCACATGCAAAGGCCATAAGGAAAAGCGGGATTATCAACGAGGATGAATATTTGAAGCTGAAGGATGGCCTGAATGAGATAACGAGGCTGAGCAAGGCAGGAAAATTCGAGATAAAGCAAGAGGATGAGGACTGCCATACCGCAATAGAAAATTACCTTGTCAGGAATTTTGGAGAGGCTGGCAAGAAAATACACACCGGAAGGAGCAGGAATGACCAGGTTTTGACAGCCATAAGGCTTTATGAGAAACATAATCTAGCTGAAATAAAAAAATTACTATTGAAAATAATAAGTACAATTGATGGCAAGATAAAAGAATATGGGAAGATTGGCATTCCTGGATATACGCACATGCAGAGGGCAATGCCAAGCTCCATAGGCATGCTTTTTGAAGCTTATACGTGCGCTTTAAAGGATGACATGAATATTATTGATAGTGCCCTGAAAATTATTGATAAGTCTCCCCTTGGAAGCGGGGCTGGATTTGGGACAGGGCTTGATATAGACAGGGAACTGACTGCAAAGGAGATGGGTTTTTCTGCTGTAATGGAAAACCCGCTTTACTGCCAGAACAGCAGGGGCAAATATGAGGCAATGGCAGCAGAAAGCATCTTACAAGTAATGATGGACCTGAACAAGATTGCCTCAGACATAATGCTTTTCTCCATGAAGGAGTTCGGCTTCTTCTCCTTGCCAAAGGAGATATGCACCGGCAGCTCAATAATGCCGCAGAAGAAAAATCCCGATGTGCTGGAGATACTGCGCGGTAAATACTGGATTGTGCTTGGATACAGCATGCAAATAAAATCAATATACGGTAATTTGATATCAGGCTATAACAGGGATGTGCAGCTATCAAAGGAGCCATTGATAAAGGCTTTCGAGGCCTGCAAGGAAAGCCTTGCGGCTGCAACAATAGTATTCGAGAGCCTGAGCATTGACTCTAAAAATTGCAAGAGCGCCATGAGCAAGGACATATATGCTGCAGAAGAAGCCTACAAGCTTGTGAAAAAAGGTATGGCATTCAGGGATGCATATATGGAAATAGGCAAGAAATACAAGTGACTATTTAATTTTCTTTAGAATTTCCTCAAGCTTCTGCATGTCAGCGCCTTTCTTGTACATCATGCCCCTGATTTGGGATTCGCTATATCCCTGGCCCTTTAGTTTCTGCACTGTGGACTGCAAATCTGGTTTGCCTGTTTGAGGCTTGTTCCTTATGGCGAGGAATATCAACGCGCCTCCAACAATCAGCAATACAAGTATAATGATTATTACTGCTACCCAGTTGATTGGCTTCTTAGGCTTCTCTTCCTCTTCAGGAGCCTCATCAAATCCGGCATTCTTCTTAGCTATTGCGAAAACTGAAAGCCCTGGAAGGTCGGCCTGATAGTTATGATATCTGACATCAGAGTTAAGGTAAATTACAGGCATAAGCTCCCAGTCATTATTATACCTGAGCAGTATTATGTCGTCTTTTGATGCTTCCCTCGCTGCAAGCCATTCTTCCTCTACTTTGAAAAGAAGCTCTACTTCATCGAGGTTTACATTAAGGATTGAGTCATGCCTTATCTCGAAATAAGCATAAACATCGTAAGGTGGAGCTGGTATGCCTACAGGTACATCATCAAGGCTTATGAAGTTTATGAAGCCTGCGGGCTGATTGCCCTTGAATGTAAGGCCTAAGGAAGATACAACAGAATCTTCAGTCACTTTGATATTCACTTTCCCTCCTGCCTTAGTATCGGGTATGGGCTTTGGAATAACTTTTGGAACTATTACCCCGCCTCCTGAACCGCCCCTTCTTCCACTTCCGCTGCTACTGCTTCCGCTTGAAGAGCCTCCTGGTGGCTGTGTTCCCTGGCCCTGAGGCGCGACAGGGATAACTTCAAGCTCGAACACCTGCTCATTGTTGCTCTTTGAAAAATCCTCATCTGAGTACAATACTGCCCAGAGGCTGTATACCTTTGCCATGGATTTTGCTGGGAACTGGAGCTTTATGCTTGCAGATGTGCCTGGGGCAAGCAGATTGATGATTGTGAGAGTCTGGCCATGCGGCTTATATGTCTTTGTTGCCTCATCGAATAAGTCGTATTTAATCTGGATGGGCTTGGTTGTTGCAACGTTCCCTATATTTGTGACTGCAAATGGTATCTCGTAGGCTGTGTCGACTGTTGCCTTTCCGACTGTGCCTAAATCAAGCTTGATCTCAACGCCCTGCATAGTGCTTAATTCGCGCGTTATTGAATTATCGCTTGTGTCTACATCAATGCCATCAACTTCTGCCTCTACTTTTATGGTTACCTTTGAGTTGGTGATGTCCCCTGCAAGAGGCACATATGGAACATTAACAGTGATTGACTGGAGTGATTTTAACTCAGCTATATCTGTTGTGGATCTTGTGCTATACTGCCCATTGTTAATGACCTTCAATAAAATCTTTGCTCCTTTCGTCAGATCATACCCACCAAGATTGGTTAGTGTCACGGGAATGACCATCCTTGTCCCTAAAACAGGAGTTGAGTGTGAGCTCTGCCTCTACCTTAATTGTTACCTTTGAGTTGGTGATGTCTGCGGATGACGGAGTGTAAGGAACATTCACAACAACTGATTCCTGCACATCAAGTGAAGCGACGCTGGTTGTGTACTTGCTCTGGTATGCCCCACCTGACATGACAGAGAAGGTAACTTTGACGCCTTTTTTTGCATCGTCAGTGCCTATATTTTTCAGGGTAACGGGTATAATCTTCCTTGTGCCTACAACTGGAATTTCAATTGCGCCGAATTCTGCCTTAACATCTATGCCTGGCCTTATTGCGGCTAACTCACGGATTATTCTGCCTCTACCTTAATTGTTACCTTTGAGTTGGTGATGTCTGCGGATGACGGAGTGTAAGGAACATTCACAACAACTGATTCCTGCACATCAAGTGAATTGATGCTAGTTGTGTACTTGCTCTCATGCAGACCAGCTGGGCTTAGGACATAGAAGGTCATTTTTACACCTTTACTAGCGTCAACTGTGCCTATATTTTTCAGGGTAACGGGTATAATCTTCCTTGTGCCTACAACTGGAATTTCAATTGCGCCGAATTCTGCCTTAACATCTATGCCACTTGAAACAACGTCAAGGTCGAATAGAGCATCATTATTGGCACCATTGACATCTTCTGCTGAGGTCAATATTGCCCATAAAGAGTATTTTCCTGCCACGGATTTTGCCGGGAACCTGAGATTTACGTTTGCAGTGGCGCCTGGAGCAATAGGATTGTTTATTGTGACCGTTTGGCCATGCGGCTTATACGCACCTGTTGCTGCATCATACAAATCATATTGAACACTTATGGACTTGGAGGTACTGGTGCCGCCTATATTCCTGATTGTTACGGGTATCTCATAGGCTGTATTGACTGTTGCCTTGCCTATTGCGCCAAGCTCTAGCTTCAAGTCAGGGCCTGTTAAGGCGGTTTTAGTTACAGAGAACGTCATCTCGTTGTTCTGTATGTTGGTGTCGCCGCTAACACCTGCGACTATTTTCAGGGATATTGTGCCCTGCGATGATACGTCTGTTG
>JAGVYS010000048.1 GCA_018303125.1 Candidatus Woesearchaeota archaeon | reverse complement strand
CTAAACGCAAGAGGAACAAATGCAGCTATAGAGTTGTCAGATTTTTTGGCCCCTACACCCATTGATATAGTAATGGCAAGCGAACTAAAAAGAAGCTACCAGTTTGCAGAGCCCACAGCTATACGCTTCGGCATTCCTGTATTGAAAGAACCTATGTTAAATGAAAGGTACTGGGGCTCTGTACAAGGCAGGCATTATAGCAAAATTAATACGGGCGGACTGACACTTGAAAATTTTTTATACTTTACTAATGATGTTATATGTCTTAAGCTATCTTTTGGACGAAATGATATCGGCTGGAAACGGCCATACTTTTTACAAGCATGTACCCGGGGGCCTTACTGACCTAAGAGTTGATGTGACAAGATGGGATGATGAAAATCCGATTTATACCATTTCAGTTTTTCAGACAAATTTTTATTCATATAAAAGTCAACAAAAAAATGCACCTAATGTTCCATTGTTATCCTAGCGAGTGTTAAGTGTGTTATTATTTCCAGTATCTGCCCCAAGTTGACAAGGACAAACGTTTCCTGCTTTGTTATTTTATTCATTGCTGCTGCAATTTTATTCATTATTTTTGTCCTGTTCCCGCTTATTTTTTCAAGTATCTTAAGGTCATACTTATAGAAAAAATCAGAGTAAAGCTTGAGTTCTTCTGCTATATCAGTCATTAATGAAGCTGTTTCATCTGAAAGTTTTCCCTTAAGCGCAAGGAGGTATCTTGCTGTGTATTTTACTATGTCTATCACTTCATCCAAGGATGAGAGAGTGGTATAAAGCGACGTGTTTTTTTCCTCTTGCGGATAAGTATATTTGTTGAGAAGCCTCATGTTATAAGAGATGAACTTAGTCAGCGTGTCATGCTTATCATTTATTGACTCCAAAAGAGGGCTGTTGCTCTCAGTAGAGCCACGATATAGGTCATTGATTGCGCTAAGCATAAGAAGGATTATCCTTCTCAAGACTACATCAAACTCTGAAATAGATCCTTGTGCTATATCCTTAATAGTGCATGAGTGCTCCTCATGGCTTATTACTTCCAAGCCGGATATTCTTCTCACTTCTTCATATATCGCTGACATCACGCTTACTGCTTCTGATTTTTTGTGATGAGGGGCAGTGGTATTTGTGAAATTCAGCTTTATCTCATCATATCCTTTAATGTAAAGGCACCTTATGAGGAACATGAGAGAATCCCTGTCGAGATTGCTTATGTCAATCTCTATAGATCCTTTTTCCCTTCCTTTCTCAGTAGAGATGACAAGGCTACTGCCTTTTTCCTCTACTTCTATTTCATCCCCTTTCTTTATGCCATATTTTAGAGCCCATTTCCTTGGAAGGGAAACTAATTGAGTCGAATCAGCTATCTGTATGACCTTTCTTCTCATTTCTTAAAAAAATCTAAACAAATATATAAATATTTCTTTTTTTATAATCATTATAAACTTTAATAGGAAATTATATAATAATAAGCAGATTATTACATAACAACATGGAGGGGGTTGTAATGAAAAGAAAAGAAACACAGGAAGATGAGGAAATAATGTTGTCATATGATGACATGCCGGATATATGCCTGAAATGAATCAACTTTCAAGGATTGTGCCGAAGCCAATGAGCCTGAACCTATTGTCAACCATTCTAGATAGTGCAACCCTTGAGCCGTAATTCGCGCATACAGGCAGCTTTAGCCTGCACTTTACCTTTCCTTTCTTGAGTTCTGTTACAACTCCTACCGTTGACGCGGAATTGACATTCATCATAAGCGCCTCATTCATCTTTACATGTTCTACCGGAATGTTTTTCTCGCTCCCTACTACCCTGTCAAGAAGTGCAGGTTCAAGTATCATGGTATGGTGAACAGGCGGCAGTTTTCCCGGAATGCTCACAACAGAACCTGTAAGCTTGTCTGATTTCACAACAGACGGGTCAAGAGCAGTAAGAATGCCTAAAGAGCCGCCCGGCAATGCAGATTCAATAGAGTCATTGGCTGATTTTATGCCGACAATTTTTGATTTCAATGGTCTGAATATCTCCTGGTTTTTCTCAATTACCTTGTAGCCTGGCCTTATCTCAATGTCCATGCCAATTTCAAGCTTGCCGCTGAGAAGCGAGCCGCCCAAAACCCCGCCCACAAGATGGTCTATTTCTGTACCCGGCTTGTTTATGTCAAAGCTTCTCGCGACAACAAAAAAAGGCTCCTTGTTTTCGTTCCTTTCAGGAGTAGGTATAAATTTTTCAATTGCCTCTATAAGGGCAGAAATGCCAACCCTATGCTGGGCGCTTATAGGTATTATCGGTGCATCCTTGAACATTGTGTTGCTAAGGAATGCCTTAATCTGCTCATAGTTTTTCATGGCATCCTGCTCGCTTACAAGGTCAATCTTGTTCTGAACAACAACTATATTTTTGATGCCTGAAATCTCCAAAGCTTTCAGGTGCTCCCTTGTCTGAGGCTGTGGGCATTTTTCATTTGCTGCCACAAGGAGAAGAGCACCGTCCATTATAGTGGCGCCTGCAAGCATCGTTGCCATCAGCGACTCGTGGCCAGGCGCATCAACAAAGCTTATCTTTCTCAATTCAACTGAGTCTTTTTCCTCCTTTGTTGTGTAAGAGCCATCCTTTGTTTTGTAAAAAGTGGTATTGGCATATCCAAGCCTTATAGTAATTCCTCTTTTTATCTCCTCAGAATGGGTGTCGCTCCATTTTCCAGATAGCCTTTCGAGAAGCGTTGTTTTGCCATGGTCTACATGACCGACCATGCCTATATTAATCACTGGCTGTAGAAATACGGATTTTTTCTTTTCTGGGGGTGCCTTCTTCCTTTGAGCCATAATTTAAAGCCTACTCCCCTTCTTTCTTTGCTTCTTTATTCTCTTGCAAGCCCAGGAGCTCTGGCAATGGCTTCTGGCCTGCCTTTGTCGCTTTTAGGTTTATCTGGACTATTTTCTCGTGTATCTTCTGCCCGCAGACAGTCTTCTTTTTCTTGTTGCCTTTTGCCTGCTTTTCCCTAAGCCCGACACCGCCAAGCAGCGTAAGATGGTTCCTTATGCCAAGGATTCCCCTTCTCATTGGAAATCCGCAGTTATCAGACCCGCCTGTAATGAGAAACTCGTAACCATCAGCACCGAAAACCTCTCCTTTTACGGATTCCCCTATGTTCATGCCAATGAAACTCTTTGCATCATTGTCCTTTATTTCCTTCTGGAATGTCTTCCCGCTCGAATTGTCAGATATGCAAAGCTTGAATGTTGCCATTTAATGTACCTCCTAATATTGCTTATCAGGATAAATGCCATATTTAAAAAGGTTGTTGTCTAAGCTGAAGCAGATTTCGCAAATCTCACCAAGGTTAAATTTATATTAAAACTTAGCTTTCTCCATGAAAAATGGGGTTAACCCTTATTTCTTAAGGGGATTTTAGATGGATACGCAAATGTATAGGGCCGCGGATGTCGGATCGTATGTTAGAAAACTTATAGTAGCGAGATATAATGCCGGAGATGAAGATGCATTATTAATGGCTAATTCATATGTATCGGCTGACCTGAGGGGTGTCCACACGCATGGAATTAACCTGCTCAGTACAGTGATTGATAGTAGATTTAATGCAGGAAAAATCAACCCTAAAGCAGAGCCACAGGACATAACTGGCAGAACTTCGTATAATTCTTTCTTTGCCTTGTTTGACGGCAATGCCGGATTCGGGCATAGGGCCGCTCAGACAGCCACTGAAAGAACGATAAAGTCAGCAAAGGAGCACGGCTTCGGCTTGACTGTTGTAAGAAATACAAACCATTATGGTTCGGCAGAATACTACACTCTGCAGATGGCAGAAAAAGGACTGATTGGGTTTTCTTCATGCACCACAGTCCAATGGGGCAGGGCAAATGAATATTCTAATAAATGGCTGGGTACAGACCCTATTGCAGTAGCTTTTCCTACTTCTGTTAGAATCTTCTCATTCGATGGTGCCACTACTCTCATAGCCGCAAATAATATCCTGAGGGCTTATGTTCAGGGTGACATGCAGTTTCCTATCCCGGTATTTTTTAATGGACAATGGTCTAAAGATGTTTATAAATTTAAAGATATCACTGAGCTTCGCTCTGATGGCTCTATTCCTATGCTCGGAGGACCTGGAGGGGCGGAATATAAGGGAGGGGCGCTGTGCATGGCTTTGGAACTTTTGATGCATGCTGATGGAACTTTTGAAACAAGGAACAATTTTGAACCTCCGACGAGGCATATTTTTGCAGCTTTGCGACCGGACCTACAGGTTGATGCAGACACTGCGCTGAGAAATTTTGCGAATGTAGTCAAGGATTTTCGCGCTTCAGGAGAAAGCGTGCATGTGCCGGGAGATGAGAGAAGAAAGCGTTTTGAGCATTCAAATACAAATGGGATTGCTTATGGGACAGGAGATATAGAAAAGCTGCACGCGCTCGGAAGACAGCATAATTTGGAAGACTTAATACCAATCGGCTGATAGTTTTACAATAAGATAGTTACTATGCAGTGGTGATATATCGAAAGATTTTTAAATGTCGGCTGCTTCTTGTATCATCGGGGTAAAATGGCAAAGCATACAAAATCTATTCTTTTTGCGATTATACTACTATTTTCGCTCTTTGTTTTTGCGGAAAACAATGTTTTGCAGGACGGGAGTACTGAGTCAGGCAATGATCAAACTGTACCTGATGTCCTGCAAGACCAATCTGTTAATAATATAGTAGCGGATGACAAGTCCCAAGATGATGATACTGGAGACTCTGATATAGCGGCAGATGAAAACAATCCTGATGCAGATGACCAGGATGCAACAGATGATTCTGAAGAGGAAATGACTATAGGAAAGGCCTCTGTAGCGGATGAAACAGGAAGCTCCAGAAGGACAGATGAGCTCGGAAGACAGGCAGCTGCCTTAACTGACGAGGACGAAACTGCCATCCTGACAACAAAAGGCACATTTTCAGAGGATGAAATAACTATAGAAGGCTCTGCCTTCGGCAAGGGATTCAGGTTTTATGAGATGGATTATGCACTTTTAGGCGCATCCAATTTCCAGACAACCAGAATGATACTTGCTGATGGGGGAGGCACAGCTGTAAATTCCAGCACACTTGCAATTTTCAACACTAAAAACATAGAATTGGGCGTTTACCTAATAAGGATTCATGTATATTTCACATCCGGCATTGTTGAAAACACAACAACAGTGCAGGTTATAGGCGCAGACTCATTTGAACCAGATAATTCATTCTCACAGGCAAAGCCACTTGCTCTTAACAGCAAACAGCTTCGCAGCATCTATCCTGAAGCAGATAATGACTTTGTATCTTTTGATGCTACAAGGAACTTCGTTTACCTCCTTAATGCATCCGGAAAGCAGGATGATTTCTCGCCATTGCTAAAGATTTATGACAATGCCCAGAGTCTTATCATAAACATACCTTCAAGCTTAGCTTATTGGTATCCTCCTGCAAGCGCTTCTTATTTCGCAGCAGTGTCAGGAAATATAGGTGTGTATGATTTTGTCCTTAGTGCAACTCCACTTGCAGATGACCCATTCGAGAATGATGATAACATACAACAGGCAAGGAGCCTTGCAAAGGATGTAAAAGAAAAGCATAATTTCTATCCTGAAGGCGATATTGATTACTTCACTTTTAGCAAGGTAGCAGGAGAGTTTGCTATTTTAGACATAGAGAACAGAACAATACCTACACATGCAAAGGTTGAGCTTCTTAATGCCAATGGCAATGTCATAAGAACAGGTACAAACAGCATATTTGCATGGACTGATTTCGCCGCAGGTTCGCATACAATCAGGCTTTCCAATGGTCTGACTAGCTTCCCAATAGGTGAATATACAATTAACTATTCAACCACGGCTCCGTCAAACGTAGATGGTTTTGAGCCTGACAATGATTATACCCAGGCAAGAGAAATACAGACAGATGGCACATCCAAATCCCATACATTCTCTGTATCGGGAGATGCGGATTATGTGACTTTCACTGCACATGCCGGAAATTTCTACAGGATTTCAGTTGAGAGCCAAAATGCAATCAGGATAAGCGTGTATGGCACAGATGGAGTATCTCCAATTTCAAGTTCGATTGATTCCGATATTATATACTCTCCGACACAGTCAGGCAGGGCATATGTAAGTGTTGAGGATGCAACACAAGATTATAGCAATTCTGGATTCACAATAATGATAACATCAGGTGAGTCCCATATAGACTATGCAGCAGAGAATCTTGCTGTCCAGTTCGGGAGGGCAATAATAAATGCCCAGAGTTTCCCTGTATTCAATATTACAAATAATGGCACTGCGTTTGCCCTTTCCCAGAAAGCCACTGCAAGGCTATACAAGAAGGTTGCAGGCCAATACGTTGCTGTTGAAGAAAAATCTGTAAGGCTTCTCCAGCCATCTGAATCAGAGCTAGTCCAGTTTACCTGGATACCTGACCAGCTTGGGCAGACAGAGCTGAAAGCTGAAATTATAGCACCAGGAGATGAAAATACCGGCAATGATTTTGTGACTTTCATTGTTAATGTGGTATCAACAGGCCCTGACCTTTCCATAAAGACGCTTACAGCAAACGAGCTATTTATTGTGAATGAATCAAACAACATAACGATTGATATTGAAAACCAAGGCGACAATGAGGCTAAGAACTTCCAGCTTGTGCTTGCCACAATAGCCTCGCCAGTGCATGCTTCTGCTGATATTGGAGTCCCGAAAGAAATTGTTTTTGAAGAGCAAACTTATCTTGTGAAGTCTGGAATTTCAGTTGGAAAAATACAGCTAAACTTCACAATTGATGGCACTGCATATAGTTTGCTGCTTTACAACAGAGAGATTGGCAACATCGATGGCTATTCAATATATGCCAGCTCTGATGGGCAAAAAGTCAACATAACAATCGGAAGGAATTTTTCCATGTATGAGGAAATTTTCAGCCTGGATAGTCTTGCCAATATTACAAAAATCATAGCTGTAACGCCTAATGAACAGATACCATATGAGATAATTGCAAATCTAAATTCCGCTGATGATGTATTACTGGAAAACAATGCCTTAGCAATAAGTAGAAATGGTGTTGTACGTGGACCTAATCTTCGTGTGAAAATAGTGAAGATAGAGAGGAAGGACAGCACAATACCTTTCACTCCGCTACTGAGCACAAATAACAATGCATTTGTTAATGACATTCTCCTTGTAACTTATAACATTGAGAATACCGGAATATCAGACTCAGAAAGCATAACGATTACATCAACACTCGGACAGGACTCGAGGATGGCTATCCTATTTTGGGGCAGGCCTGAGGGAATTGTTTATGAAGGAACATCCTATACCTTTAGCCTTAGAGACACTGCCGACGGACCAATGCTGCAGGTAAGCTACAGCGGAAGGACCGAGGAGTTCCCTGCTAAGGCCAAAACTAGGCCAATACTTCAAAATGGCAACATGGTACGCATAGACACTGTCACGGATTTCATTACTATAGTATCCCTTTCACAGGCAATAATAGAAACCAGCAGCATAGGGCCAATAGGAAGCGGCAAGAACATCACGAGCAACTTTTTTTCTTTCCCGAAAAAGGTCGGAGATTCCATTATGTCAATTAATCTTGACACTGCAGGAGAAGTTGACCTAACAAACAACCGTGAGGATTATTATTTCGGTGTGCGCACTAAAGGCGCCGATGTAGAGATTCTTGACCTAAGCACGCCATCAAGGCTTTTTGTAGGCGAAAACAATGCAATCACCTTAAGGGCAAGGAATATGGGAAATATAGATTTTGTATCTGTATTCACAAGATTTACGCTTCTGAGAAAATTGCAGGAGTTTACTATTGCGAAAGATGGCAATTTCCTAGAAACAAGAGATGGCACAGAGTACAGAATGACTTCAAGAAGCTTGGGAGATTCTGTGAATATCCGCATATCCATAAATGGGACAGAAAATGAGTACATTGCGGCTGATAAGTCAATCTTCGGCCTTGGCAATGGACAAGAGGCAATATTGATTTTCGGGACAAATAGCATCCAGGTGATTATGGGAGAGAGCACAACTTATTCGCACAATCTTAACCAGCTGCCTATTGGAGAAATTTCAACAATATCGGCATCTGTCTCGCCGCCAAGAAAGGGAACATATATCTTACATGTTTCATCAGTACCTAGCATAATTGACATTGAGCCAAAGACAAATACGCTCATTAAGGAAATAATTGCATCTGATTCTGGGCCGAATCTTGAGGCAAAGCTTGAGATATTCAAGAGTGACAAGAAAATTCTTGCACTAGGCAGATCAACATCAAGCATTACAACTGACCAGGAATACAATTTCCAGGCAAGCATTTCAAATTTAGGCTCAAAGGAAGCACAAAATACCGCGGCTGACATAGCCATAGTATACGATGCTGAGGCGACATTTGCCAGGCATTCATTGCCAAATGATTTTACATACCAGTCTGTTACGTATAAAATAAACCCATCCCAGAAAAATGCGGAAGAAACAATCTTGGATGTGACTTATGGCAACCAGCATGAAATTTTAGAGCTCTTTGTATCCGAGTCTGCAAAGCTTGCCAATGGGGTAATAATCACTCTTGACTGGACATTCGCCGGCTTTAGTGCGCTCACTTTCGGTACAGGAACCATTTTGCATTCCGACTTGCAGCCAATTGCCATAAATGAGGCAATAAAGGCCTCAATAATCTGGACACCATCAAGGACAGGCCCTGTAAACACCAAACTGTTCATATCTTCAACCAACGAAACTGACCCTTCCAACAATGCTGATCAGAAGCAGTTTACAGTAGGAGGATTTGGCATTGACATATCCCTGGACTCAATGACATTTGAAAGGACATATGTTGTTGACATCACAGACAATTTTACAGTTAGCTTTGTAAACATAGGCTCATTGAATGTCACAAATGCGAAGCTGGACATATTCATAAACGGGAATTTGCATTCCACATCACAAATTGCCTCACTTTTAGTTGATGAAAGGCGCACTATAAAAGTAGGCTGGCAGCCTGCACAGCCGGGAATTTACACCATACGTGCTATAATTACCGCAGCGAATGAGGCTACGCCGCTTAACAATGAAAGGCAAAGCTCTGTAAGCGCAAGGAATGACGGCCCTGATGTAACTCCCACAATATTTTCGCCCGGAGGATCAACAACAGGCTTTTCCACTAGGTTCCAGTATCTTGTAAATAATGATGGTACAAAGAAAGCTGATGATGTTACTGCAACATTAATAGCTGACGGCCAGACAATTTCTGTCCAGCAGCTGGGCAGCATAAAGGAAGGAGACTCCCTACTCCGGGATGTATTCTGGGTACCTCAAGTTGCTGGAACGAGCAAAGTAAAGATACTAGTAAGCGCTACTGGAGATGCTAATACAAACAACGATGCACATGAAATAGAAATTCCTGTTTTCAGGAAGGTACCTGTCCTTAGCAGGCTGCAGCCATCCAAGTCAGTACTTGCAAACCCGATAACTCTAAGCGTGCTAACTGACGACCTTACAAACTGTACTTATTCCTTTTCAGATGCAGGAATTTTAAAGAGATCTGGCTCATTCGGCGTAAACCAATCAAGAAACCATACTGAAACCTTATCCAGGGTGCAATTCGGAACACATGACCTGGTTATGGAGTGCAAAAATACCTACGGCGGCTCAAATAACATTTTACTATCAGTTACGATAGAGCATGATGACGATGAGGATTCTTACCCTCAGTCCGTTGATTGCAATGACAATAACCCATCAATACACCCTGATGCCGATGAAATACCGCAAAACGGGATTGATGAGGACTGCAACTCAAAGGACGAGGACTATGTAGAGGGGAGCGTAAGCGTATCAGGATTTGTAAAGCCGTTGGGTGTGCTCATTAATGGAAGCATTGACCTAAGCAAGGCATTTGCAGAGGTATATCCTGTTGAAATATTTTCAGGAACAGACCCTATAGTGCAGTTCAACCATAATTTCAGCAGAAGCTTCCTTAACCTTGGATTCACTGTGGAGGTTACAACATCAGGCAAGAGAGGAGCTATCTTGATAAAAGGCCTTAACTTACAGTCTGGCAGGACAAAGACAGCATATGTTCCTCAGTTGAACAATACCTTAAACACTGTATGCGTTGTTGACTCTGAGATAAATTCACTCGCAGAGGTAAGCAGCAACTGCAATCGCACAGTGGAACTTTCATTGCGTTGCGACGGTACGGCTATAACATCAAATTCAAACACTTACAAGTGCACTGATATCGGAACCTATTACAAGATTGAAGGGCTTTCCAATTCAGCAGCTGTAGAATACGCTTTCACCACTGAGCCAGCCCAGCCTCCCTCACCTGGAAGTGGGAGCTCATCTTCTGGAGGAGGCGTAGCAGGCAGTCCAAGGGGAGGAGGCGGTGCAGGCGGAGGATCTTCTGCGAAGAAACCTATCGAGAAGAAAGAACCTGAGCAGCCCAAGAAAGAGCCGATTGTACAGCCGCAGAAGCCTGCAGGAATGAGCGATGAGGAAATGTCAGGCATATTGTGGAATAACACTTACGGAAAGTCAGGCATAACTGGCATGGCTGTAAGCGATGTCGGCAAGCCAAACCTGTTCATAGGAATTGCTGTCATACTGACAGTGGTTGCAATGGGCATAGGCATAAATTTGCTGCTCAAGCCAGTGAAAAAGAAACCCAGAAAAGGATAATTTTTTAAAGGCTGCTTCCTAAAAGACGGCATGGTTAGCTCATTAATCGAGATATACCTGTCAGGTTTCTTCAATATATTTTCAGTATTTGGAGTCCTCTTCTTGGCATTTACCATAGGCCTTTCAATCATGGGAGTGCATGTCAAGCACGAAAAATCAATTCATTTCAGTTTTATTGTTATAGGGTTGTTTTTCCTTTTCAGCTTGGCTTCGCCCATGCCAAGCTACCCAATAGGTGCTGTTGAAGCAGGGATAATCTCTACATCAGGATTGCAAAGGGCATTTCTTTTCGGTGCGAATCACTTAGGATTCATTACATTGCCATTGGCAATAAGCCTTCTTTCCCTGCGTGTGCATAAGAAGCTGTAATAACCAAATTTCTACCTATATGCAAAACTATTTATACACAGGAACCGGATTAAAAGGAGATGGAAGTCCTGCTCCTAAAAAAGGAAAGGCTGAACGGGTTTATTGAAAAACTCCAGCAAGATTTTGAGGTCATTGCCCCGCTGAAAGGTGATGTCATAAGGTTTCTTCCGCTTAAAAATCCTGATGATATATTTCTCGGCAAGAACGCATATTTCCCAATAAAGGAGTATTTCTTCAAAAAAAATGAGGTCCTTTTCCAGTTCAATGGCACAAAGATAATCGTGCCGGAATTGCCGTCCAAGAAAAGGGCATTTTTTGGATTGAGAAGATGCGACCTCAATGCGATAAAGCACCAGGACATGGTATTCATGAATGATATCCATGATCCATATTATACTGCTGCAAGAAAGGATTCATACCTTATCGGATACCATTGCAACACCGCGCCTTCTCCGTATTGCTTCTGCGGCTCGCTTGAACTTGCAGATTACTTTGACCTTATGGTATATGACAAAAAAGATGATTTCCTTGTTGAAATAGGCTCAAGCAAAGGAAAGGGCATGGCAAAGAAATATGCATCTTTATTCTCAAAGACATCCAAGAAAATATCTGAGGAAGAAAAGAAGATACCCGGCTCAGACAGGCTGGAGAAAAAGGACATTTCGTTATTCTACAACAACAGCGATTGGAAAAAAGGGACTGATCTATGCCTGTCGTGCGGGGCATGCACTGCATTATGCCCGACATGCTACTGCTTCGAGACACATGATGAGGTAAAGACGAGCAACATAAATGAAGGCGAGAGGAAGAGAAACTGGAGCTCCTGCCAATTACAGGAGTTTACAAGAGTTGCTGGGGAACATGTATACAGGAAAGACAGGGAAGAAAGATTCAAGCACAGGATTTTCCACCAGCTCGAGTATTTCAAGGAAAAGCATAAAGTACCACTTTGCGTCGGCTGCGGGAGATGCATAGAGGGATGCCCGACAAGAATAGATTTCGTGGATATACTGAACAACATGAAGGTAGAAAATGGATAACCCATATGTGCCGAGGCCTTACAAGGTATTAAGCTCTGCCCGTGAGACTGCGGATACTTTTACAATGACAGTGGGAATGGCTGTTTTGCACTCGCCAGGGCAGTTTGTCCAGGTTTCTGTGCCTGGCTATGGGGAAGCGCCAATTTCTATATGCTCTGACTCAAGGAAAGAAATAAAGCTCAACATAAGGCAGGTTGGGGCAGTCACCAATGCTCTTGCTGGGCTTAAAAAAGGCGAGACTGTGCTTTTGCGCGGTCCTTATGGGAAAGGCTACCCAATGAAAAAACTGAATGGCAAGGATATAGTGATAGTAGGAGGGGGCTGCGGGGTAGCTCCACTGAAAGGGCTTATTGATTACGTTGAGAACCACAGAAAGGATTTCGGACAGGTCAGCATGTTTTTAGGCTACCGCTCACCTGATGACATAATATTCAAGAAGGAGCTTGCTGGCTGGAAAAAGAAATACAGCATCAATGTTACTGTAGACAAGAAGGGAAATACAAAATCTTGCATTGATGCAAGGGAAGGCTTTGTAACAGATGCATTAGGCGAAACGGATATCAGGGCAGATAAAAGCGCGGCCATGATATGTGGCCCGCCGATAATGATGAAGGGCAGCATCGGCATACTGAAAAGCAAGGGTTTCAGAGATAAGCAAATTTTTGTCAGCACTGAAAGGCTGATGTACTGCGCAATGGGCGTGTGCTGCCACTGCATGATAAGAGGCAAATTCACCTGCCTTGACGGGCCAGTATTCAGGTATGATGAAATCATGGACATAGAAAATGGGTAAACTAAAGGTAGGGGTATATGGGATAACAGGCTGTGCAGGCTGCCAGCTCTCTGTGATATTCAATGAGGATGAGATACTTGACATTGTTGAGCTTGTTGATCTTAGGGCATTCCCTTTCATAAAAGAAGTCAATCCGGAAGAAGAGTTTGACTGCGTAATAGTTGAAGGCCTTGTCGCCGACAGAGGCGATTTAAAGACTTTGAAAATGCTCAGAAGGAATTCAAAGATGCTTGTGTCTTTGGGAGCATGCGCATGCACAGGATGCGTGCCTGCATACAGGAGCTTCACGCTTAAAGAGAATTATGAGCATTTGCTTTACAGGAAGATGGAGGAGATAAAAGATGTTGAGCCAACTCCCTTAGATGCCCATATTCTGGTTGACCATTACATTCCCGGCTGCCCTCCGGAGAAGAAGGAAATACTTTCCTTCATAAAGGGTCTTGTCAGGGGCAGCATACCAAGGCCTTACCAGAGCCCTGTCTGCGTGGAATGCAGGCAGAATGGAAATACATGCTTACTTGACCAGGGAAAGCCATGTTTAGGCCCTATAACTGCAGGAGGCTGCCATGCTGTTTGCATCAATGGGGGCTTTGAGTGCTGGGGATGCAGGGGACCGACAGAAGACATGAATCTTGACCTGATGGTGAGGATGCTCAGGGATAGGGGATTTGATGATAAGTTCATTAATGACAGGCTCAGGACTTTTGCAGGCTTAAAGCTGCCCATGCTTGAAAAGGTCATGTCCGGGAAAGCGCATAAAACTGAGACAACATTCAGAGGGGTAAGAGTTTTCTATGAGTAAGACAATAACCCTGAACCATATCACAAAGATAGAAGGCCATGCCAAATTAAGGATTGTTGTCAGAAAGGGCAAAGTTGCAAGATGCGAGCTTTCATCAGTTGAAGGCTCCAGATATTTTGAGGGGATAGTAAAGGGCAGGAAATTCTACGAGGCTCATGAGATGACATCAAGGATATGCGGGATATGCAGCTGCGCACATGTAATAGCTGCTATAAGCGCCATAGAAGATGCTTTAGGCTACAAGGCCAGCATGCAGACGAAAGAGCTTAGGATATTGATGACATTGGCAGAAAGGATAAGGAGCCATGCAACGCATCTTTATTTTTTGGCCCTTCCGGATTATCTGGGATATGACTCTGCCTTGGCAATGGCACCAAAATACAGGAATGAGCTAAAGCAAGCCTTGAACCTTATGAAAACCGGGAATGGCATAATAAAAATACTTGCGGCAAGGGATTTGCATCCGGTATCGGCAACTATTGGAGGTTGGCTTAAGCTCCCGGAACAGGAAAAGATGGCAGAGATTGGAGTGCTTCTTGAGAAGGCCCTTCCTGATGCCATATCAACATGCAGACTGTTTTTCTCATTAAAATACCCTGACTTCTCAACCAAGGGAGATTTCTTTTCGCTTATGCAAAAAGGGGAATATGCGGTTCTGGATGGAAAGTTCGGTGCAGGGAAGAGCAACTTTGACAAGAGTGAATACCGGAAATTCATATCTGAGTACCATGAGCCATATACCTCTGCAAATTTTGTTGTAAGGAACAAAAAAAGGTATTTTGTTGGAGCGCTGGCAAGGCTCAACAACAATTTCGGATTCTTAAGGGAGAATGCAAAGAAAATGCTAAAGGAGTGCCCTTTCACGCTTCCTTCTACCAATCCATATCACAACAACGCAGCACAGGCCATAGAGCTAGTGCACTGCATAGAGCATGCAATTGACATATGCAGGAACTTGCACATAAAAAAGGAGAAAGTAGTGAAAATGAAATTGCGTAGCGGAAAGGGAATAGGATGCATAGAAGTGCCAAGGGGCACGCTATGGCATGAGTACACGCTTGACAGCAAAGGAGTAATAACAAATGCAAACATAATAACCCCCACAGCCCAGAACCTGCTAAACATGCAGGAAGACATAAGGGAGATACTCCCATCAATGCTAAACAGAAAGAAGGAAGACATAATCCTTGAGGTGGAAAAGCTCATAAGGAGCTATGATCCATGCTTCTCATGCTCTGCCCATTTCCTTGAGGTTGAATGGCTTTAAATATGGTGAAGGTATTTGTATTCGGAAATGAATTCCTAAGCTTTGACTCAATGGCCAGAAGGGTTTCAATGCACCTTCCAAAGGACATTGAGATAGTTGAATGCAGAAGCCCTGATGAAATATTAGATGAAGAGGACCTAATCATACTTGACGTTGCAAAAGGCATTGAAAAAACTGCAATTATAAAATCTGATAAACTTAAAACAAGAAGCATTGTAACAGCGCATGACTTTGACCTAGGATTTTTCCTCAAGCTGCTTAACAGCATTGGTAAAAAGAAAAAGGTTAAAATAATAGCCGTGCCGATGGAAGGGGATGCGAAGAAAATTGCAGGAGAGGTGGAAGAATGCATAAGGGAATGCTGTATGTGCTAATTACTGCCATGGTATCTGGAGTATCGATTTTCCTTAACAGCTTTGCCGTGAAGGGATTTGACAGCTCTGTTTTCACATTTGCAAAAAACGCTGCTGTTGCGGTTCTGCTGCTTTGCGTCATAATTGCCGTAAAGGATTACAAGAATCTTGCCCAGCTCACAAGGAAGAACTGGATTCAGCTTGTTGCAATTGGGCTAATTGGCGGCTCGATACCTTTCCTTCTTTTTTTCAAGGGCTTGCAGATGACAGCAGGCACAACATCTGCTTTCATACACAAGACAATCTTTATCTACATCAGCATTTTTGCTTTCCTTTACCTAAAGGAAAGGCTATCCTTGAAATATTTTCTCGGCGCAGCTATGTTATTGGCCGGAACTTATCTTATGATAATGCCTGATTTTACTTTTTCAGGAGGGCACTTCCTTGTTCTTGCCGCAACAGTATTCTGGGCAGCTGAGAACACATATGCAAAGCATGTGCTCAAGGAGCTTACTGGCAATGTTGTTGGCTTTGGCAGGATGTTCTTCGGCTCATTGTTCATGCTGCTCTTCCTTCTTGCAACAGGAAAGGCAGGCATGATTTTCTCCATGAGCATGCCGCAATACCTTTGGATAGCCATGACTTCCATGCTCTTGCTGTTGTATGTTTTCACTTACTATAACGGCCTAATGACCTTGCCTGTTTCAGTTGCCGCATGCATACTAAGCTTAGGGGCGCCTATAACTGCTGTACTAAGCTGGGTGTTTCTTGGGCAGGGCATCGAAATTCTGAGCTGGATTGGAATGGCTCTAACTGTTTCTGGAACAGCTATTGCTGCATGGCATGGGCTCAGGGTGCTGCCGCATGGACGGGATTGAGCTGGCTGCAAGATTCTCTTACATAACTAATAGCCTTCGCTTCTGCGGACCAAAAGAAGCTTCGCAGCTTTTTCTGGAATATCTGGCAAGAAAGAATGGTCCTGATAAGGTTTCTAATGCCCTAAAGAAATTTGAAGGGCTTTTCCCTTATCTTGATTCAATCGCAAGGAAAAATAATTTGCATTTCCTTGACCATAGTGTTGTTGAGGCATACTGGATAGGAAACAAAATGCTTGATTCCTTCACGAATGAGGACATGAAAGAAATAATAAGAAAGCTCATGAAAAGGGGGCTTCCTTCATCTTACGGGGAAAGGCTAATAGAAAATATGCCTCATGGGCTTCTTCCGCACCATAACTTCAATGTTTTTTATGTTGGAGTTGGCATGACAACAGGGAATGTTGCGACAACAACACAGAACATGGACAATTGCAGAATATCTTATGGAGAGGTAATTGAGGCAATGGCATCAAATCTTATCGTGAAAACTGATGTTGTTATCAGAAATCCTAAAATAGCAATCAGAAAAGGAGAGGTAAAGACAATTGTTTACCTTCCGGAGATGCTTCCTTCTGTCAGCAAAGGGGATATTGTTGCAATTCACTGGGGATTTGCGTGCTATATCCTGAGCAAAGAGCAAAAGGAATACCTTGAGAATTATACAATTAAGATTATAGAGAAGGTCAATTCAGTGAATTAAAAAGCTCGATTGCTTTTTTAGCCTCAGCTTCCGGAATTTTTCCAATCACTATGCCTCCCTGTATGATGACATAGTCGCCCTTCCTGTAAGAGCCCTCAAGTATCTGGCCTTCCCTTTTCTCAGAAATGTAATCAACTGTTGCCTTGCTGTCTTTTATTCCTACTACTTTACCTGGAACAGCTAGGCACATTATTTCACCTTTACAGATACAATCTTTATCTCTGTCCCTGCCAGGAGTTTAGGGACACTGCCGCATTCAGGGCATTCAATAAGGAAAGAGTCATGGCCTCTCTCCAATACAGTAGGATGTCCTGAGAAGCCGCAATCACAGGATACGAACGCAACCTGCTCTGTGTAAGTTATTTTCCAGTCAACCAATTGCTTAAGGCATCCTGCGAGCTCATATGCCGGTACGTGTGCGAGCTCACCTATCTCAAGATTTATTTCTTCAGGGCTGCCATGCTTCATGGCCTCCTTTATTATGCCCTTAGCTATGACTGTTTCATGCATAACTCCATATAAGAACTGCATTCCTATTTATCTTTTCTGCTTTTGCTAGAAAAAAATTGAAATCCGAAGCAGTCACTTTTGAGTCTTGTTATCATGGCTTACCATCCACTGCACGCCAAATTTGTCCTTCAGCATGCCGAAATAGGCGCCCCAGAACATATCTGCAAGAGGCATCTGTATTTCCCCTCCTGCTGAAAGACCGTTGAACAATTTCTTAGCCTCAGCCTTGCTGTCTACGTTTACTGAAATATAAGAATTTGACCCGACAATTACCTTGCCGCTTGATTCAGGAGCATCTGAACCCATCAGCATATTTCCTTTTCCTATCGGCAGGGCAACATGCATGATTAAATCTTCCTCTCCTTTAGGCACATCTTTTGAACTAGGCATGTCCTTAAAACGCTGGATGCCTGCGAATTTGCCGCCAAAAACAGATTTATAGAAGTTAAATGCTTCCTCTGCCTTGCCATTAAATATCAAATAGGGGTTTATTGCTGTCATTTTTTAGCCTCCGTTTTTTATTGCCCGGCAAATGTCTTGCTGAGCATTGTGATATGTGAATTTGTTTGTTATTTAAACCCTGTCTGAATACTGGACAATGTCCAGTAAAGATTTGGAAATTAAGTGCCAACTACCGAAAATTTTCTGATAATCCCCTCCTTGCTAAAGAATATGGATTTTCTAGCAAGATTTATAATACCCGGACATGGATTAATGAATAAATGAAGGTAAGCATCATAATACCTGCCCTCAATGAGGAAAATTACCTACCAAAACTTCTAGGCTCAATAAAGAAACAGACTTTCAAGGATTATGAGGTCATTGTTGCTGATGCCCATTCAAAGGACAGGACAAGAGAAATAGCAAGGAAGTTCGGGGCAAAGATCGTTGATGGAGGCAGGCCTGCTAATGGCAGGAACATCGGCGCAAAAGCTGCTAGCGGGGAATTCCTATTTTTCTTTGATTCTGACGTGAAACTTCCCAGCACTTTCCTCAAAAGAGCCTATGAGGAGATGAAGAAAAGGTCTCTGGAGCTGGCAACATGCGAATTCAGGCCATTATCTAATCTTGCCATAGACAAGGTCCTGCATAGGATAGCAAATATAATTGTCAAGATGAAGCAGTACTCATCAAAGCCCCTTGCCAGCGGATGCTGCATACTTGTCTCAAAGAGGAGTTTTATGCGCGTAAAGGGATTTGATGAAACCTTGTGGATTGCAGAAGACCATGATTTTGTTGAAAAGTCAGTTCAATTTAGCCCGTTAAGAGTCCTCCATTCAACTTATATAAGCATAAGCGTCAGAAGGCTAAGGAAAGAAGGAAGAATAGTCCTTGCAAGCAAGTACATAAAGTCAGAGATGTATCGTGCGTTTATAGGCAAAATAAAGAAGGAAATCTTCAAGTATGACTTTGGTTCATATGGCAAGAAGAATGAGGAATCAAAATTGCACAAGCTGGAGAGCCAGCTCATATCACTTGACAGGAAATATACCAGGTTTGCCAAAAAGTACCTATTCAGGGAAAAGCATGTTGGGAAGCACAAGCGCACAATAAATGATTTCGGAAAGAAGCTGAAAAATCTCCTGAAGGGCACTGGCAAATGAGGATGTTCATTCTTTATTCATAAACAGGCATGCCTGGCAGTTTTATCATTAATGACATACAGGCAAAATGATCGGAAAGAAATGAAAAATGCGCTGAAATCGCATGACTAAGTGTCAGGAGAGGATGGAACATTAATGCAGAGTCATTTTGGGCTTAATAATTCCTGAATTCCGCCAAAATTAGTGTCAAAAATTCTTTTCAAAAAACGCTTTTGTATGGCCTTTAAATTGGCTATCAATTCAGGAGATTGCATTGTTGTTTGATTGGACATCCTAAACGCCTGTATTTCATCATATACTTTCCTTGCTTCAGTTATGTATGGGTACCTGAATGAGTCTAAAGGATTAGGCCGATTTGCTTCTTCAGGCAATTGCTTGCCCAGATACTTTGCTGCTGCCTCATCCACAACCACGGTAAAATTGGGGTGCTCCTGCAATTTTGAAGCTGTAATCTGTGATGTAATTGGCTCTTCAACTAATTGTTTAATTGCCTTGGATTTGCTTTCTCCGGCTGCCAGCAAGATGATTTCCCTGGCTTCCATTATCGTACCTACGCCCATTGTAATTGCAAAAACAGGCATGTCTGTGAAATCATATCCGCCTTCCCGAACAAAAGCATGGTAATTATCAACCAAGGTAGAGAAATGCAGAGGCACAACCCTTGTTCTGGAGTTTAGCGGAGAGCCGGGCTCATTGAATCCGATATGCCCATCTGAGCCAACGCCCAATATTTGAAGGTCAATGCCGCCCATTTCCTTAATTTTATTGTCGTACCATTGGCAATGCCTGTCTGGGTTCGGGGTAAGCCCGTCAGGAATATACATATTTTCTGTGTTTATCCCTGTATTTTTCAAAAAATGTTCCCAGATGTATCTGCGGTAACTCTGGTCCTTGGCACTGTCTAAAGTAGGATTTAAGCTGAAAAGGAGATATTCATCCAAATTAAATGTGGCAACCTTTGACAAATCAAGGCCCCCTTCGTTGCGCATCCTGACTAATTCCGGATAATACCCTGTCTTTACAGGCGAGCTTCCGGTAGCTAAACCGAGAACACTGTCAGGCTCTGTCCTCAATAGCTGCTCAGTAAGCCGTGCAGCATGCCTCCCAACTTCATCAGCATTCTTGTAGATTGCTACTTTGACTTCTGACATTTATGTGATGTAATCTCTTAGATTTATTAAGTTTGTCTCTTTTGAAGTAATAGACAAGGTTAGCAAGGAATGATTGCAACAATTTTACGCCGACGCCCGGATTTGAACCGGGATACCCTTGCGGGAACTGGCTCTCAAGGCCAGCGCAGTACCGGATTGTGCCACGTCGGCATATGAATCAAAAAGCCGCACTTGTTTTTAAAGATTATCTGACAAATCGATGTGTTTATGATTTTCCTTAGGCTTCAAATCCTGCCCTTTGCAATCAGAGCATTTGCCTGACAGCTCAATCTGGAAATGGCAGATTTCATCATCTAAGATACCTGCGAGAAAATCAAGGTTCTTTATTTTTATGTGCTTTACCTTGCCGCATTTTTCGCACTTAAAATGGGAATGGCTTTTCTCATGCAATGAATATATCTTCTTGCTGTTGCAAACATAAGAATGTATCCGGCCTTCGCTTTCCATGCTGTTCAGGAAGCGATATGTTGTTGCGAGGCTCAGCCTGCTTTTGCCTGAAATACTTTTATGTAGCATATAGGCATCAAAAAAGGAATTGAACTGCATTATTCCATCAATAAGTATTTTTTTCTGGCTCGTCTGCCTTCCCATTACCTACCAAAATGGGTTAGAGTATAAAAACATTATTGAGAATGATTCTCAGTAAAACTTATAAAGAAAAATTGCATTGCAGGTATTAGGTGGTTTGATTATGAAAAAAACAATACTGATAGTTTTGATTATTATTGCATTAGTCGGATGCAGCCCTAAAATAACGGAAAGCAATCAAATAGTTGTTGCATCGACATTCTACCCTTTGCTTGACCTGACAAGGAATATAGTTGGAGAGAAGGGAATAGTGAATTCAATAGTCCCCTCCGGAATTGAGCCGCATGACTATGAGCCAACTCCGAGAGATGTCCAGAAACTGAACTCTGCGGATGCTTTTGTGATAATAGGTATTGAATTTGAACAGTTCGAATCAAGCCTGATAAATTCTGTAAATCCAAGTATCCAGATAATTCCTGCAAGTACGGGAATAGCTTTGCTGCCAAGTACAGATGACCATGAAGAAGATGAGAGTGGAAATGACCCGCATATCTGGCTTTCCCCTAATAATGCTCAGGTGATGACTACAAATATCATGACCGGATTGATAGCTGCGGATCCTGACAGCGCAGAAAACTATAAGAAAAACGGCATGGCACTTATCGAGCAACTTAAGCTGCTTGATGCCGAATTTAAAGAAGGGCTTGCAGAGTGCAGAAAGCGCATAGTTCTTGTTAACCATAATGCATTTGCCTATCTTGCCATGGACTATGAATTTGATGTCATTTCAATTTCTGGCCTGGAGCCTGAAGCTGAGCCTACTCCGCAACAGCTGGCAGAATTGGTTGACAGGGCAAGGGAGAATGATATAAAATATGTTTTCTATGAGAAACTCGTTGACCCGAAAGTTGCAAGGACCATTGCAAAAGAAGTAAATGCGGAAACTCTTGAGCTTAACCCTTTGGAAGGCAGTTCAGATCCGTCTGATAATTATCTTAGCCTTATGAGGCAAAACCTGGAAAACCTTAGGAAAGCGATGGAGTGCCAATGAGTCCCATAGTTAATGTTTCATCACTGAGTTTTTCTTATGGTAGTGTCAAGGTTCTTGAAAACATATCTTTTTCGATAGAAGAAAGGGATTTCCTGGCCATCATCGGCCCAAACGGCTCTGGAAAAACGACACTGATTAAGATTTTGCTTGGCTTTCTTGAGCCTATAAGCGGCAGCGTGATGCTTTCCATACCCAGGCACAGCATAGGGTATGTCCCGCAAAGGTATGCAATTGACAGGAATTTTCCAGGCACGGTGGAAGAGATATTCTCTGATTCCAAATCCGATGCCATTGAATTGACAAGAATCAAAGATTTACTTAAGAAAAAATTCGTCAATTTATCAGGTGGGCATCAGCAGCGCGTACTTATTGCGATGGCATTGCAGCAAAATCCCAAGCTGCTGATACTTGATGAACCCACTGCAGGAGTGGATGTCCATGCGCAACAGTCATTTTACGGCTTGCTGACGAAACTGAACAGCCATGGCATAACTATAATACTAGTTACTCATGAAGTGGGCGTAATACCGACACTTGTAAAGAATGTCCTTTGCATAAACCACAATGTCTGTTGCCTTGGGAAGCCAGAGTCAATGCCAGAGATGCTGAAACAGGTATATGGCCCGCATTTTGTGCATCATCATGGTGAGCATCATGATTGATTTTCTTGGCTATGGATTCATGCAGAAGGCTCTACTTGGAGGGATTGTGATTGCGCTATGCTGCGGACTTATAGGGCCTTTCCTTGTTCTCAGGAGGCTTTCTTTGCTTGGTGATGGCTTGGCGCATCTTGCATTTGGCGGCATAGCAATAGGGTTACTTATAGGGATTGAGCCTATTATTGCGGCCCTCATAACTGCTGTCCTGGGCAGTTTTTTCGTGCGCTCGCTGATAAAGAACAATGTCTATGGTGAGTCAGCTATAGCACTTATTCTATCAGTTGGTGTTGGAATTGGCATTGTTGTCATAGGCATAGTAAGGGGATTCAACATCAACCTATACAGCTACCTAATCGGGAGCGTCCTTGCATTAAGCACTATTGACATCTTGCTTGCCATCCTGTTTCTAGTTGCTACCATCACATTTCTCATTTTCTTCTACAAGGATATGCTAATCACCATATTCAACGATGAGCTGGCAAGGCTCTCAAGAAAAAGAAGCGGGCTTGCAAACTTTTTCTTTACACTGCTAACAGCAATGGCGGTTGTAATAAGCATAAGGGCAGTTGGTATATTGCTGGTTTCTGCCTTGCTTGTCCTGCCTGCATTGATTGCATTAAATCTCTCAAAGTCATTTAGGCAGACAGTCATAATCTCTTCCTTAAGCGCATCAATAATTGTGGCATTAGGAATAATAATCTCATTCCCACTGGACATACCTCCAAGCGGCTCAATTGTGTTGCTTTTGCTAGGATGCTTTCTTGCAACGCAGTTTTACAGAAAGGCAAATGTGTGAAATTAAGGCTTTTCGTATGTGAGCCTTTGAACAATTAGAATAAGCCAAAGCATGCCGGTTAGAGTTGTTGTCATTGCCGAGAAGACAAGCGAGAGAGTGAACAGTGAAAAGGTAAGGGCGCAAATGGCAATAAACATTGGGATTGATGTCGCAAGTCTTATGAATCCCTTTTTCTCCTTGAACCCGTACACTATCTGAGGGATTACTGAAACTGCAAAGATAAGCTGCGCTCCTGTCATGACCATGTCCTGCCATATCATGAAAGTCCATTAATCCCGATTATTAAAAGCATTTCCTTTTTGCCGCAAGTTAATTAAAACACCAGTATGATTAATGCAAGGCATGAGCCTTAAAATAATCATAATCAATATCTTTATTTTATTCCTCTTCCTCTATGTGCTTTTTGGCCTTTACCTATTTTATAATCAAAAATCAATGATTTATTTTCCTGACAGCCAGGACTTCGATTCCTGCAGCGGATTCGCAGATTACCTGAAGATTAATCAGAACGGGACAAGAGTTTATTATAAGCAAGGCTTGGCTGATAAAGCCATTATATTCTACCATGGAAATGCAGGCTCTGCATGTGACAGGAGTTACCTTAGGCAGATTTTCGAGCAATCCAATGCATCCCTTCTGTTTGTTGAGTTTGCCGGTTATTCAAATGATAATAAGAAACCATCACAAAAACTGATATTTGAAGATGTCAGGAATGTCGCCAGATTTGTCAATGAAAATTCCTTCAAGGAAGTATTGGTTTATGGCGAAAGCATCGGTTCAGGAGCTGCGAGCTATCATGCCAGCATAGGCAAGGTAGACTCCCTTATTCTTGTCTCTCCTTTCTCATCACTGGATGATGTGGCACAGATAGCATATGCGATATACCCTGCGAAAATTATCCTCAGGGAAAAATATGACAACATAAAATGGCTGAAAGGTTTCGAGGGCGGCATACTTATCCTGCATGGAGACAATGACTCTGTTATACCTAACAGGTTTTCAAGAAAGCTATTCGAAAAAATGCCATCTGCCAAAAAAGAGTATGTGTTAGTTGAGGGCTTCGGGCACAATGACATATGGGATTCTAGCCTTTTCAGGGACAAGGTAATTGACTTCATAAGCAGGCCAAGGCACTAATCACTTTTCCCATGAAGTTTATATATCCGGGAAAATACCTGTTGTAATGCCAAAAAGAGTCCAGAGCCCCAGCTCAATAAATACTTACAGGCAGTGCCCAAGGAAATATTATTACCAGTATATCATGAAATTGCCCACAAAGCCTTCAATTTACCTTGTAAGGGGCTCAATAGTGCATGAGGTCCTGGAAAGCTTCTTCACGCTTAGGATAGAACTCTTTGAGAAAGGCAACCATAGAGAGGGATTCATGAGCTTCGTAAGCTCGTGCCTTGCAAGGTCATGGAAGCACAGCAAAAAATCGCTTGATTCTCTGCACATTTTGCCCGGCGAGATGGAGCATTATTTCATAGAATCGCATGAGATGCTGCGCAATTTCGTTGATGGATTCTGCAGCAAGCTTGAAAGAAAAATGGCTGAGGGGAAGGAATTGGCAAATGCCTTCATGGAGCTCAGCCCGAGGGTTGAGGAAGAGATAATTGATGAGGGGCTTTCTGTAAAAGGATTCATAGATGCTGTGCATGACTCACCCGGCTCAGTTGTAATTATGGATTACAAGACCAGCAACAAGATGGACATAACAGGAGAGTACAGGCTGCAGCTTGCAATCTATGCCTTGCTGTACATGAACAAGTATGGCAGGATGCCTGACAAGGTTGGAATAAATTTCCTAAGATTTGGAGAGCTACTTCTTGATGTTGACAAGTCCCTGCTCAGCTATGCAAAATCTGAAATAATGCTGATACATGAGAGAACATTATCTGGTGAAATAGCTGATTACCCCAGGAAAGTGTCAGCTCTCTGCAAGTGGAGCAACGGGCAATGCGATTTCTTCGAGACATGCCGGCCGTTTTAGGTAAATGACGAGCTAATAATAACATATCCTTAACCCCCATAAGATTTGCCTGCTTGTCTCCCTTAGATTTTTGGCAGAATTACCAATGTACAAGTAGAGGAAGCTTATGATGATAGTAATGCAATGGATAAGCCAGCAGGTGTATATTTTGTAGAATTTTTTATGAGTGAAGTTACTCTCTTGAACCTTTTATATCAAAACTTTTTTGCGTATACTCCTGTTTCTACATGGCAAAAAAAGAATAATTTAGGGTACAACTCTCAAACAAGGAGTGAGCTCCTGTTAAGAATTAAATAGTAAGTTAAACAACACGAATGCATATCTCAGTGCCGCTGTCTGTTGTTCTACTCGTAAAGCAAACTCCTGCTTTGCTAATAACAATCGGGTTCTGCATTGATTCTTTGCTAATCGGTTCTCCAGAAACAACAAAATTGTTGCTAAATTTGACTTTTGCAGCGTTATCAATTATTTCTACTAGATTAAACGGCATTGTTTTACAACCTATACAATCAGTTGGTCCAAATTCTTCCCCTTCCCTTACGTCAATAAGAACATATGTCACATCCTTTTCACTATTTTCTCTAACCCAATTAAAGCCCCCGAATTTCTCGATGGATAGATTCAGCCTAACTGTCTTAATGCCCACGTCAGTTGGAATAGTATTGCTAGGATTATTTCCTGTTTGCGAAGCTATGCCCTGTTCATCGGATTCAGCGCCATTTGTTTGGGAGTCCATGTTATCTCCCGGTTCAATTATCTTTGTGCAGCCAAATAGTAGTATAGACATTACTGCGATAATCGCCAGTATTGCTTTTGCTTTCATTTTTTACCTAATTTACTGTACGAAATATAAATGTTTGTATTTGGCTGATCATAGGTATTTTCCACCTGATTAGAAATCTTCATAAGTAGCATAGCTACTCATTTTAAAGTGCTGCTCTCAGAAGTGAGCAGGAAATACGGTTGATTACTTTCCTTCCCTCTTGAGTATGCGCAGTATGCAGAGATTCTGGGCCATCTGCAGCTTTGTCAGAATAGTATAGAAAGCAGATTGCTTTTTCCCCTTTTTCTGAACACTTAGGAAATTAATCGAGTCATGCGCTATGTCCCTTATCCTTTCAAGAAAAACAGACTCTTCCCTGAATTGGGTGCTGCCTGCTGTATTCCTAACCACCTTTAGCAGGTTTATTGTCCTTGCATAATTACCTGCATTCAAATTGTCTTCGGCCCTCATCACCCCTGTGTAAAGCCTGAGGTAAAAGATTACTTTCTCGTTTGCATATTTATCCTTCTTAGGGAGTATGAACTCGAAAAGCCTGTTCAGGTTTTGGGTTATGTCTTTTTTTATCGAAACCATTTTGCTACGTTTGAGCCAAGCATCTTCCTTATCTGCCCTGCTGTAAGGCCCATCGTGATGGCAGTATCAATTAGGCCTTCCAATGCCACATCATGGGCGTAGTAAGGCATGTCAGAGCCATAGGCTATCTTGTTAAGGTCAACATTTTTCATAAGGTCGATAAGGTCAAAAATCTTGCATGTTGATGTATCAAAAAGCACATTTTCAGACTTTGCTACCTTCTTTATCGTATTGTCAAGGTCAGGAAAGGCAGAATGGCCTATTATGAGCCTTAGCTTTGCAAACCTTTTAATTATTTTGGCTAAATCATCAGCTATTTTCTCAAGCCCGAAACCTGCGTGAACCACCACAACAAGATTGTGCTTCTGGCATGCATCGTATATTCTCATTGCATCGGCCGAAGCGAGCTTGAAATTCTGGCTCCTTGGGTGGAGCTTTACTCCCTTAAAGCCCTGGCTAAGCCTAAGCTTGAATTCATCTTTCCAGTCAAAGTTTGGATTTAGCCTGAAGAAAGGGATGAATCTTCCAGGGTAAGTATTTGCGGCAGAATAAATCTCATCGTTAGGCTCATGAAACATCTTCTGGTCCCTTGGGTCATCCAGCGGAAAAACTATGGCCATGTTCACGCTCTCCCTGTCCATCTGCTTTATTATCTGATGGGCAGCAAGCCTGTGTCCATCTCTGTCTATGCCTATGTGGGTATGGCAGTCTATTACCTCAACCTTCTCAAAAATCTGGTCATAAATTCCTATGTTTTCGGAGGTTACAGAATATCTTGACCATGATGGCATTTTATTTTATTCTCTTGCTTAGCTTTTTTACGAAAGGCTTTAGCTCATCCTTAAATGATAACCCAAGGCCTATGCCAAGGGCCAATGACAGAGTGATAAGTATTGCAGCCACTATCATGAGGAATATGTTCTGTGCAAGGTCTGTCTTTATCCCGAGCTGCTCTATTGCAGTGAACAATACCACAACAACAAGTATCCCCTTAATGATGCTTGCAATTATATGCACATATTTATTCTTTATCTCAAACAGCTTGTTTACTATATAATCTATTATTATGAGGCCAACAACAATGATGGCTATGCTGAGTATAAGATTTGGAAGCCAATTAATAATACCCTGTATGAAGCCTGAAAGCTCCCCCAGCTGGAGAAATGTTGCCCCCTGCACAACGAAGAGTATGAATATATACCATTTCAATATAATTCCTGTTAGCTTTGCTATGCTAATTTCGCCAATGCTGTCATGCAGGTCCATGCTCCTGAGCTTCTTGTCAACATTGAACCTGTAAAGTAGATGCTTTACAATCCATGCTACCGCAGATGCTATCAAGTATCCTACGCTGACGAACACAACGAACCAAAGGAAGCCCGGAAATGCAGAAACAAAAATGTCATATATATTGGCGAAGGGCTCAAGTATCATATCGGTTGTAAGCTGTGCCATATTCATTCTTTGATTGCATTATTATATATTCTTTTCGTTTTAAAATCTGCATTTGAATTTGAAAGCGTACAATCACTACTCCTGAGTAGATTTAAAAGAAAAATATTTAAGCCGAATTGCAAAAAGGCAGAAAATGGCAAATCAAAGCGATGATAAGTGGCTAATTGTTGGAAATGGACATTATGTAACTGGTCATGTAGAATCTAATGAAGAAAATGACAAAGGTCCGGGCGTAGTATTGCTTACTGTTGCTGACCAGAAGAGGCTTGGCAATGTGGGAGAGATTCTGGTTGCTGGAACAAATGGCACAAAATTCTCTGGAATACGAGAGCATGTGCAAAGAGAATTTTCAAAATATAGGGGTATGCCAACAGATTTCCTCTCTTTTCCAGATGATACTGTCCAAAAAGATGAAAAAGCTTATTTGAAGGCAATGGATAGACTAAATCCAGGGGATGGAGTTATAATATTTACACCTGATGACACCCATTACGAAATTGCACAGGCGGCAATAGAAAGAAAGCTTCATGTGCTTCTTACAAAACCTCCTGTAAAGACATTAGAGGATCATGTCCGCCTTATAGAAGCTGCAAAAAGAAACAATGTGCTTGTTGGAGTTGAACTGCATAAGCAGTTTGACAAGCAGTATGCTGATGCAAGGCATAAAATCAGGAATGCTGGCAGTTTTGTTAACTTTAACTCCAGGCATTCGCAGCCCTATACTCAACTCGGCATTTTTTCATCCTGGCTTCAAAGAGGTGCAAGCGATATAAGCTATTACCTAAATTCGCATCATGTAGGCTATCATGTTTTAGCAATGGAAAAAATTGCTAGACCTATACAAGTAAAAGCTTATGCCTCCAACGGAATTGCCCGAAGCATGGGATTTGATACAGAGGACATAATTACCCTAATGGTACAATGGCAGAATCTTTCTAATGCTGATAGGACTGGTACTGCCACATATACTGCAGGCTGGGTTGATCTGCCCGGAGCAGAGGCATATAGCAGGCAGGGATTCAGCTGCCAAATGGAAAATGGGCATTTTGAAATTGACCAGACACATCGCGGATACCTCCATGTGAGCAAAGATGGCGCAAAATCGCCAAATCCTGCGTTTTTTAATTATTCTCCGGATGATGCCGGATTTTTTGATGGGAGGGGATGCTATGGATATGAAAGCATTGCAAGATTCATGGAGCTTGCGAGAGGCGTAAGGCAAGGAAGCACAAATCTTGAGGATGCTGTTAGAAGATATCCTTCAATTCAGAGGACATTGCAGCTTACTGCCATATTGGAAGCAGGGAGGATTAGCTTGGTTAGTGGAAAGGAAGTCAAGATAGGGTATGATGCTGAAAAATCAACAGAGCCTTCTGATTTAGAGATTGTGTAACCTTGCTTTAAAAGCAAGCACTAAATATTTAAACAGCTTATTTGTTTTTGTATCAATGAGAGGAGACAGACCCTTAAAGAGGTCCATGTCGGGTGAAGAGATGGAATTCTTCATCCTGAACCACAAAGGGGAGATGGTTAATGACGCCTCTAAGCTCATACACATAGCAAAAAAGAGGTTTTCCGGCTTTAAGGTATATCCTGAGGCAGGGCAGAGCATTGTTGAAATTTCATCCTTCCCATCGGTAAGTGTCCTTGACACATTTGCAGACTTGCTTGAGAAAGTAAAGAAGCTCATACAAGCTGCGGACAAGCACGAATATCTTCTTTATCCAAATGCCACTTATCCAGGCTATGCGAGAACCGAGATAACAAGGAAAAGGAGATACCTTGAGCAGGAGATGCTGTTTGGGAGAAAACATGCAATTCAGGCAACTCTTGTAACGGGCTTCCATTACCACTATACATTGCCCAGAGGCGTCTTTGACAAAAGAACAGAATTTCTAAAGCCATCAGGAAAATCAAAGCTCTCTTGGGCATTGATAAACAGCTATAATATGGCCATTGCCATTGACCCTGCCCTCACCACATTGATGCAGAGCTCCCCGTTTGTTCAGGGCAAGTATCTTGCGAAGGACTCAAGGATGCTCATCTATAGGGGAGGCAACAAGCTAGGCTGTGATTATGGGAAATATGCGCAGCATCAGCTTCTTGGAGGCCTGCAGCCATACAGCCATACGACAAATGACCTTATATCCACACTCAAAAAAAAGCATTCACTATGGAAGGAAATGAGAGCCAGAAAAGGCTTGAGTAAAAAAACAAACAGAAAGGAGAACATACTGGAATTTTCATGGAATCCTGTAAGGATTAACAAGCTTGGCACACTTGAGCAGAGGGGAATGGACATGAACCATCCAAAGAGGGCAATGGCCATATCATCCCTGCTCAAATTCCTGTTCAGGAAGCTCCAGAGGGAATTCTACAAGGCAGAACCTTCTGACATTGGTATAAAAGAGCCTTTCAAGATGGAAGGGGATACAATATATATTCCTCCCAATACTTACGTGAGGGATTTCCTCCAGAGAGAATCAGCATATAAGGGATTTGAAAGCAGGGAGATTGATAAGTATGTCTCAAGATTCTATAGGTTGGCAAGGCAGCTTGCAGACAGGAATTACAGGCCGGTGCTACAGCCATTGCAGAAAATGATAAATGAAAAGGAAACTGTTTCTGACATGATAATAAAAAGAATAAGGAAAATGGGCTATGGCAAAGAAATTCCAAATGACGCTGCGGCCGAATCTGCGCTCAAAAGCTGCGAGTATCTCCTCAACGAAGTAGACAACACTGAAGAGAAACTCTACAAGGCTTATGGATTAGCAGAGGAAAAATTCTAGCTTTTGCCGAAATAGAATATCTTTCCTATTGCAACATCCTCGCTTGTGAATTTCCCTGCGGGACCTTCCCTCTTGACAGGCTCCCTATTGACTGGAGATCCATTTCTAGGTTCCAGCGCCATAGAATTCAACCTGCTGACCTTGCTCTTGAGAGTGTCAATTTCCCTTGAAAGAGAATCTATCTTAGCGGTTGCAGTAAGAAGCTCATCCCTCAGCTTCGAGACATGCATACCAATAAGATACTCTACCTTCTTCTCGACAAGTAAGCTTTCCATCTTAGTTGAGCCTATTTCCTTTAATGAAATTGACCATGGGCTCGTTCCCTGCCGTAGAGAACATCTCATAAGCCATCCTTATCTGCCCGTTCTTGAGGAAAATCTCGCCAAGCCTGTTCAGGTCATTGGTATCACTTAAAAGCTTGAATATCTCCTTTGCGACATGATATTCCTGAACTTCCATGCACTTCCTTGCGAGATTCTGAAGCAATTCCTTCTCTGAGTTTACGGAGAAGACCTCAAATGCAAGGCTGAATTTTCCTGCCTCTATGGACTTTTTCCCGAGCTCAATCAGGCTTTCCTTGTCATTGAGGACCTTGAAAACCTCAAGCGCGTCATAAAACCTGCCTTCATCCAAAGCTTTCTTCCCTATGGCTCTCAGCTTTACCTCATCCCCGGCAAGCTTGAAAACCTCTACCGCCTTGTTGTACAGACCGAGCCTAAGATATTCCTCGCCGACTGATTCAAGGCCGTCCCTTGCTTCGGCAAGGACAAATGCTTTCTGGGCCTCTGCCAGCATCCCTTTCCTCAGGTACTGAATACCCATCTCGTTCAGCATCTCATGCCTTATCTCGATGGAGAACATGGATAGGTCAACTTTATCAATGCTCCTGTCTGTAAGCTTTGAAACAATCCCGGGAAGGGTCCTGTTGCCCTCCGTCTTCCTAACCTCGACAACAAGGTTGGAAACTACCGATTTTAGTGTCTGATTTTGCATCATACCATCCTTATTCCGAGCTCACTGCCCAATGCATGGCTGTGGGTTTTCCTCTCCTTCTCTGTTGCCTTGCCCAGTATCCATGGCGATTTTACACCAGTCATTATTGTCATTACTGTAAGCTTACCGTGCATCTCTTCCTTTACCCTTGCGCCCCATATGACGTTTGCGTCAGGGTCAAGGTTCTCGGTTACAAGCTCGCCAATCCTGTTTACTTCCTCAAGCGTTAGGTCAGGCCCACCTTCAATCTGTATCAATGAGCCTGTTGCGCCCTTATAGGATATCTCGAGCAATGGGTTTGCAAGTGCTCCCCTAACTGCCTCATCAACCCTGTTATTGGTGTCGGATGCTCCTACACCTATGGCTGCAACTCCTCCATTGGTCATTATCGCCTTTACATCTGCAAAGTCAAGGTTTACAAGGCTAGGTATGGCTATTGTCTCAACTATTCCCTTAATCATTGTAGAGACAAGCTCATTTGCCACTGCGAATGCCTGCTGCACTGGAAGATTTCCTGCAACCTGGACAAGCCTGTTGTTGTCTATAACAATAACAGTGTCAGAAACCTGCCTTAGCTGCTGCAATCCGAACTCTGCCTTATCGATTCTTGCCCTTTCTATGTTGAAAGGCATCGTTACTGTGCCTATTACAATTGCATCATTTTCCCTTGCAACATTTGCGATGATAGGTGCTGAACCCGTTCCTGTTCCGCCACCCATGCCTGCGCACACGAATACCATCTCTGCGCCTGAAAGTGCTTCCTTTATGTTTGCAATGGACTCCTTAGCTGCCTCTGCTCCCTTCTGCGGGAAACCACCGCATCCAAGGCCCCTGGTAAGCTCTTTTCCTATCAGGAACTTCTTGTCTGCCTCTGTCATGTTGAGATGCTGCTGGTCAGTGTTGCATGCGATTATTTCTGCTCCCCTTATTCCCTTCTTGTAGAGCCAATCTACCATGTTGGAGCCCGCACCCCCGCATCCTATAACCTTGATATTGGCCTGGCCTATTTCGAGCTCAGGCATCTTCCCCGCCTGCTTGACAGCAGATTCTATTATGAAATCCATATTCAGCACCTCTGAATTATTGTGTCTTTTTTATGGTACAGCTAATATATAAATGTTACTATTTTGTATACTGGTTTAATAATAGCCTGAAAGATACATTGGCAATTTGAACAGGAAAACAGGCATAAAAAGCACATGGCTGCATAATTCGCCATGGTAAAATGCATAAGTGCATTTATAAATGCTCGTCGGTATAGCTCAGCAAATGACTGGATAACTTTTTATAGTGGCACAGTTTCCGGTTCTATGATGGGCTCTTAGCTCAGCCTGGCCAGACTTACCCAAAGTAAGGACCAAAGCAATCGCCTCTTAAGCGATAGGTCGGGGGTTCGAATCCCCTAGGGCCCGTCACCATAATCATATTATCTGCTTGATATTCCCCATAAGATATCAAAGAAGTTTGAATAGCTTCTGGATATTTCTTTGCTGCTTATCATAATCCCTATAGGTGGAACAGTCCACATTACAATGGCAATCTTATTTCCATAAATGAAAGTTGTTGATGGGCTATCGTAAAATCTGGATATGAATCTTACATCAGCAAAAGCTATTGGATTTTTCCTTCTCCATTCCCTGATGATTTCACTGTGGATTATCTTCATTTTTATCTTTTCTATTGTTCTTCTCCTATTGAATTGCTGGTAATAAAGAGGCAATGTAACTGCGAAATTTCCCTGTGCACCATATACGCTAATAACTCCTTTCTGCTTCAGCATGTCCTCAAGAATTGCCTTTATGCCTTTCTTCCCCTGAAAGACATTAACGCTGTGCCTCTCCATTCCTGATTTCTGCTTTTCCTGCAGCCTTGGCAGAATCTCCCTGAGCATATTTTCCTTTTCTTCCAATGTCTTCAGCAGATATTCGGGAGAAGTGGCGGAGTAATATTTTTTCTTCCCTTCTATCCTGAAAGAAACTAACCCCTTTTCAAGCAATCTCCTGAGCAAATCATAAGTGTTTACTCTATGAATTGGTACTTTATCTGTTATTTCAGTAATGCTTAATGAGCCATTTTCCAGCAAATGAAGGTATACTTTTGCCTCATTTCCGGTAAGGCCGAGCTCCTGAAGGATTTTCTCTTCCATGCAAACTGAATTATCTGCGAATTTATAAGTATTTCTTTATGTAGTAATGTACATTACTATATATCTTAATATCTACAAATAACATTCCTGCAATATGCAGAGTACATTCAGGGGTGCGCCAAAACACCTGGAGCTGGAGAGAAGAATAGGAAAGATAGATTACCTTATTTTGCAGATTGACAGCAAATGCCCGCATGGCTGCGAGTATTGCTTTGTCGGAGAAGGCCTCAACAAGAATCCGGATGGAGGAAATCTTTCTCTTGAAAGGCGTATGGGACTTGTTAAAGAAGCATCTGACCTGGGTGCAAGGGTAGTTGCAATGCCTGGTGTGGGTGAGCCATTGGCAACACCGAAAATTGAAGAGCTGATAATGTTCATAACTTCTCTCGGGATGATAAGCATAGTATACAGCAAGGGCATGCTGGTCAATCGAAAAATATGTGATTTTCTTGCTGAGCAGGACACAACAGTTATCCTAAGCATAGATTCATTGTATAGAGAAACCGCATTGAGACTGAATCCCAATCCAAGAGGGTGGTTTGAGCGTGCGATGGCGAATGTTGGATATATCAGAGAAAGGTTCGTGCCATTGGCAGAAACAATAGGAGAATATAGAGTCCATAGGCTAGCTGTAAATCATATGGTCAATAGGATGAACTATGGACAGCAGGATGAAATCAGGAATTGGTGCGGCGAGGATATTTTATTTGTTGCGCACGGCCCTTCAAGGGAAGGACATGCCATAAGAATATGGGATAAACTGGCAGGAACACCTAAGGAGCATGCAAGCCTGATTGCTTATGCTAACAAGATATCAGAAACAGGCGGAAATACCACTGCCAGGCTTGACGGCAAATGTGCGTACTATCTTAATGGGATTACAGTTTCAGACAATGGTGATGTAAAGATGTGCCCTGCTGCCACTAAAACAGCTGGCCTGATAGGCAATGCAAAGAATCAGAGTTTGACTGAACTCTTTGATTTGACACAATTGATTGTTTTAAGCAAATATGGGAATAATCCCCCTCCCTGTCTTGTAAGAGACATTGGATATGGCAGTCTTGCCGGACAACTTCTTCAGCACAGAACTCTATGATAAATTTTCCAAACAGGAAATTTTATAATGAATCTGCATTTTTTAGAAGGCAATGAAAATAGTAGCCTGCCAGACTCCGCACTTAGATATAGGAGAGAAAGACAAGATTCTTGAGCTCTTCAGGAAATCAATAAATTCTGACATAATATGTTTCCCTGAGAATTTTCTCCAGCATGAGGTCACGCCGAAAAATTACCAATCTTCTGTTGTTGCTGAAGCAAAAAAATTCTTTTCCTTTTCTGCCAGAAAATTCGGGAAATATGTTGCCATGGGTTCTGTTACGGAGAAGGTTAATGGAAGTTTTTACAATAGAGCTTATTTAATTGGCAAAGATGGAAGAATAATAGGGCATTATGACAAGATAAACATTGACAGGACTGAAAGCTGGAAGAGTGCAGGAAAAAAAGCCAGAGTGTTCAAAACAGGAATAGGCTCCATAGGCCTGCTCATATGCAGGGACTTGCTATATCCTAAATGCTCTGCCAGCATCGCCAAGCAAGGCGCAGACTTGATTATAATGCCGGCATTCTGGTGCTCTTATAACTCAAGATATCCGAAGAGTTATACAAAGATGTTTTACAAAGGAAAAGAGCCAAGGGAGGTTGATTCGCTTGTTGCGGCCAGGGCCATAGAAAATGGAATTGCATTTGCTTTTGTAAATGGCGCCGGCGGAGATAAGGAAAGGAAGTCATTAGGCAGGACACAAATCGCTGTGCCTTTCTATGGAACAATTGCAAGGATTGATGGGAATGAAAGCAAGATTCTCAAGGCAAAGATAGACATTTCGCTTGTGCAGCAGGCAAAGAAGGCTTATGGATTTGGATGATGATGGCCGAAAATAAATATGCAACGCTTAGATTTTTAATTTTATTTCTTTGATGAACCACTTCATCTGTTTTATGATTTGCTGTGATTCCTCTTTTGACAATTCCTTGGCGTAATAATTGATTGAATTTCTAACTTTCCTAAACCCATCAAACATATCGCCCAATGAGGATTTATTCATGACTTCCTTTAGAAAAGCAGCGTAGCATTCATGATTGTAAATCTTGAAGCCCTTTTGCAGGGCCAGCGCCTCAAGTAAGATTCGCAAGCTATCATACAATAAAGTTAATTTTGAATCATGAAATTCTTCAGGCAGAGCATCTGCAGATTTTTCTTTCCTGTCCGCAATCTTGATAAAAGCGGTTATAATATTGCCATCATGCTTTACATTCTTAGCATAGCCTAGCTTTTTGCAATTCTGCATATCCATAAATTACCAGCCACCGGATAATATATTGCCATTCAATATGCTGTGCAGGAGCTCCTTATTTTTATCCAATTCTTCCTTGTCTTTAAACAAAAATAAGTGTATCTTCCTGCCATATTTCCTTTCAAATTTATGAAGGTCTATGCTTTTTTTCAATGATGAAAATACAGCAATGTCTATGTCTGAGTTTCTTGAAATTTCTGCTTTTGAAAACGAGCCGAATAATATAACAAGAGGGTTAATAAACTGAGACTCAATGTATAAGGTCAATTCCCTGAATTCGTTCTGGTAAAATGCCCTTTGAAGCTTAATGAATAATTTGCTATCGGTATTGGCATGATAAAGATGATGCCTTCTTTCCTTTTCCATTAACAAAAGCTTTTCCTTCTGAAAGTTTTTCAGTATTTCTGATGCGTGAGGCGGGCTTATTTTCCTGAGCCTCGCATATTCCCTCACTCCGATTCTTATGTAATTATCTTCCATAAAAAGCTTTATGTTGTTAAATATATCTAACATGTGTAATAATAAATTAACATGCGTATTTAAGCATTCCTATGTTTTCCTGATCTGAAATGATTTTTTCTTGGCTAGAGGCTTTTCTTGGTTGTATATTCCAACAAGAAATCCCCACATCATATAATATATGAAAATTCCAAAATTAAGTAGGAAAAGCCCAAGCATATCATGGTTTACTGCATCATAAGGCAAAGAGTACTCAAGAAGCAATCCATTAGCATATTCTATGAGGAATATAATAAGACCAAAAACAGCAAAAAAGAACAATGCCTTGTTTCTTGCAAATTTTGCTATGCGCCTGAATGAGTAGAATATGAATAAATTGCCGAGTGCGGTGATTAACAATCCTAAGCTTAAAATCCTGGATGGCTGCTGCAAGTAATAGGAATGCAATGTAGACAGTGCTGAAATTAAAATGGAAGCAATGTAAAGCAGGATAAATTCTTTCATGCTTTTATTTTTCATAAAGAGGAAATAAGCAAAGCCTAATAGCACTAAGAGAGACTGCAGCAATGATGAAAATACGCCAAGTGTTATGCCCAGCATATAGATGATATAATTTCCAGAAGAAAAATGTACTTGCGATGCAAGAAACATGCTAATCAGTGCCATGATGAAAAAGACTTTTGCAAGTGCGCTCCAGAGCTGGAACTCAGAGCGTTTTTTCTTATAGATTATGGAAGCTATAAGCAAAGATGCCATGAATGCAGCCTGAAAAACAAGCACGCTGAATTCGGATCCATAATTGAAAATTCCTGCGTAAACTGCATACAATGCTACGGGTAGCAAACAGGCAAGAATAAACAATATTTCTGCAATGGTGATGCTGAAAAAATTCCGGAAGAAAAGTCTGAAATCTTTTTTCCTTATGTTTACTTTGCCCATCATTGCCTTTAGTTCATGCTGTGCTTAAAAAGATATCTCCGGCATAAATAAACGGCAATAAATTAACTGCATAACTAAAGAAAATCATTTTTCGCCGCTAACAATCCTTAATATGTCCTCGCCATACTTCATAATTTTGGTTGGACCTAGGCCGAATACCTGCTCCAGCTCACTATTGCATGTCGGCATTTTAACTGCGATGTCAAATAAAGTCTTATCTTGCATAATTAT
>JAGVYS010000001.1 GCA_018303125.1 Candidatus Woesearchaeota archaeon | reverse complement strand
TGCCTGAGCAACAGTGATTTTCAAACAGTAACCGAAGGAATAGCAGCTATTTCAAACTTCATTGAAAAAGAGCCATCACTTAATGGAAAGTGTAGTTAATTTCTTTTTTAAGCCTATTTTTTAGTGACGTTTACTTTACAGCCGTAACTTTCCGATATGTTTAAATATAAATTAGTTAATACTCTAATGATATGATAAAAAACAGTACCATTACATTATCTGTTGTTCTGGTTTTGGTACTGGTTCTGCTATAAGCCCGAATCGTGTTTTATTCGGGCTGGAAATTCATTCTTGAAACGCAATTGATTAGATACAAAAATTAATAAAAACCAATGCAGGAAGGTAGATAAAATGCAAAAAATAATCATTTTCGACACAACATTAAGGGACGGGGAACAAAGCCCGGGTGCTTCGTTAACTATACAGGAAAAGCTTGTCATAGCAAAACAGCTTTCAAAGCTTGGAGTAGATGTAATTGAGGCAGGCTTCCCTATAAGCTCTGATGGGGATTTTGAGGCTGTCAAGATTATAGCACAGAAAGTAAAAGGCCCAATAATATGTGGATTGTCGAGAGCAATTAAGGAAGACATTGACAGGACCTGGGAAGCTATAAAGTACTCAAACCGGCCGAGGATACATACTTTTGTCGCTACATCTCAAATCCACCGTGAAAAAAAGCTCAGAAAATCAAAGGAGGAAGTATTGAACATGGCCATAGAGGCAGTAAAACACGCAAAATCTTACTGCAAGGATGTTGAGTTCTCTCCTGAGGATGCTGCAAGGACCGACATTGATTATATGTGCGATGTTGTCAGAGGGGCTATAAGGGCAGGCGCAACTACTATAAACATACCAGATACCGTGGGATATGCACAACCTGAGGAATTCGCTAAGAGAATAAAGGAAGTATTCGAGAAAGTGCATGAGGCCAGAAAAATAGTCATAAGCGTCCACTGCCATGATGACCTTGGATTATCGGTTGCAAACAGCCTTGCTGCAATAAAAGCTGGTGCGACTCAGATAGAATGCACTGTCAACGGCATAGGTGAAAGGGCCGGGAATTGCTCACTTGAGGAAGTGGTAATGAACATAAAAACAAGGAAGGAATTTTTCAAGGGATACTTCACAGGCATAAACACCAAGGAGATTTACCCTACCTCGAAAATGGTGTCGCAGCTTACAGGCATAAATGTCCAGAGAAACAAGGCAATAGTTGGACGGAATGCCTTTGCGCATGAAGCTGGGATACATCAGCATGGAGTAATAAGCTCAAAGGAGACTTATGAGATAATGGACCCGGAAGAGATAGGGTGGGCAGGGGAAAACCTTGTGATAGGAAAGCACTCAGGAAAGCATGCTGTCGAAAAAGTCCTTAAGGAACTAGGATATGACCTTAACACTGAGCAGGTATCAGAGATAAGAAAAAAAGTGAAAGAACTAGCTGACAAGCAGAAGGAAGTTATGAAAGAAGACATAATAGCCATAACAAATGACATGATAGGGAAGCTTTCAGAGGAAGAGGAAATTGTAAAGCTAGAGGAAGTAAAAGTGATTGCAGGAAACAAGGTTACTCCGGAAGCTGAGGTAAAGATTACAATAGAGGGAATGGAAAAGACAGGAAAGGGAAGAGGACTTGGCCCTGTTGATGCTGTCTCGCATGCAATCTTCAGCCTGATAGACCCTCACATAAAGCTTAAGGAATATAATTTAAAGGCAATAACAGGCGGGACTGATGCATTGGCAAATGTAACAATAAAAATCGAAGATAAGCAAGGGAACGTATTCAGCGCAGACGGAATAAATGAGGATATAGTCATGGCAAGCGCATCTGCGCTCGTGAAGGGAATAAACAAGTCCCTTGCCTTCAAGAGGGGAAGAAAATGAAAGGATCATACATTGCTGTAGAGTCACTGCTAAAGCAGGGAGTTGACACTATTTTCGGGATAAATGGAGGTGCAATCATACCTTTTTACGATGCACTTTATGATTACAAGAAGGAAATAAGGAATATACTGGTTAGGCATGAGCAGGGTGCAGCGCATGCTGCAGAAGGCTATGCAAGGGCGAGCGGGAAAACAGGAGTATGCGTCGCCACCTCTGGGCCTGGTGCAACAAACCTAGTTACAGGAATATCTGATGCGTACATGGATAGCGTCCCTATTGTAGCAATAGGCGGACAAGTATCGACACGCCTAATAGGAAATGATGCATTTCAGGAATCTGACTTAATAGGCATAACAGCACCAATAACAAAGCATAATTTCCAGATAAGGAACACTAAGAAGATATCTGAGATTATAGCAAAGGCTTTCAAGATAGCAAGCAGTGGAAGGCAAGGACCTGTTTACATAGACCTGCCTAAGGACATACAGTTGAATGAAGCTGATGTGCCAATAGTAAAGGATATTGAAGTAATAGGACTAAAGCTAAAGATTGAACCTGACAAGCTTGCCTTGAAGAAAGCTGCTGAGCTGATTTTGAAGGCTGAAAGGCCAGTTATATTGGCTGGTGGAGGAGTAATATCTTCAAATGCAAGCAAGGAGCTTTTGGCATTAGCTGAGACTATAAACTGCCCTATTGCAACAACCACAATGGGGAAAGGAGTATTTCCGGAGACACATCCCTTAAGCTTGGGTGTTGCTGGAATGCACGGCCAGGAGCACGCAAATTATGCAATAATAAATACAGATTTGCTTATAGCCATAGGGTCAAGATTCTCTGACAGGGTTACAGGGGATACTAAAGTTTTCCAGGAAGGCAAAAAAATAATCCATATTGACATAGACCCTGCTGAGATAAGCAAGAATGTAAAGGCTGCTGTTGCAGTAATCGGAGATGCAAAGAAGTGCATGATAGGATTGGCAAATATACTTGTGCATGAAGGCAGCAAGATAGCTAACAGGAGCAGTGAATGGAGAAAAAGGCTTAATGAATTAAAGCATCTTGTGGAGAGCCAGCATGAAAGAGATGTAAAGAAAGGCGGGCTTACTCAAGCGTTCTGCGTGCGGGAATTGTCAGGCATGCTAAAAGAGAATGATATAGTTACAACAGGAGTTGGGCAGCACCAGATGTTCGGAGAGCATTTCCTGACGCTTAACAAGCCCAGGACATGGCTTACCAGTGGTGGAGCAGGAACAATGGGATATGGGCTTCCATGTGCAATGGGAGCGAAAGTTGCCAGGCCTGATGTGAATGTTTTTGACATAGACGGAGATGGAAGCTTCCAGATGACTTCGCAGGAGCTTGCCACAATAAAGGAAGAGCAGATAAAAGTTGTCCCGATAATAATGAACAACAGCTACCTCGGAATGGTAAGGCAGTGGCTAGAGACCTTCCAGAACAAGAGGTATTCAGGAGTGGCTTTTACAAAGAACCCGAGCTTTGAAAAAATGGCAAATGCCTATCATTTGCCCGGAATCACTGTAACGAGGAAATCAGAGTACAGGGAAGCAATAAAAAATGCAATAAAATCAGATGAGACAATGATAGTTGATACTATGGTTGACAAGGAAGAAGGCATATGGCCAATGTTGCCGCCATCATCATCTCTCAAAGAGATAATAATGGGAAATGTTGTCTTCAAGCAGACATGGCAGGATGTGCTTGCCAAGAGGCAAAAATGAAAAGGCATGTAATAGAAATGCTTGTCATAGACGAGCCAGGAGTAATGAACAGGATAACAGGGATGTTCTCCAGAAGGGGGTATAACATAGACACTATAACAGTAGGCAAGACACAGAAGCAGGGGGTAAGCAAGATTGTTTTCACGCTTGAAGCTGATGATGAGACGCTCTATCAAGTTGAAAAGCAATGCGACAAGCTCCTGGATGTAATAGAGATAAGAGAACTTCCTGAAAACTCCTCTTTTTTCAGGGAGATGTGCCTGGCAAAATTTCTTGTTGAAAAAAAAGACAAGGAAAAAATTGAAGGGTATGTAAAAAAATATGGCTTCGAAATAATATCCTCTGGGCAGAATTATATTGTAATAGAGATGATGGCAGAACCTGAGAAGATAGGAGAGTTCCTGAAAGAAATGTCCAATTTCAAGATAGAGGATATAAGCAGGACAGGTATAACTGGAATAAGCACACGATAACAAATGGGCAGCACATTATTCGACAAAGTATGGAATATGCACAAAGTAAAGAAATTGCCTTCTGGGCAGGACCAGATATTTATAGGGCTGCACCTAATACATGAGGTCACATCACCGCAGGCATTCCATATGTTGAGGGAGAGGAACCTAAAAGTGATGTATCCTGAAAGGACATTCGCTACTGTTGACCATATAGTCCCGACAAAGAACCAGACAAGGCCTTTCCAAGATGAGCTTGCAGAAGAGATGATGAAAGCACTTGAGAAGAACTGCAAGGAGTTTGGAATATCTTTGTTTGGGCTAGATTCAGATTACCAAGGGATAGTGCATGTAATAGGGCCTGAGCTTGGTTTAACTCAGCCCGGCATGACAATAGCTTGCGGTGATTCGCATACATCTACTCATGGTGCATTCGGTGCCATAGCATTTGGAATAGGTACTTCGCAGATAAGGGATGTGCTTGCTACCCAGACAATGGCAATGGACAAGCCAAAGGTAAGGAAAATTGATGTGAAAGGAAAGCTGCATAAGGGAGTGTACTCAAAAGACATTATACTCAAGATAATTGAAATGCTAGGTGTAAAAGGAGGAATAGGCTATGCTTATGAGTACGCTGGAACAGCAATAAGCAACCTTAGCATGGAAGCAAGGATGAGCATCTGCAACATGAGCATAGAAGGAGGAGCAAGATGCGGATACATAAATCCTGACAAGACCACTTTTGACTACCTGAAGGGCAGGAAGTATGCTCCGAAGAACTTCGATGCTGCTGTTGAATTCTGGAAATCTATAGCCTCTGACAAAGATGCTGAATATGATGACATAGTAGAGCTAAATGCAGACGAGATTGAGCCTATGGTTACTTGGGGCATAAACCCTGGCCAAGCCATAGGTATATCACAGAGCATGCCAGTGATAAAGGATCTTCCGGTCCATGAGCAGGCTACTGCCTCGCATGCATTTAAACACATGGGATTCAAAGAAGGAGAGAAAATAAATGGCAAAAAGATAGATGTAGCTTTTGTGGGGTCATGCACAAACAGCAGGATAACTGATTTAAGGGAAGCAGCAAGGATAGTGAAAGGCAAGAAAGCCAAAGTTAGAGCTTTTGTTGTTCCTGGCTCAAAGCAGGTTTTAAAGCAGGCTGTAAGTGAAGGCTTGGACAAAATATTCGTTGATGCAGGATTTGAATGGAGGGCTGCCGGATGCTCAATGTGCCTTGCCATGAACCCTGACAAGCTTAAGGGCAGAGAGATATGCGCATCTTCCTCAAACAGAAATTTCATAGGTAGGCAAGGCTCTCCTTTAGGAAGGACAATTTTGATGAGCCCTGCCATGGTTGCAGCTGCTGCGATAAACGGTGAAATAGTAGATGTGAGGGATTATGCCTAACAAAATAGAGATAGCCGAGGGGAAAGGCATACCTTTGCCTGGGAATGATATAGACACAGACAGGATTATTCCCGCAAGATTCATGAAGTGCGTTACTTTTGAAGGGCTTGGAAAATATGCATTTTATGACGAGCGCTTTGATGAGCAGAAAAAGCCTAAGAAACACCCGATGAATGAAAAGAAGTTTCTCAAAGGCTCGATATTGATAGTTAACAAGAATTTCGGCTGTGGCTCATCAAGGGAGCATGCGCCGCAATCCCTATTAAGGTCAGGCATAAAGGCAATAATAGGAGAGAGCTTTGCTGAGATATTCGCTAGCAATTGTGCTGTAATGGGAATACCCACTGTTACTGCCCCATATGATGCCATAGAAAACCTGATGATGTTTGTAGAGGAGAAGCCAGATACAGTAATAAAGATTGACTTGATAAACAACATAGTCCAATACGGCGATTTCAGCCTAAACATAGAGATAAATGATGCATCAAGATATTCGCTCATTAATGGGCTTTGGGACTCCACGGCAGAATTGCTGCAGAGCAGGAGCCTCATTGAAAAAAAAGCAAATAGCCTGCCTTATGTGAAGGGATTCAAATGATGGAAAAAAACAAACTAAACAAGATAAGCAGCCTAATGACAGAAGGAATAGAGAGAATGCCAAATAGGGCAATGCTTCGTGCAATCGGCATGAAGGACGAGGATTTCTCGAAACCGATTGTTGGAGTAGCATCTGCAGGAAGCGAAGTTACGCCGTGCAATATGCATCTAGACAAGCTTGCAATTCATGCGAAAAAAGGCATCTCTGATGCGGGCGGATTCCCAATAAAATATAATACCTTCGTTGTTACCGATGGTGAAGCAATGGGGCATGAAGGAATGAAATGCTCATTGATATCAAGAGAGGCTATTGCAGATACAATAGAGCTTGTGACAAGAGGACATCAGTTTGATGCAATCCTTGCAATAGGAGGCTGCGACAAGACAATTCCGGGAAGCGTTATGCCAATGGCAAGGCTCAACATACCCAGCATTTTCATCTATGGTGGCACCATAAAGCCCGGAAAGCATAAAGGAAAGGATGTTGACATAGTTTCTGCATTTGAAGCTGTTGGAGCTTTTACCGCCAAAAAGATAAGCGAGGAGGAAAGGCAGGGCATAGAGTGCAATGCATGCCCGGGGGCAGGAGCATGCGGCGGGATGTATACTGCAAATACTATGGCATCTGCCATTGAAGCATTAGGAATGTGCATGCCTGGGAATGCTTCGCTTCCTGCAGAAGACAGAAAGATGGAAGAGATGTGCAAAGAAGCAGGAAAGGCTCTTGTTGTACTGGTAAAGAAGAACATACTTCCAAGGCAAATTATGACAAGGAACGCCTTTGAGAATGCGATAAGAGTTGTCATGGCATTGGGAGGCAGCACAAATGCTGTTTTACATCTTCTTGCGCTTGCTAGGGAAGCAGAAGTCGGGCTTTTAGTTGACGAATTCAATTATTTCCATGACACTACGCCAACTATAGGCAACTTAAAGCCTGCAGGCAAATATGTGATGACAGATTTGGGAAAAGTTGGAGGAGTGCAGATGGTAATGAAAATGCTCCTTGATAAAGGCCTGTTGCATGGAGATTGCCTGACAGTAACTGGAAAAACTGTTGCTGAAAACCTTAAGGATGTAAAAGTTAAGCTTGATGGGCAGGATGTTGTTTATTCCTTAGAAAAGCCTTTGAAGGAAGTTGGGCCTATAAGCGTTCTGAAAGGGAATCTTGTGCCTGACGGTGCTGTCCTGAAAACATGCGGCCTTAACATTGTAAAGCACGAGGGTCCTGCAAGGGTATTCGAAGACGAAGAAAGCTGCTTAAAATCAATTTTGAAAGGAGATATAAAAAAGGGGGATGTAATTGTCATAAGGTATGAGGGCCCAAAAGGCGGGCCTGGGATGAGGGAGATGCTTGCACCAACATCGGCGCTTGCAGGGCTTGGATTGCACAGGGATGTTGCTCTTATAACAGACGGAAGGTTTTCTGGCGGAAGCTGGGGCATGGTCATAGGGCATGCTGCACCTGAAGCTCAGGAAGGCGGACCGATAGCTGCAGTAAGGGACGGTGACATAATCTCCATTGATTCAGAGAGAAAAAGGCTTGACATAAAGCTAAGCGATGTTGAGATAAAGAAGAGGATGAAAAGCTGGAAGCCAAAGGAAATAAAATACAAAAATGGTGCTTTGTACAAGTATTCAAAATTGGTCAGTTGCGCAAGCAAGGGAGCAATAACAAGCTAAAATGGAAATTTCTAAAAAGAAATGCGTGCCTTGCGAGGGAGGAGTGCCCCCTATAGTAATCGGAAAGGCAAGGGAGATGCTCAAGGAAGTAAAGGGATGGGAGCTAAAGGATGGAAAGCTTTCTAAGGATTACAAGTTTGAAAGTTTCATGAAATCAATTGATTTTGTAAACAAGGTTGCTGAGATAGCTGATTCTGAGGGACACCACCCTGACATATTGATATATTATAGGAAAGTAAATCTTACATTGTATACACATGCAATAAGCGGCCTAAGCGAGAATGACTTCATTGTTGCTGCAAAGATAAATAATCTTGGCCAGATGTAAATTATTGCTTCTATACATATATATAATCATGGGGATCATAATCCTCAAAAGAAACTGTTTTGTTTTTATGGTATACTGCAAAAACCAGTACAAAATGACCCAGATGAACTCTGTTGATACCTTTCATATCATGGCCTAGAAATTTATAGCTGTGCTCTGGTTCTGCCGAAATTGAATCCATTTTTTTCCTGATTCTCGAATAATGCGCAGGATCCTTCTTCCTTATTTTGGCAAGCTTCCTAGTTATCTCTTCACTATAGAGATCACTGTACATTACTCTGCCTCTTTTTCAAATTGCTCTCTAGAAAAATGCTTTCCCTTCAAAATCTTAACCATCTTGGCCCTATATTCTGGGCGAAGTTCCGGCTCAAGAGAGCTTTCCTCGTACTCACACACAACCAGATTTATGGCTTCAGACTTGTCTTTAAGGCCGAATTTGGCTTTCACGATATTCAAAACCCTGTTTGTTCGTTCATCGATATTTATTACGGCTTATACCATATTACATCACATATATTAGTATATACATAAAATGTATAAATGTTATTATTGCGCTAGTTCATATTACACTATATTCAATCAGTTTTGCATCCGCCTGCTTGAAAGTTTGGATTTAGAAAAAATCAGTTAGGCATCATCTTAGTTGAGCCGTATTCTGTTGCATCAACATGCTCACTTGCTGACGCAAGCTCGAAGAACTTCTGGAAATCTATGAACCTATAAGGCATTGCTTCCTTTTTTATCAGCAGAACAACCCTTGATGGCTTATGCTCTGAAACTATCTCATAGCCAGGCAATACTTCTTTAAGCTTCTTTGAAAAATCCAGGACGTAATCGTGGTAAGGCATATTCTCCTTCTTGAGCTGATATACCGAGAAACCTACATGGACATATCCCTTTACTTCTATGAAATCCGGACTGCCAAGTTCTATGAGTTTTTTGTATCCTTCAACATCCACGTCATTCTTCCCTTTTATTATTGTGAGCCTTATCGCCCTCCTGAATTTTTTCCTTGACATTGCTTCAAGAGACTTAATGAGCCTTTCATAATAATCGCCGAATAATGGCCTGTCTATCTCTTTAAGCATATCTCTGGAAGGCGCATCAACTGAAATATAGAGCTGCGTAATCTTCTTTATCTTCTCTATCTGCTCCGGATATTGCGCATTTGTCACAAGAAAAGTTGAGGCTCTCCTTTTGTGGAACTCGTCAAGAAGCTCTTCAATCCTTGGGTAGGTTATCGGCTCCCCTGTCAGGGAAAGGGCGACATGCCTTACATCTTTCCATGCGTTCATCATCTTTGGCGGGACCTTATCGTTCCCCCCCATGCCTGCAAGAAGAGACATGTGCTTTTTCAATGCCTCATCTATTATCCAGCCTGGCTCATCTACAGGACCGTACCATTCCTCTGAAACAGGCGCCTTCTGGCCTCTCCAGCAGAAAGTGCATCTGTTTGCGCAGAACATTGATGTTGTCATTTGCATGCACTGGTGGCTCCTTATACCATAAAAGACAAACTTGTAGCAGCCTCCCTCGTTCTTTATCATCTTCTTGGTCCAATGGCATACCTTGACTGCACTATGGTTTCCAACAAGCCGGTACTGCTGCTTCTCCAGCTGTTTTGCCTGAAACTCCTTCAGCTGCATTTTCTCAATGCCTCCTCTGGAGCCAAGGCATCATTTATGTTAACAAGCGGCCTTGGCATATTCAGGAAATCATCATAGCCTATTCTGGGGCATGCAGTATTCACCCATACGTCTATGAATGGGAAGTTTTCCATGCTTGCAAAATTGAAAGTATCATCAATGAAAAGATATACTTGCTTGTCCTTGTCCTTTTCCTTGAGTGCTATTGCCAATTTCAGATATTGCTGGCCAGGCTTAACAGAAATCAAGACGCCTATTGTTCTTGCGCTTAAGTATTTCAGCATGTTAGCTCTGTACCTTCTTGTTTCATGCTCTATATCCGTAAATTTTATCTCCTTTGTCCTTTTTGATATTGGGTCATATAGTATAACCGGCACTTTCTTTCCTATTCCCTTTTGCGCCAGGAGCAATGCCCTTGGATGGAACATGCCATCGCCTACATAGAGAATTGCATCTATCTCATTGAACATTCCATTATCTGCGAAAGAATTATTGAAGCAGTCACAGCCTAGAAGCTGATATTTTCCAGATGTTCTTTTGCCGTGTGTTGATATTACCTTTATGCCTGCTTCCTTCAGTTGCGCTATTACCTTTTCAAGTTTTATGAACTGGACGCTTGCGAAAATCGCAACGTTCTTTTTATTTCCCAGTGCCGAGAGGGCTTCCTTGCTAAGGCTTACTTCTTCCTTATAATATGCGGGAACGAGCATGAATTCTACCATCCCCTTACCTCCTTGACATAGACATTATGCCCAAAAGCCACTATAAGGTCGATATTCACCGACTTTATGCCTATTGGCAAATCGCATGCCCCGAAATTTGAGCCGAACCATATAAGAACAAGAGCGCCTGTTTCCTGCTCTATTTTATGGGCAAGGTGCCCTGCCTGCGTTTTTAGGCCGTCAGGAAACTGCAAAAGCACTGTCTTGCACTTTTTCTCATTTACCTTTGCTATTATTTTTTCCTCTTCTAGGTCGTACATATGGCAGAAAAGTCTTAAGCAATTTATAAATATCGCTGTGCGCCATTTATAAGCATTGAAAGGAAGATTTTTAAACTACTGTGCCTATTTTGCCTAAAAGAGGTGGTATTCATGAAGAAAGTCTTAAAAGTGTCTTCCACAGTGGCTAATTCGTGCGGTATGTGCAAAAAATGCTGCGGTGCAATTTCCATTGTACTTGGTATACTTATAATGGTTAACTCAGTGATGTCCATAACTGACTGGGCCACATTCATAGCAGTCATACTCATTGTTTATGGTATCTATGAGCTCGTATCTCCAAAGTGCCCTTACTGCAGCAAGATATAGTACTAGGCAAGATTAATAAGGCAAACAAATTTTCTTCCCTGATATGGAAAAGAGCTACAAAGAGATAATCAAGGCATTGGATGTTAGCCTGCCGAAAGAGACATTAGCTAACACACCAAAGAGGGCTGCTGATGCGTTCAGGTATTTGACTGGAGGGTATGGAAAGATCGCAAAGGATGTCATAAATGGCGCAATATTCAGTTCTAAGATTGATGAGATGGTACTTGTCAAGGACATAGAAATGTATTCCCTTTGTGAACATCATTTACTGCCTTTTTTCGGGAAGTGCCACGTTGCCTATGTCCCAAATGGAAAGGTAATAGGCCTTTCAAAGATTGCAAGGGTTGTTGACATATTTGCAAGAAGGCTGCAAATACAGGAGAATCTTACCACGCAGATAGCAGATGCCATAATGGACAGCCTTAAGCCAAAGGGTGTTGCTGTTGTGATAGAAGCAAGGCACCTGTGCATGATGATGCGAGGGGTTGAAAAGCAGAATTCTGTAATGAAGACAAGCTGCATGCTCGGCTGCTTCAAGGATGAGTCAACAAGAACGGAGTTCCTTAACCTGATAAGATGAAAAATTCTATAACCCGGAAGATTGAGATAGACATGGGCCATAGAATCCCAAACCATAAGAGCAAATGCAGAAATATTCATGGGCACAGGTATATTTTCGAGGCATGCGTTTCTGGAAAGAATGTAAGAGTGAAAGGTGCATCTGATGAAGGCATGATAATAGATTTTTCAGACCTCAAGGAAGCCATGATGAAGGAGATACATGAAAGGCTTGACCATGGTTTCATGATGTATGATAATGATCCATTTGCGCCTCAATTCAGGAAATTTCACAGCCAGAAAATAATATTCGTGCCTTTTGTTCCAACTGCCGAGAATATAGCAAAGTATACTTACGGGTTGCTAAAACCAAAGCTTGCGAGTAAAAAGATGAAACTAGAGAATATAACCGTCTGGGAAACTCCAAATTCCTCTGCTTCTTACAATGATTAAGAGAACTGCCATTGTTACGGGCAATGCGAAGCGGACAGGTAAAGCGATATCCATTGCCCTGGCAAAGGAAGGTTATGATGTCATTGTGCATTACAACACAAGCAAAAAAGAGGCTGTTTCTACTGAAAAAGAGCTTAGAAGCATTGGAAGCGATTCATTTTGCATAAAAGCTGACATAAGCACTGCCGGCGGCGCAAAAAAGCTTGTAGAGGCTGCAATTAGAAAAAAGGGCAGGATAGATGTCCTGATAAACAATGTAGGAAATTTTCTTGTAAAGACAATTGACAAGGTAACGCCAGAAGAATGGGAATACCTCCTAAGGACAACAGCAACAACGACTTTCAACATGTGCCATTATGCATTGCCGTATATGGTAAAGCAGAATTTTGGCAGGATAGTAAATATCTCAGATTCCGGTGCTGACCTGATAAAGGCCTGGCCTAGGATAACGCCATATATGGCAGGAAAGACCTCTGTGCTTATACTCACAAAGAGCCTTGCCGAGGCTTATGCAAAATACGATATAACTGTAAATGCTGTTTCTCCGGGTGTCTTGGAGAATTCTATCGTAAAGCCTGAAGAGAAGATACCAAAAGGAAGAGATGCATCATACAGCGACATAACAAACGCCATCTTATTCTTGATTAGGAAGGAGTCTGAGTATATAACCGGCTCAAACATAAAGGTCAGCGGCGGCTGGAATGTATAGTTCTGGTTTTATGTTGCTATGTTTCCCAACAATGAAACATTTAAATATTAAACATAGTATATGATAATCATGCCTGAAGACAAATTAGCAAGGGCCTTGGGTTCAAATGTGAGAAGAGAAATAATTCGATTCTTAGTAAAAAATGACAATATATCAGTGCATGGCGTAGCCAGTATTTTAAATCTATCAGAACCTTCAGCTTCCAAGCACTTAAAAAAACTGTATGATTTAGGGATTCTTAAATCAAAAGATGAAGGCAGAGAACGATTTTATTTCCTTAAAATACCAAGAATGAAGCAGCTAATTAGAGAATATGATAAAATTGTAAAAACTATGAGGTGATCTAGTGATTGAAAAAAATCAAATAGATTAAGAGGCGAACAAGCAGAACTTCTGGCAGATGAATATGCTATTAAGAAATTATGCGCAAAAGATGCGATGATTAAGCCTGTCCTATTACGATGTGATGACAGCTCAGCAACAGTTCTAAAAAAATTGAGGAATGAGCATGTTAATGCATGCATTGTTGTTACAAAAGACAGGAAATTTTTTGGTGCAATTGGAGATAATGATGTAATCGCGCTATTTTTGCAGCAGGTAAAATATGAGCCGCTTGTCAAAACGCTGAATATAGGGTATAAACGGGAATTTCTCTATAAGTCTGCAAAAGACCTTGTCAACAAAAACAAATCTGCAGTCAGAAAGGACACGCCAATAAATAAGGTTATTGGATTGATGTGGAAAGAAGGTTTCCAGTACATACCAGTATTGGACGAAAATGATAAAGTCATTGGGGTTGTTACACCTAGCAGCCTCATAAATTTGCTGAAAGACTATTAATTGAAAATGGAACCCGAGATTTGGGTATTATCAGTTATGTGAACTATGATTGAAGAAAAAGGTTTAACCGCAATAGAGGCTGAAAAGAGGCTTGAAGAATTTGGCCTAAACGACATTAAGGATATTTCCAAAACAACTCCTTTAAGGATATTATTGAGGCAAATAAAAAGCAATTTTATCATATACCTACTAACATTTACAATGGTTGTTTCTTTTTTTATAGGCAAGTCTATCACCGCATATGCTATTCTTGCAATAATCTGCATGGTCGTATTTGCCGGGTTTCTCCAGGAGTTCAGAGCAGAAAAGTCTATTTCTGCTCTGAAAAGCATGCTAATCCAGGTATCTATAGTGATACGTGATGGAAAAGAGCAGGAAGTCCTGTCAGTAAACATAGTCCCGGAAGATATTTTAGTTTTAAGAAATGGAGATAAGATTCCGGCAGATTGCATAATACTTGAAGAAAAAGAGTTACGAGTAGATGAGTCTATCCTAACAGGGGAATCTATGGAAGTAAAAAAAAGAGCAGCATCAGGAAAAAATTATGCGGAAGTAAATTCTGTTTTTATGGGATCATATATTGTTAATGGCAGATGCATAGCGAAAGTCATCCATACAGGAATGAACACCAAATTTGGAAAAATCTCTGGGTTGATATCCTCTACAGAAAAAGAATTGCCACTTCAAAAAAAGGTCAACAAAATTGCCAAGTACATGGTCACTGTAGCAATAGTTGTTTCTACCTTAACTGGCCTGCTTATGCTATCAAGAAGTGCTACAATAAGTGAAGAAGTAGTATTAAACGTCCTGATTTTAGTTATTGCTTTGGCAGTTTCGGCATTTCCGGAAGGCTTTCCTGTTGTACTAATAACTACCCTGGCTTCAGGGGCCCACCATATGGCCAAAAAAAATGCTATTGTCAATAGGATGTCTATAATAGAGACACTTGGAGAAACAACCGTGATATGCTCTGACAAAACAGGAACTATAACAAAAGGAGAAATGACTGTCAGAAAAGTTTTTGCGAATAATACAGTTTATGAAGTTACTGGAACAGGTTATGAAGGAAAAGGAAATTTTCTGTATAAAAATAAAAAGATTAATCCGAATAATGAGCCTGCTTTAAGAAACATAATGATGAATGCTGTCATATGCAATGATGCAATAATAGAAAGAACTGGAAAGGATATGGAGTTCAAGACAATTGGCTCGCCTACGGAATCTGCCCTTTTGATTATGGGCGTAAAGGCCGGGTTATTCAAGGAAGACTTAAGATTAATAAAAATCCAGGAAAAACCATTTAATTCTGAAAGAAAAATGATGTCTGTGCTATGCAAAATAAATGAAGAAAACATAGCTTATTCAAAGGGTGCATTGGAATACCTGATAAAAAAATGCAAGTATATCCAGAAAAACAAATCAATTTACAGATTAACCAAAATTGAAAAAGAGAAGATACTGGATTTTAATAAAAATATGACCATTAGTTCTCTGAGAACTATTGCTTTTGCTTATAAAAAAGTAAACCAATTAAAAAATGACCCTTTTGAAGATGACTTGATATTCGTTGGTTTTGCAGGGATGGAAGATCCTGCTCGTGAAGAGGTAAAAGATGCCATAGCTCAATGCTATACTGCTGGAATTAAAGTAAACATGATTACAGGAGATAATAAAGAAACTGCAATATCAATCGCTAAAGAAATCGGAATAAATGGTAAGGTAATGGAAGGCAATGATTTAGATAACCTTACAGATGATGAACTGAAAAAAGAAATAAGCAACATTTCAATTTTTGCAAGAGTTAAACCGGAACATAAGCTAAGGATAGTCAGGGCATTAAAATCAAATGGAGAGATAGTGACAATGACAGGCGATGGTGTTAATGATGCCCCTGCTTTAAAAGAGGCGCATATCGGCATAGCTATGGGTAAAAAAGGAACAGATGTTTCCCGTTCTGTGGCAGATTTGACATTAAAAGATGATAATTTCAGCACTATAGTGTCGGCAATTAGCGAGGGAAGAACAATTTTCAAAAACATAAGAAAATTTGCCACTTATCAGCTTTCTTGCAACGTTGCAGAACTCTCAATTTTGTTTGTTGGTGTTTTACTGTCACCATTTTTAGGATGGCAAATACCTATATTACTGGCTTTGCAAATTCTTTTTATGAATCTTGTAACTGATAACTTGCCTGCAATAACTTTAGGATTAAACCCTTCTTCAAATGACTCCATGGCAGAGCCACCTAGAAGAAATTCGGATATATTTAACAAAAAACTGCTCACCCTCCTATTTTTTACCGGAGGTTTGCTCGCTATTCTTGTTTTGTCTTCCTATTTTTTTGTTTTTAATGTTTTAGGGGCAACACATGAATATGCTAGGACAGTAGCACTGTTTTCGCTAATAAGCTTGGAGATAGTTTCTGCATTTAATTTCCGATCATTTAGGAAAGGCGTTTTCAATAGGGGATTAATGGCAAACCATTATCTTTTCTATGCCTCTGCTATATCCTTGATTGCGACATTTGCCATAGTATACTCTCCATTAAACAAAGTATTTGAAACAGTTCCATTAAAAACAGACGGATTGTTAATTGTGCTTGCATTATCCTTATCTTTAGCAATAATCTTTGATTTGTTGAAATATGCAAATAAAAAAATCAAATTTTTTGATTTAGAACATATGTAAATCTGGCTCGCTAAAGAGATTTCAATGAGCCATAACAAAGGTGAAGAGAAGCAGTGTTGCAATTATCAAAAGTATAAAAAAAGTAAAATTTCCGCTTTCCGCATGCATTGGCCTTATCTCGACCATAATCAAACGTCTTCTATGCCCTTCTCCACTATGACAAAGCCTGCCTCACCATCAGGCAAATAGGGTGAATCGACCAGTTTGGCTACTCTTGTACCCTTTTTGCCCTTCCTTATATAAATCCTTGTCTGCGAGTTATGGCCCACTATATTTCCGCCGATTGCTTCTGTTGGATCGCCGAAAAACTGGTCAGGCTTGGACATAACTTGGTTGGTGACATATATGCAGATATTCTGTGTATCTGCCAGTTTTGAGAGGACGTGCATGTGCTTATTAAGCTTTTGCTGCCTATCTGCTAATGTTCCACGACCAACAAACTCTGCCCTGAAATGCGCAGTTAGAGAATCAACAACAACGAGCTTTATGTTTAACCCTTCCTTCTTAATGAGGTCCTCTACTTTCTCAGCCAAAAGCATCTGGTGGTCGGAATTATAAGCCCTTGCTACCTTAATGTTTCTGAGCACCTCATCCGGATTAATGCCTACTCCCTTTGCTATCTCAACTATTCTTTCAGGCCTGAAAGTTGACTCTGTGTCTATAAAGACCACCTGGCCACCTGCGCCACCTTCTGCAACAGGCATCTGGGCCCTCACTGCAAGAATATGGGCAAGCTGGGACTTTCCAGAGCCATACTGGCCGTATGTTTCGGTTATTCCGTTTGTTTCTACACCGCCGCCAAGAAGCTTGTCAAGCTCCTTTGAGCCTGTTGTTATCTTAATTATGTTCTTTCTTTTTTCCAGCATATCCAATCCAGAGGAGAATCCCATGTCAAGCATTGACCTTGCAGAGGCTATCATCTTCTTTGCAACTGCTTCCCCGACACCGGTTGCATCTATAAGCTCGCCTGGCGTGGCAACTGCCACTGCCATTAGATCCTGAAATCCTCCCATCTGGAGCTTCTCAACTGTGGCTGCCCCTACTCCCGGAATGTCGAAAAGGTCCTTCTCCTCTGCAACCTTCTGCTTTTTAACTGTGGTGTTGTCATTTAGCTCCTGCATATAGTCTTCCTCTTGCATCTTACATCACTATCTCTTCGCTTATTTCCTCTTCTTCTGCATGCATCTGAGTGTCTCTCAGGACGGCAAACTCATATGCCTTGCTCAGAACAAGAGTTGCCTTTGGCAGGTCATTAATCCTCAGAGAACCAGACGTCTGCCATGCATTATTCTTATCCTTATATCTCCTCTGCAGAGAAACAGTCCTGTACTCTATTTCTTCTCCTTTGCTGTTCTTACCGGTATTTTTCCATACCGTTGCACTTATAACTCCTGTGCTGAATTTTTTCTCAGGGATATTCCCTGTACTAGTTGCTCCTTTCATCCTTACCAACCTCCATTCCTTTCGGTTCTTATTTCAACATCCCCTTATTTATGGGCATTTGGCCCCAGGGATGGGATTTGGTTTTTTGCTCAGGGTTAAGGAACTGCTTTTGCCAAAGTGCTATGAGTCCCTAGCCCAAGGAAGCAATATCTAAATAGCCTATTTTATTTATATACCTTATGTGAATACTGGACAGTGTCCAGTAATAATCAAGCTTTTAGAGCCTATAACTAGAAAATTTAATTTGGGTTTAGAGTCTAAGAAGATTATTCCACTACCTGAGCGTCCTTTTCAAGGCGCTTAAGTTCATCATCAGGGTCTGGCTCAGGATAAACGAGCTGTGCTATAAACTCCAGCCTCTGGAACATCTCGTTCCTTGAGACTTTGCCCACTATTTTTATTATCTTGCCGAGCAGGTTGTCCTTTACATGCTGAAACTCTGATGGGGCCTCATGGAGTTTCATTATTTCTGCACTTTCCATGGCAAGAAGGTTTTCCATCTGCTTCCTGAAAAAAACTGAGCGTATGGATGAACTGCCATCATCAAGCATGAGGTTAATGACATACCCAAATGATGGCTCAACTATGCCGTGTTGTTCGCACTGGAGCTTTTCTTCCTTTGACTTTAGCCTTTTCCCACACTCAGGACATATCTCGTAGAATCTTGGCTCGAATACCTGCACTATAGTGCCAAGAAGTTCAACATCAGAATCTTTGTCATTAAGCTCATTTATCTTCTTCCTTTTGTTCTTTTTCTCAAAAACAGCAGATATGCCTTCGCCCTTGGGGTTTATCTCTATCTCTGACCTGCTATTAAGATGAAGCTCATTCCCTGCCTGGTTTTCCTTGACATATGCATCTTTAATCCTTATGACTGCTCCTGGCGTTATGCCGTCCAGCTTTTCTGCAAACTCATTCCAAAGAACTACCCTTATCTTGCCAGTCTCATCTGCTATGACAAACGAACCTATTTTGCCTGTTGAACCGTCTTTCCTGCTAAATACCTTGACGCCATAAACCTCTATGACTTTTCCAAGAACAGATGCTGATTTCATCCCTTCGGCTATATTTTTTATCTTGACTTCTCTGTTAAAGCTATCAAGCATTTTTACGCCAAGCTCGTTGGCAACTATATATGCAGCGCCTTCCTTTGATATGAGGCCTGCCAGCTGGTCCATCTTTTCTTTGATTTTTGAGGATATCTCGGCTTCAGAAATTTTAGAGCCCTCTTTTATCTTCGAAATAATCTCCTCATAAGGAATCTTTATCATTATAAACTGGCTCGATATGCAGATTTATATAGTTTATGTGACAATGTTAAGTTTTGCAAAGAGAGCATCGATTATATCTGAGTATTCTGGCCTTATTTTCAGGATATTTATGCCGTTTTCCTCTTCCTCGGTTACAGGGTTGTGACCATCATGCGCCAAAGCAGCGAGACAAAAATCTTTTCCTTTGGCAGAGCCGAGTATAGAGGCAACATCTTCCCTTGTCCTCCTGCTCTCTGTTAGGGTTTTCCCATCTGACAATTTTACATTCTCACACTTGCCTTCAGGAAGGAAAAAATAAATCTCTGCTTTGTCATTCCTTATTGTGCCATCAATATTTGTTGCTGGTGCTGAGACTGCTATCGTACCAGAGGAATAAGAAAGTTTATCTGGCTTTGAAGGCGCAAGATTATCCTTTGGCCTTATCTCAATTGAATTTTCAAGCAAATCCTTATTATCATCTGAAGATAAGCTGAAGGAATACTCCTTGTCATCAAGCCCCTGCATGAGATAATAATAGTTCTCACGTGCAAGATACAGCTTTTTAGGCTCCATAGCTTCTCTTTTACCTGTGCCCTGAGCATGCATGCAGGGCTTTCCTATCTCTGTGAAGACGCAAGTTATATCAAAAGATGCCTCTTTGTAATTATTAGCATCAATAAGAATACTTGAAGAATCCTTCTTGGACGCTCCCTTCAGAATAATTTGGCTAGAGTAGTAGATATTGTAATGTCCTGCATTTGACTTTTTCCAGGAGAGAATTACTGCCTTGTCTTCTCCGTCCTTTTCATTCGCTTCCATGCCTTCAACATCAAAAAAGGGTATGTATATTGCAAATTTAAGGACGGGAAATTCCCTTATAAGATTTGGCTTATGATAAACCAGAACTTCATCTGATGTGCTTTTTATACATAAAAGTACAATCCTTTTTTCGTCCATGCTTCCGGTCTGTTTCTTGTCGCAGTCAATCTCCCATTCAAAGCTACTTGTCTTGTTTGCCTCCTCAATTGCCTCATCTGCGCACTCCCTTATGCTTTTTTTGCCTGAACATGCACGTATTTTGCTTATTATGAGCGACTCATCATATACAGAAAAAAAGCCCGAATATGGAAATGTATTGGAAATGTTTTTGCCAATGAAGGAGGGCATTATGGATAATTCACCATCATTAACAGAAATGACCAATGGCCTGAAAGATGTTCCTGCAAATGTTTTTCCAATTGAGAATGCAAAGCTATCTTTGTAATCTGAAATTGAAGTGCCTTCAAGCAATGCTTTAAAATTATCTTTTGTGTAGCTGGCTAGATTATTGCTTAGGTTATTCCTCGGCATACAGTCCTTGCCGTCAGGATTCCAGACAGAGTAGCCATTAAAAAGTTCGCAATGATTGTAAGTTCCTCCGTTCTCAGCCAGCTGTGTTGATGCCAGGATAACTGAATTCCTTGCTGCCTGCTCCAGGAAGAAGGCTTTCTTTTCCAGGTTGTACTTTGACTGAATAAGCTCAAGCTGGTACTCGCCTATTTCCTTCTGGTATGACAAATTCTTCGTGCTTACGTTTACATATACCAATATAACTGCAGTAACAACAATAAGAGCAATAAATGGAGAATAGATAATGGCTTTCTTCCTCATGGTACAATTGCAAGCCTCACTGTTACTTCTTTATTTTTTTCCAAGAGTGGCAGGGTTACTTCAGAGTCGATAGCTTTTCCTTTTGGTATATTATAGTTGGATATTGATTTGTCACCTATCTCCAGCTGCCACTGCGCGGAAATGCCATAAACCTGCCTTATTATTTTGCCTGTTTCCCTCTCCAGAGTTCCTTTGTTTCCTGTATGATAATATTCTATAAGGAGGTCTGCTATTGTTCCCTTATCTGTGGGCGTGCTTAAGAATGGAACTATCATTTTGTCAAGGCCCATATCATGCCTTACATCAGTTATCTTTACATCTGCCTTTCCAATGTTTGGCTTGGCTATAAAAAAATGAAGGATTACAAGAGAGAGCACTATAGCAATAATGGAAACAGCCATCAATAGTCCAGACTCTGCTTTCTTTGATTTTTTCATTTTGGGTAGAACTCTGTTATTTCAAGGATACCCCTTGAAAGCCCATTATTATCTGCAATCAGGACATACGATGTGCTTTTTCTGGAGAGATATTTAAGCCTGAGCAATGGTGCCACATCCTCATAGGTATCCTTATCCAATATAACTACCTTGCTTTCTCCTGAATCTATGTTGGAGAGGTTAACTTTGAATGCTACTCTTTTCAGTATTTCCTTATATGGGTCAATAAAGGATAACATAAGGTTTTCTTCTGTAAGCTTGTACGGGTCTATTATGCCAGGATGCTGCCTTCCTCCGGATATGTATGAAAGAGAATTCATTATCCTTTCATTGTTTATTTCCCCCTCAACACCATGTGTGCTTAGCTTTGTCTTTATTATTGCGTTTATTTCAGAGTTTACAAAGGCCATAGGAACCAAAAGCAAGAGAACAGCAGGAATCCATAAAATTGCATCTCCTACAGTAAGGTCCTGCGCTTTCTTGCTTTTATGAAATTTCCGATAGGAACTCATTAAGTGCCACCCCCATTGCCCTGCCTGCTCCAACCATATAACTGGAACCTATTTTTATTTTCAGCCCAGGAACATTACCTTGGAATGAATTTGCTTCCTCCACTCCCGAAAATCTCCTGCTCAATATTCCTGCAAGTATACATGCCATATTGCCATAGCTTTCCTTGTATTCAACAGAAATCCTTTTTATGTTTGCTTTGTCTTCTTCTATGGCGATATTAAGGCCCTCCTGTGCATTTTCATTGCTCCCTATTCTTATTTCTATATTCCTGAAACTTATCTGGGGAATTGCACTTATTATATTGCTGTCAGGAGAAAAAATGCTTACTTTGTTCATGACATGCTTGGCTTTTGTGCAGATAATTGGCATTTCTCTTTCAAACTTTGCTGTTATTCCTAAATGTGTTTTTGAGAGATTTATGCCTGATGTTGGAAGGTCCTGCGCAGGGGATGGAAAATTCTTATTCAGATAAAAAGGGTAGGATGCAACGTTTTTCCAGTCAGTTCCTACTGTTGTAAAGTCTGCTTTAAAGGAGTAATTGAATTTTGGCTCTGCGTCTCCGTATGAGATTATTGCATTTCCCGGCATTGCATTGATTGCATTCCTGAACATGCCGATGCTTATTACGTGGTATACCGCTCCGTAGTTTTCGGATGAGAATTTAGAATTCACATACCATACTACTAAACTGAATGAGCCAACTATTATTATCAATATAAAGATAAAGCTGAGGAAAATGGGGGTTACTTCCTCGCCGGATTTGCCTATATTGTGCATCTCCCCTCTATACTTGCTTTCTTGGATTTCATTGAGATTATAACTGAACCTCTATCCACTTGCGAGCAACTGTCTTCCACAGAGATGCCTTCCAAATTGCTGCACTTGGATAATTTCCCTGATGAAACGCATATACAGCTTTTTCCGTTTGTGCATCCCTGTATTTTTTCAGGCTTTGAAAAAAGCCTGTATATCATGCCCCTGCCGATGGAAGGCACTTTAATAGTCTCTCCGTCCTTTAGGTTATTCAACTCTGTTGAGACTAAAAGCAGATTTACCTTTGTTGTAGAGTAGCCCTCTTTGGGTATAAATGTTTTAACTAGAACCACAACAAGGGATATCAGTGCAAAAAGTATTACAATAGAAAGCAGTAGCTTCATGCCTTCGCTCAGAGCTGTTGTCTCTGCTCTCCTGCCTACCACTTTTCGCAGCATATTCCTCTCGTACAATCTGTGAATTTATCCTGTCCCGGTGGATATTCACGCCAGCCTTCATCACACTTAGGAGGGTTTCCTGATGAAACACACTTTCGCGTTGCTGCGAAGGTCATACATTTCTTACCCTCTGCGCCGTCTTTTGCATCCTTGCCTATGCCAAGGAAAGCTTCTGCCCCCTTAGTTATCTGTTCCTTAAATACCGCTATCAGAATAATAAGAACTATTAATCCCAATACTATCATTATTATCATGTTTATGCTTAAGTCGCCTTTTTTCATTTTCTCACCTAGTTTATTCTAACAAATGTCTTTTTCTCCTGCGTTTCCCTGCTTAGGTCACCTATAAGGGGCCCAGGACCTCGTATTCTGCCCCTTTTATCCTCAACTTTATCGTAGTATACCCCTTTTTGTGCCTCATTGAAAGAGAACTCCTTTTCGTTCTCATAAATATCACCCCAGAATAACATTGTATTCGGCATTTCCTTCTTCCAGTCCTCATCAACAAAAAAATATGCATATCTTGTGCTGTTTTCATATCTCATAGCTGCAAATGCTTCTGGAATGCCATCTTTAGTATGAAATAAGGGAGAAATAACCAAATTGTCACTTGCTATCTCGCCTTTGTAAGCCCACTCATAGATGAAGAGGTATTCATAATCCCCCTCCAGGAAACTTAAAGTTCCATCTGAAAATTCCCCCATTCCGTTGGTAGATGCAAAAATATTCAGCCCGTAAGCGTCTCCTTTTTTATCAAACCAACTTCTAGTGTCATCAAAGTCGTATTTTGCCATTGACATGAGGTAGTATGCAAGAGCTGAAGCAAGGATAACTATGATAACAGACACTGCTATTATGCCTGCTATTATCCTCTTTCTTCTCACTTCTTTATGTTTTGGTATTTTGGCCATCTTGTTGAATCATCTAGTTTGTTATTTAGATATGCTGAAAGCCCGCCGGTAACCATTGCAACACCTGACTGAGCTATTAATCCGTAGCCTGTTGATGCTACTGCGATGTCTATTCCTATGGCTGCCCCCATGCTTAGGTATTTCAGCGCATTTACGACATCATGGTCGCCATAGTAGCAGTAATTAAGCCCATCATTGTAATCCTCATAATTCCCTGGCATAGGGCTTACTGTTACAGCTTCGACTTCATTATATCTTGCCCTTAAAAGATTAATGTCAGTATTAAGTATCCCTTCATCTGTTCCCAAGTTGCTGCTTGTCTCGCACTTCTTTACTGCCTTGGATATTTTTGAGTAATCTTTGTCTACAATCTTGAAATAGTGAAAATAATACTTCTTTGCTGCGAGGTAGAATGGGCCGTTTTGCAAATCAAAGCTTTTTTTGAATAGCATTGCATAATCTTTGTGAATACTATACATTGTCCTGAAGAAAAGATGATATCCTTCTTTTGACATTTCGTTCTCGCCTGAGAATTCAGTTATTGCACCATTTCTTATGAATTCCTTAAGGCTTGCTTTAGCATCCGTATCCATTTTTCCTGAAATGTATTTATTCAGCTCGGACCCTAGTCCGCTTACAAAATATTTTGGGGAACCAAGTCCAGATACGGAATAGCTTGTGCTGAGAAGCCTGAGAAATAAATCGTAATTCTGCCCTTTTGGATAAAGTAGCCCTCTTTCAGCGTGCCTTTCAGGAGAAATTGTAAAATCAGTGTATTGGTGTCTCAAAGACTCTTTCTTGACATAGTCTGCATGCTTAGCTACCTCATCCACTACTTCTATAAATTCATCAAGGAATATAGCAAAGGCTGTATCGTTTACCAACATGGGAGTTAGATACTGGGTATATCCTGGATAATTCCCATTGCCCTTGACAAGGATGCTTTCAAGAGCTGATTCTTTCTTCTTAGCATCAAAAGTGTCAAGCAAATAATACGGCTCAACTTCCAGATTTTCCGTATCTATTGAATTTTTTTCTACCGGCTGTATTATGTTTTCAATAACATAATCTCCGTTTTCTATCTGACATTTTATCTTATTCTTGTAAACCTGAATATCGGCCTTGCATGGGCTTGCAAGATAAAACCTTGAATTATCTTTGTCTCCTTTCCATAGGTTGATGTAATATCCTTGTGTTTCTAAGTCATAAACTGCACTTTTATCGAACATAAATGGCTGGGCGAGTATGAGCTTATCTGCTCCTTTTGCAATCCACTTCTCGTTCATTGTATCTGCCTCTGCAAGGATATGGCCTATTACTATAGCAGCGGAATACCTTCCTACTGCGCTCCTTACAAAAAGATTGTAGGCATCCTGGGCTGCTGCAGATGTTGTCTTTGCGCCTGAGCGCAGGGATATCTCTGCACCGCGGGTAAGAATGTTGTTAAGGTATATTGAGGGTATTCTTCCCGTAATAGTATTTCCTCTGTGGATTACTATGGGGAAGACATAAGGCTTGTTTCCGAGCGCCAGTGTTTTGAGGACGTCAGGTAGATTATCAGACAATGATGCCGTGAATGCAGTATCGATATATTTTTCGAAGTTAGGTATGCCATATTTCTCAAACTGGTAGCTGCCGAGAATCCTATGCCATGCTATATTTGCTGTTGCCGGGTCCCATAGCTCGTCAGCATATCGTGCGGCCTGCACATTTAACTCCTCTAATGCTTCTGCAGGCAATTTTTCATAGAATTCCTTTGTTGTTGTTTTTGTAAGTACCTGCTTAAATAAATCAGGGCTTAGCTTGCCTGAACTGTCCAGAATATGCCTTCCAAAGAACTTCTTCAGTGCCTGCCTTGATTCAAATGACCTGACAAGATTTGCAGAAAGAGATGTTTCTGCTATGCCCTTAAGCTCGCTTCTTATCAGGCTTTCATCTTTCGGCAGAAGGGCATCCTTGTTCTTTTTTATGATGTCGTCTGCAAGACTCTGATGTGCCATCTGGCCGCTTTTCAGCTTTGTTCCAAGATTATATCCAAATGTCCTGTCCAGGAGTTTTGCCCTTTGTAGCATCTCCTTCTGTACATTAGATGCAAGGTATTCTGGAAATCCTTTTGCGATTAAATTATCATAGATTATTGCAGACTTTACATAGGTTTCATAGCCTTTCTTTGTGTAAAAGTCCACTACTTCTGTGATGAGTTTCTGCTCTGCCTTTATTCCGGCTGCCTTAGCTATAGCCTTAACTTCCTCCTCCAGATTTTCTCTCCTCAACTGCTGCAAAGATTTACCGGCAAGCAAGCCTTTTGTGCCTTCTACTGCCGCATCCATTGTTTTGAATACTCCCTTTCCAAGTAAACCTACAAGTGGAAATGCGCTGTTAAGAGCTGCACCGTACATTAAGACATCATTGAAAAATGAAAAAGTGCTTACCTGCCATGAGACTTCCTCTCCTTGTGGGAAAGCTTCGTAATAAAGAATGTACTTAGGGTCTTTTGCGCCCGTTATCCAGTTGTATATATCTAGCTTATCTGAAAGCCCTCCCTGGGGCATCTCAAACCCAAGAACCCAGCAGTCTTTGTCCGTGCATTCTGTTGAGACAGAGCCGTATTTGCCCTTAAGTGTTCCCTTCTGCAGCAGCCTTGCTGTGCCTGCATCAAGTTCCCTGACACCTGCGCCTGCATTGCCTCCGCTGATTTGCGTTTCCTTTGCCTGAAGCGAGTCGCTAAATGCTACTTGGCTCTTTATTGTTGCCCTGGCATTGCCTTTTGCATCAAAATACTTGTCTCCTCTTGACTTTCCTTCCATATCAACTGATTTTTGATCTATCCCTGCCTTATTATGGGACCAGCCGCAGTGCCTAAGCTCTATTCCTGGGCATGAACTGACCTTAGTTGCTGTCTCAGCGCATTTTTCAGTATCTCCTATATCTCCTGACCATGTCTGTAGCCCACTATTAGGCTCATCCCTTTTGAATTCCTGCGAAGTCATTTCTCTATTCTTTGTTACCTGCCTCTCCACAAATGGAGTTCCTGAACCATCATCCTGATATTCCCTTAATTCACTTTCGAAACTGCAACGCCCTAGGCTACCTTCATTCTTTATTGCCGCATTGCTCTCCGGCCACTTCTCATACCACACATCAATTCCTATGCCTATTACAATTGGTGTCGATTCTATCCTAGCAAACCTGTTGTTATACCCGTCATTTGGCTTCACGTTCATTGGCATGAGAATGCTTGATGCTGGAAGAGATATCTTCCCTGAAGAAATCCATTCTAGCCTTTCATCCCTGCTGCCTGCATCAAGCATGCCCTGCAGGTCCTCATTGAAATAAATCTTGTATTTTATTTCGTATTCCTTAATCTTTAGCTTCTCATTTGGCTTTTTTTTGTATTCCGAAAGCAATGCGTCCTGGCTCTTTAAGTCGCCTGCTGCTACAGTATTTATTGCAAGCACCAGCGCTTTTATTGAATTTTGAACTATATCCTCGTCGCCAACTATCTCTGGCTCGTATGGCTTGAAATCCTCCTTGTTCGGCTTGTAGTCAGGGTAAAGCATTGTTTTTATAGTTGAAAATGCATTTGTGAAAACAAGCAGAAGAATGACGAGAACTATAAGGGCAAACCACATATTCATAAATCCCATAGCTCTTTTTCTCATTTTAGGTAAATATGCCTCTTATGAAATCGGCAAGGGAGAAAATCTGGCCCTTGCTCCTGAATGCAATGTAAAGCAATATGAGCAGGACAACCAAGCTAAGTATAAGGCCGACAATATATCCCCAAGCCATTCCTTTTTTATTCATGTTATAAGAACGTGGCATTTTTCACCTATCTCTCCGTAAGGAGCAACCGCTATTGTGTTGACCGGTTTATCTACTTCTTCATTAGAAATGAGTCCCACAAAATTGCCCGCCCAGTTTGCCCAACCCCAGTACCTGTAGACATTAACCCTTGCATATAATATTGTCTGTGCTTCATTCACATTGAACTCATCCTGCCTTTGAAAGATCCCCTTATGGGCATCATCTTCAAGGTATTCGGCGTATGCGGTATTGTCATAAACTTTTATGTCCTTCGTAAGCTCTGATTTAGGCAATATTGCGTTATTCTTCATCCAGACTGGAAGGGAGGTTATTCTGCCGCTTTTTGAGGCGAATTTTCTCTTTATAGAATCGTCAAATTTTATTCTCTCGCACGGTATGCAGAAGACAGGGGGACCTTTTATCTGCGCAATATATAGTCCAGCTATCTTTGGTCCCTCTATTACATCCGGGTTTCCCTTTATTTCGTTGCCCAGAGTCCAGTCAAACCAGTCCCAGGTGTTCGGAAAAAGAGGAAGCTGCCCCTTGTACACCAAATCCCAGCATGATTTCATGCTCTTGGCCATGTACTCATCAAGTGCATACTCATAAAGAATAGTGTCGTCTTTTCCGTCATATTTGAATTCCCTTAGGGCCTCTTTGTATTTCTCAGGCTCCTTCTTCCATTCCTCAATGCGATTCTTTGCCTTGCTCAGGCCTGCTGCCAAATCCTGGATGGCAAGAGTCTTGAACTTCATGCAACCTTCTGGAAGCGTTTTGTCTATATGCAATGTGCTGACAACTATGCTCAGGTCGCAGCCTCCTTTTTTTGCAACCTCATCTATTACCTTGGCGAAAAGGCCTGTTGCTGAAAGAAGGAAGAAGAAGACCACTATGACCAGAATCAATTTTGCGACAGATCCCCATTCCCATGTTGCTCTTTTCATTGAAAGATGCCCCCAATCCTTTCCGAGAGTATCTTCCAGAGGAGAAAAAACAGGACAATAACGATTACCACACCCATTATTATTTCCTTAAGGCCTAATTCAAATGAACCGCTTTTATTCTTAAAACTCATGTATATGCCTACGATAAGAATCTATAAAAAGGTTACTATAAAGAAAAAATTATCCTGTTGATATACAACAAACCTTTCCGGGATTATCTTTTGCATCTGAAAAGGTACCGACTACCTGCTTGAACCCCTCGTCACATGAAGTCTGCCATCCACCAACCATAGTTTGTGAACCTACCTTTTCTGTGACATCTTTACATTCCTTTCCTGCCAGTGCGTCATCAAGGCCTTTTCCGAAAAGGGTTATCCTTCCTGTAAATATTGCTATAAGGACAACAAGAACTATTAATGCTATTGCAGCGATTATTATTGTGTTGATTGAGATGCTCTGTGCTTTCTTGTTCATCATTTCTCTCTTTTCAGTAGGAGGATTATTTAAATGTTTTGTTTTGAATTTTTGGAAGGAAAGATGCAATTGGAGCGATTTATTCCGTGACTTTGGAAGAAAGTTTTAAATATTAGTTATACTTTGTATAATTTCAGGTGAGTGCAATGATAGAGATTGAAGTGGTTGCGAGAAAATGGGGGAATTCTGTTGGCATAGCTTTGCCAAAGGATGTAATAGAGAAGGCGAATATAAAGCTAAATAAGGAACTGAAGCTGTTTATACCCGATAAAAGGACAAACCTTTCGAAGGTATTTGGGACCCTTACAATAAAGGAGCCTACACAGAAAATCCTTGACAAGATAAGGGAAGGAGAAAACTAAATGTATTTTTTGGATACGTATGCAATAATAGAAATAATAAAGGGCAATGCAAATTACAAGGAATATGTGAAAAAATCCTTCGTTACAACTATATTCAATATTATGGAAATGTACTATGCACTACTCAGGCTTTATAATGAAGAAACTGCTGATAAATACTTTGAATTCTTCAAACCTGCTTGTGTGCCGGTAGATGATAATGTAATCAAGGAAGCTATGAAGTTCAGGCTCAAAGAAAGAAGTGAGAGAAACTTAATTTCTTATGCTGACTGCATAGGATATTTAGTTGCCTTAGACTTAGGCATACTCTTCCTTACAGGAGAAAAGCATTTCAGCAGATTAAATAATGTAGAATTTGTTGAGTAGCACCCTATAGGAAATAACTTTAATATTCGTATATTGTAAGAATTTGAAAGTTATTTCCTAATAAGCAAATCACATTTGCTAGGAACTAAAAGCTCCGATTATTAATGTGATTTGCTATAATTTTGTGATTCTATGGCTCGCATATGAACAAGCCGAGCGAAAAAGGGTTGCTTTTTGCAGGAAGATGCTGGAATTTTGCCTTCATGCTGTTTCCTGAGCATATCTCATCAAAAGTCTTGCCATCAGGCAATGAATTGAAAAGCTGGTTAGAGGCATCAGTAAACTTCTCTGCGTCTGTTGTGGCTACAAAATAATACTGTACTTTCCTCTCGCCAAAGACTTTTACAAGCATTTCACTTGTCTTTTTCCTTATATATTCGCATGACTTTATGTTTTCTGTCCCTCCAGTACATTCTATAAGCCCCTGACAGTTTGGCTTATAGTCGAGACAATTTTCTGCGCAGTCCTGATACAAGGAACTGAATGAAATGCCTGCGCACTCCCTTGCATTTGTCTCTTGGAGAGTGTTCAGGAAATTGGCTGCCATGCTGCTTTCTGCGAATTCCCTTGCGCTTGATGTATCATCCTTTGAAAAAAGCACGAATTTAACAACAAAAAGGAACACCATGCTAAGTATAATTACCACTATTGCTATGCCCATTATCTCCATCTGGCCCTTCTTCATCTATAGGCCTCCATCATAATAAGGCCAAAGGAATGCTGCTGCGTTCCTGGCTCATAGAGCGATACAGGAAAGGAAACTTCGCTTTTAGAGGTAATCCTGGCTGGCTTGCTTTCATAGACAACCCATTCTTCAGTAGAAATCGGGTATATCTGTTTCACTGAAACCTTGCTCTGTCCAAAAATACTGAAATATTTTTCTTTGTCAATGTAAATTATTTCTCCTTTGCCTTTTGATGCTGCATCAAGCCTAAAAATGTCAATACAGTTTGTCTCAAGCACATTATTCTGTGTGCATTGCAGTTCTGGGAGGGATAAGACAAGCTGCTGCATCTCAACTGCTGAAAGTTCTGCGAGCTCCTGCTTTTTTTCGCTTATGCTGTGGCTTGATATGTTAAAGTAGAATACAATTGATACTGCGATTATTACAAGGAATATGAATAAGGCAGCTATAGTTTCCATCATCTGAATCTGCGCCTTTTTCATCAGTATATCAGCTCGCAAGAGTTTGACTGCGCTTGTGTGTTGAAAAGGAGAAGGTTATCATATAATTCTTTCAGGCTGCTAATTGCCATCTCTGATCCCTTAAGCTCGCCTGCGGCAGCAGTGTGTATATCTTCACAGGCTGTATTGCCTTCTTTAGCATAATACTCTGAAAGCTTTTCTGACCTGTAAGCATAGATTGCTGCTGTTCCTCTGGCTTTTTCCTGTGCCTTTGCCATGCTGCAGTCATATTCATTCTTGCTTTCTGAAAATATTGCTGCGAGAATAGCGGCTTTATTGAATGCTGATGAAGTTCCCTTATTTTCCCATTTAGGACTGGAAACTCCGACTGGCTGCTTTTCATAAAATCCCAGCCGGACATCCTGCCATGAGTTGCCAGATATGCTGATTGCTGTAATGTCCTCTGAGGAATACTTTTTGAATGGCTGTATATCTTCATCACTAGGATCCATATTTACATAAATAAACCTGACTTTGTAGTTGTTCCTGTCCTGAACAGTTCCTTCATCTACAGTTATTTCATCAGGGAATGTTGTTTGAATTTCATTTTTGAAATTGCCGCTCCCTCTGATTATGTACCTAATTTTTGGAGAGGTAACAAGAAGGAAATTGTCAGCCCTGAAAGGCAGATTCCAGCTTAATGCCCATGCTGTAATCTGGCTTCCCTCTATTCTGGATGGAGCAAATACTGTTTTTTGCCCTATGTCAAGCGGGTCTGCGCCTTCTGCACTAATGCCATTATAGCGCACACAGGAGAATTCTATTTCCTTTGAAGGCAAAGTAAGCTTTGTGATTTTCTGCCCTTCTGTCGGGACATTCACTATTGCACCTGCAAGCATAGAGTCTAGATAGTTAGATGTCCTTAAAAGACTGGAAGTATTTGCACTCTTTGATGCAAACTGGGCTATGCCGAAAAAAAAGACAAAAATAAGGGAGCCTGCTATGAGAACCATTATCCAGTTAAATTGTATCTCTATTTCTCCTCGTTTATCCATCTTCCTGCCTTGAGAAGTTGCTATGAAATCAATACGTGATCGCCTTTGCCGGTAAACTTGATATCGACCGTACCGCTTTCTCCTTTAAAACAGTTCAGGCTAGGCGTTTTGCCTGCCTTCTCCTCAAAATCTATGCTACCTATAGTGTAACTATCAACTATCCTTTTCTTTCCATCCAGAAGAAAAACGTTCTTGCCTGTATCCTTGGCATCAAAAATCAAAGGATAGCCTGTGAAGTCATTTTCCGGATAGCTTCCTGATATAAAGTTCTTCAGAAAACATACTTCGCTGTAGCTTCCTGGGAGTTTTATTGAAGCCTGCTTAAAGCTACCATACTCTGGAGTTATGCTCGATATTGCATTCTCTATGTCTGTCTTTAGCCTTACCTGGGACACTTTCTCTGAGTTTTTGTTCAGCTCCTGTATGGAATTGTAACCAAAAATAAAAATGACGCCAATGATCACTATAGTGATTATGTATACAAATACTTGGCTGGCCTCGCCTTTTTTATTTTTCTTGCCCTTCGCTATTTTTTTTACCTTTTCCATGCCTACTGATTTCTTTGGCTCTTTGCTCTTAGCTGCACCCTCCCCCACTATGTCAGAGAGTTTTTTGAAAACTTCGTCCTTTGGCTGCGAAGCAGAGAGGATGCCTTCTTCCTTGCTTTTCTCTTCCTTCGGCTCGAAAAGCGGAATAAACTCTTCCTTATCCGGGATTTTCTGCTTCTCTGGCCTTATTGGCTGCTTTCTTAGGTCAGGCCTCTTCATAACGAATTGCGGCCTACGCTGCGGCATCTGCATTGGGCTTCTTGGCATGAGTCTCTGTGGCTGGAACGGCCTCTGGGATGGCGGGCTTTTGGGCTTTTTATTGAAGTACTGCATATAGGCCAAGTATCCTATGGCTGAGCCTGCCAGAAGGATGAAGATTACTAGGAAGAATATGCCAAAGGCGCTGCCTGGCTTGTCTTTGGGGTCTTTAGGATTCGTTCCTTTCTTGGCCTCCTTGCTATCGCTATATCCGTCACCGTCAGAATCTGGGTTATTTGGATCTGTTTCTAGTGTATACTCTTCAAGATTAGTGAGGCCGTCACCATCAAAGTCTAGCTCTGCGTCTGTGGCGTCATCCCTATCCATGCCTGCATTGCCTTCTTCCCAGGAATTAGGTATGCCATCACTATCTGAATCATCTTCTTCCTCTGCTTCATCTGCAACACAAGTACCTGCAATGCATTCCAAGCCTGTTTCGCAGTCTGCGTTAACATCACATGAATATCCTGCAATGCATTTGGCTTCACAAATACCGCCGCAGTCTTCATCTGACTCTCCAGGATCCGGCAGACCATTAGTGCAGCTACTTTCTTCTGTGCATATGCCGTTCCTGCAGTTCCCGGTATCGCAATCAGTGTTTCTATTGCAGACGCTGCCTTTTTCACACTTGCCACAGCTGCTGCCGCAATCAATATCTGTCTCATTGCCGTTTTTGTCGTCATCAAAGCAACTTGGCTGCTGGCATTTGTTGCTATCAGAACAATATCCGCTTCTGCAGTCGCTATTGCTGTCACAATCTTTTCCTATACCGCAAGTTGGCCCGCATTCCCCGCCACAGTCTATGCCTGACTCTGAGCTGTCTTTAATGTTGTTGCTGCAAGAGGATGTAACCTCTCTTGTTATAACAGAGAAGTCTGTCGTTACACCGTCGCTGGATTTTTCAATGCTCCAAAGGCCGAGATTGTTTTTTGCCCTGACCCTGAAGATATATCGGGTATTGTCGGAAAGGTTAAGTGTTTCTCCTTTGTTGTTCTTGTCTATATAATCAGAGAACTTTCCTCCATTTACATTTTCAATCAGCGTCCAGTTTATAAGTGCGTTTCCACTGAGAGCGCTCACGACCGAGTAATTGAAAGTTATTCCTGTGCTGCCGCTTTCGTTGTCTTCTGCATAAAATATGACATAAAGCTTATCCTTGAATGGTGATTTCTCTGAATCTTCTGAATCCTTTGAGCTGTCGTTAACATAAACTGCTGGAGGAGTTTTATCAATGACAATTGAGATTGTCCTTCTTGCTTCCTTGCCTTCTGTACTGTCGCAGAAAATCTTTATCTCATTACTGCCATCGCGGAGGCCTGAAAGCGTTCTTTCATGGATAAATGATGAAGTACTGGTTGTTTCCTTTATGTTGTTAAACTCGAATGTGCATATAGCCTCTGCGTTTGTCTGCAGCTTTATCAAAGGAGTGCCTAGCGAAAATCTCTGGCTTAAGTCCTCTATTGTCATTTGGGCATTCCTATCAACCTTTACAGTTATGTCCTTTGTTCCTGATGGAACACCTGCCTCATTTTCACAGATTACATACAGCTTGTGCTCTCCCTGCCCTAACCTTATTTCTGCTTTCTTTTCTTTCCCAAAGCCTGCATCGAATTTGCCTTCCATTTCCAAGTAAACTACATTTCTCCTGTCATACCTGCATGCTGCATTCTCATTTGATTTTGCAACTATTGTAACAGTTGCAGAGCTTTGAGCTATTATGGTGCCAGGAACTGAGGAAAGAGATATTTCTGGAGGGCTATTGTCAACATGAAGGGTATATGGAGATATGTACGGCCCTGCCTGCTCGTCCCTGCAGGCAATAAATATTGAAGTCGCATCAGTTATTCTGATTTTCTCTACTGTGTGGATTAACCCATCTTGAGTTGAAAGTAGAGTCATGGCAGAATACGGCTTCTCCCTTTCCAGGCTGAACTTGCATTCGAGCTTCCTTTCTGTCTTCGCCCTGAGGCCAAATTCCTGCGACCTTGCTGCTCCATTATATGGTGAAAGGAGCTCTGCTGCATATTCAGGAGGAACAGCATAGAGTGAAAATGAAGTCTTGACGCCATTGCTATCTGTTGCCCTTTCTGTCCATTTCCCTACCTTGTTTCCTGCCTTGAGCCTGAAGAGGTATTCTGTATTGTCTGCAAGCACTAGTTGCCTTCCTTTTTCGTCTTCTGTTACCCTGAGAGAAACCTTATCAGAGCCTTCTATTGTTTTCCATCCTATAATAACTGTACCGTCCTTTTTAAGAAGGGAATAATTGTATATGTAGCCAAGGCTGCCTGTCTCCTGGTCAGTTGCCTTCCATGATACATATATTGAGTTCTTGAATGGAGTCAATTCTGGTTTGCCCTCTACTTGTGATGAATCATCAACAAAATCTATTACAGGAGGAGTAATGTCAATTGTTGTGGAAACTTCTGCTGAGGCCTCCTTGCCGCCTCCTACGCATCTTACATAAACTTTTTTTGCACCGCCTGAAGCTGATGCAACAGTTGTAGTATGGACAAAATTGCCTGTTTCTGCAAATGGAACAGAGGTACTGCCTGCTATGCTTCCGTAAGAGCATGTTGCCTTTTTATTTGTTGAAATTGATACTTTGTAAGGGATTGCTCCTTGATATTGCTCTGTTAATGATGCAATAGCCAGAGGTGCATCAGGATTGAGTGTTATGGCCAGAACGCTTGCCTCAGAAACTCTCCCTGCCTTGTCTTCGCATACAACAGAATATGAATTCTGCCCTTCCTTAAGGCTAACCCATACCCTGTTTTCCTTTCCGAATCCATCGTCAAACCCGGAAAATGCCCCGGCAAGATTGCCCTTTATGTACCTGCACCTTGTTTCTTCGTCTGTTATTGCGACAATCTCTGCTTCTGCCTCTTTTTCACCTATAGTCCCTGAAGGAATGCTGAAAATGCTGCTTATTCTTGGCTCCTTTAAGTCAAGAGTAATCTTGAAAGGAGGGCTTTCTATTATCTGCCCTGATTTAGGGTCTTTGCACTTAACCCAAAGGCCTGCTCCTTTTGAAAGAAGCTCTTCCTGAGCAGATATGTCGTTTTTCGTGGAATGTGCTTTTTCTCCTGTCTCAGGGAAGCTATGCATCTCAGAGAATGGGTCATTATAGCCAAGGCTGTACCTGCATTCTATGTCAACAAGGGAACCAATCATAATCTTAAATTCATTCTTCTGGACTGCACCAAAAGGAGGCTGAAGGAGTTTCAGGGAATAATCTGGTTGTATTTCCACCTTGATTCCCTCGCTATCCTTTGCTGCACTCCATAACCTGGCAACATTTCCAGCCTTCAGCTTGAACTTATACGTCTTGCCTGTCTCCAGAGCAAGCGGTCTTCCTTCATGGTTCTCTGTAATCCATCCCTCAAAGGAATTGTCCTTAACAAGGCTCGCGGAAAGCTTTGTCCACTCTATGACCGTGTCATCAGAAACCAAGGAGTAATTATAGGATATTCCTTTATTTCCTGTCTCTGGGTCTTCTGCCTTCCATTTAACGTAAATCTTGTCAGGGTAGATAGATACTCTCGGATTGCTTGCCCTCAGCGAGGAATCATCAAGAATCGTTATTACAGGAGGTGATGGGTCAGCGAAGAAACTGGCAGAAATTGTTGAGGTTTCCTTCCCTGTATCGCATTTGAAATAAACATTTTGACTTCCCTTACCAAATGATGCAGGGGCAGTGCCTTCATGTATGAGGCTGTCTGCCTGGCCTAATGGCAAATATGCACCTGACTGAGATAAGCTGAAATCACAACTTGCCTTCTTATTTGTTTGTGCTTTTAGAACTGCATTTGCTGCATCTTGGTATTCTTGAGTAAGGCTCTTTATTTCCAATGCCTTTGTTGGGTCAACAATTATTGGAATCTTGCTTACAACTAAGGGCTTAAGGCCTGCCTTGTCTTCGCATACAACAGAGAAAGTATAGCTTCCCTTCTCCTTGATGTTTATTCTTGCTTCCTGCCTGTCAGTGTATTCCTTGTTTTCAAAGTTTCCTGTTATTTTGTCACCATCTGAATAGCTGCATATTATTCCCTCATCAGAAACTGCTACAAGTAGTAAATCAACAGGTGCTTCCGCAAGAGGGCTGACAGGGAACGACATGACCCTTATCTCGGGCCTTGTAGTGTCCACCTGCAAAGTAAAGCTATACCTGAAAATGGTTTCTCCCCACAATGGGTCTTTACACCATACCTGCAAAAGATGGGGCCATTTGCCTTCTATCCTTAGGTTGTTTTTAGTGTGGAAAATGCCTTTCACTGCGTTATCAAAGGAAGCCATATTCTGGTAAAATCCTGTATCAGACCTTGTGCTGTCAACAGAATATTTGCACTCAACTTCATTATCTGCCTTTATTTTCAGGTTAAAGTTGTTATTCTGGGATACCCCATTCTTAGGCTCAATTAATTCTATAACTGGCCTTTCGACGTTGTTGACTGTAAAATCCAGTTTTGCATTAACTGTGTTGCCGTAATAATCATTTGCTACTATTGAAAAAGCATGCTTGCCGTCTGCTATATCGAGCTCCTTTTCGAATGATTCTGAGAAGGCATATTCAAACAAGGAAGAGTAGTCTTTTCCTGATGCCTCTGCCTTCGTGATATTTATTGGCCTTGAGGAAGAAATTGCCATCCTTAACGGCTCCCCTTTTGTTACGCTATTTTGCTGTGGGGATGCAAATCTTACATCTGGGAGTAAGTTATCTATCCTTATCGTAATCTCCCTTGTTATTATTTTGTTATCTGTGTTCTTTGGCTTGATCGTCAAAACATATTTTCCATTCTGCAGATTATTAATGAAAGAGACTGTATATTCTGTGTTGCCTTTTCCGACAACCTGCCATCCTGTTACCTGTTGAGAAGAGTCTGCATTCCTAAAATCTGTTGTCCCTTGCTGTATTGCTGCTCCAGGTTCCCTAAGAACTATCTTTACAGCAGGCCTTTTTTCCTTTGTATAATATATACTGCCTACTTCCCTTGCCCCAAATACATTAATCGAAACAATCTCTGGCCTTTTGTTTGCTTCTAATGCTGTGATAGTTACATGTTTAACAATGCCCAAGTTGTGAGATGAGTCTTCTGCATAGTAATATATCTGGTTGTCACCATTGCCTAAATATGAAATGCCTATCTGACGGTTCTTGTCACTCAAGAGAAGCCCGTTTATGCTAAGAGATGTGTCTTCTGTCTGAAGCCATTGTGACCTGTCTGGTTTAGGGCATGCATTCTCTCCTGGCTTATTTATGCAGAGGCGGAGCTTTGCGCCTGGAGGATTTATTATGTCACCTTTAGATGTCTTGTCCTTTATTGAAATACTATAACCGATTACAACGCCATCAATATCTTTTTGCTCGGTGAGCACTGCCTCTGGCGGAAATACGTCTTTCCGGCAATCTATGTCTGCATCTTGGCAGTCTGGATTTCCGTCGGCATCTGCGTCTTTTTTGCACTCTCCCCCCATAACTGCGCAAACCTTTAAGTTGCATGCGTATATTTTATTAGGAATAGGATTTATTGAATTATCGCTGCCGAGGCTTGGCTTTGTTGTTGGGCATTCTGCAATTGGGATATCATTGCAGGTGAGCATGCCGCAATTCCTTGCCTTATCCCCTACTAATTCGCAAGTATTTCCTGTTGTTGAAAGCGCCTCTGCCTTCTCCTTTGTGCACAACCCAAATACATCGTTATAGGCTGAGGCATCTATGCCATCGCTGCCTTTCTTATCGCACCAGTTGCAATTGTCAGCATTTTGATTTACACATACACCAACACCTAATTCCCCTATTGTCGGTTTCCATTCACAATTTAAGTCTGGCCTGCATTTATTTTCCGTGCATGCTTCGCTTGATTTATAGTCATAACAATCCATTTTTGGGTTGCATGCTATGCACTTGTCAACTATGCTTTTTGAGTTGTCGTAATAACAATATCCGAGAGCATAGCATTCTGCTTTTGTTGTGTATAACCCAAACGGCTTCTCATCCAAGTTAGTTGGCCTGCACTGCGAGCTTGCGTCTTTGCATACGGTATTTTTATTTTCCACTACGCAGACTTGGTTTTGTGTGCAGCTTATTGTTGGAGAAGAAATCTTATTGTTGGCATCGCATGAAAATCCTTTATTGAGTTTTGCACTGTACTTATTTTTTACATAATCTGCAAATTCCTTCGCTGTGTCCGTATCTGCCGGTATGCCGTAGTGAACCCTATTTGCAAGCATATATTCCATGCGTTCCATGAGATTGCTATCATAAACACAAAATTTTTCTGACTCTTTCCTGCCCCAGCATTCTATGTCCCCGAGGTTTGACTTGCTGCTAGCTGTTGATGCCTTGCCAAACTTATATTGCCCTGAGACCTTGTACATGTACTCCTTGCCCCAGAGCAATTCATTTGAGCTGTCTGTTGCCTTCTTTTCATTTGTTGTGATTATATCTTTGCACCCTTGGCCATCTGCATTGCACCTCTGCACAGAGTATGAAGATGCATCGCAGCTGCTGCTCCAACTTAAATCAAATGACTTTTCGCCTGTAACTGGCCTTGCAGTAAATTGAGTTATGCTTGGGCTAAAAAGAGGGTTGTCGCATTTCTCTGTTCCTGTTGTGTCGCTTGGAAAATTGCATAGGGCTATGTTGCATGTTGAGGTTGACCCTTCAATTTTTACTTTAATCCCGCCTATAGCATCGCAATAAACTGTGGAGGTTTTCTCTGCTTTTGCTGGTTGGCTGCAGCAACATACATCAACACAGCGGAGTTGAGCGCTGCATTCCGCACCCTTTATGAAATAATCTGCTTTGCAATCCTCGCTGTTTATAGGAGATAAAATCTCGTCAGATGGATAGTTTTCGCTGCCAGCTGGGCAGCAGACTGACTCCTCAACCAAGCTACCTGTAAAGCATTGGTAACTTTCCTGACGTGGATTAAGGCAGCATCCTGTAACAGCTGAAGCACTTCCTGAAAATGCGAGCGCGAATACTATAAAGGTGAGTGCAGCAATTATATAATTGCCATATTTCATGTTGCAGTTTCCTCTATTTTCTGGCTGCTAATTTGTGAGTCTGAAAGCCCGCCATCATCAATAACTTCCAATGTTATTGGTATCTCTCCAGAGACTAAGTCTTCCTGAGTTACTATATATGAGCCACCAGCTATAAGCTGCAGGTTATTCACTTTAATACTGATAGTTACTGCATCCTCATCCGGGTCTAAGGCAACTATATCCTTATTTATTATTCCTTCATAGCTTAGTGGCTCCCCTTCCCTTGCAGCTAATTCACTGCCGGCTGCGTAGAACTCCAATATCGGTTTCCTGTTCTTTCTTGCAAAAATCATTTGGAATTTTTCTCCATAGAAGTCGATATTCTGTGACTCAATAACTACGATATCGTCCCCGCCCGCTACTTCAACTACATTTACTGAAAATCTGCTATCTCCATCTTTTATGTCGTATCTTGGATCTGAAGTATCTTTCTGCATTATCGTGTTTGAAAATTCGATTATCGGATTTAAGCTGAACTTTAGCTCTGTCCTGAAATTGCTTAGGGAAGATTCTGCACCTGAGCTGTCTGTGACTTTTAATGGATAGTTGACTGTAAAAATTGTGCTTGATTCCTTGCTCTCTATGTTTACAGTAGATTGCCTCTTGTCTATTTTCAGGCCTTTAAAATTTGAAAAATCACAACGAGAACTGTCTTCAATGTCTCCTTCTATGAACTTCTCCATTGATTTCTCAATCCTCTCAAGATTAAATAGCACTACTCTTCCAAAACAAGAAGCATAGTCGTACCTTCGCCCGCCACTTATGTAAGGATACGTTTCTAATTTTACTGGATATTCTCCTCCTGACTTGCATATCTCACCCGATACAGGTGGCTGTATCCTGAAAGGAATTTGGTTTCCTCGGTGTTCAACATAGAATCCCGCAACAAGCCTTTGCTTGTCGCCTTTCTGGTTAGTGTATATGTAACCTGACTGGTCGCTAACAAACTCGAGAGCTTTTTTTGCGCTGGTTTCAATGCATGATTCAACATAATCAGAAAGAGGCTGAAGGCTTGCTGAAGTTTCTGTTGCCTCTTTTGTGCTTCTTTTTTCTTGTGACTCATTAACAAGCTTTGCAATAAAGATAAGCACTATAACTATGATAACAAGGAGCAGACCTATGATTATGAATAATGTCACCTGGGCTTTTTTGTGATTCCTTATCTTAATTTTCCAGTTAGGCTTGTCCATACGTCCCCTGTCTTTACATCTGTCTGTTGGCCAATCTTTGCAAATATGCTTGCTGTCTTGTCTTCGTCCTGCTTTGCACATTTAATCAGCACGTTTATCCTGCTGCTAATTTTTAGTTTTTCGTATGCCCCTATTGCTGTGCATATTTTTCCTGCGTCTGTTCCCTGGTATTTTGCGATGATATGCTCTTCTTTTCCTAAGCTATCAAGGATTGCAAAAGATTCTTTGCCTGCTTTTTTGCTAAGAAATATGCTACTGAACCTTGGAACATATCCATCCTGAATGATTTTTGCTTGCTGAGTATTGAAGGCTGCCTTTGCTGTGCTAAAAGCATCTTCAAAATATTCCTGCGTTCCCCTAATCTGGCCTTCGCTTTTTAGCTTCATATCATTAGAATTGTAAATAAAAGTCTTAAGGTTTTTATTGTAAGATGCCTCATCAGAACATTTTATTTCTCCTTGTGCGTCCTTGCCATAACATCCTGCCAGCCCCGGCAGTGCAGCTGAAATTGTTGCCTTGTTCCCTTCCTCTAACTCTACATTAAGCACTCCACCAAAATATATTTCTTGCCCTGCAACAAGCACGCATACATTCCCAATCAGGCCTTTCTTGAAGAGGTCCTCTACATTTACTGAGTTGCGTTCCGGTCCGATTACTACATAATTGAAATAATTTAATGTTTCTGCATGGTTTCCGCAATAGAGAGTAAAGCTGTTCCCGGCATATGAAAGAAGCGCGTCTGCCAGCGCCTTTGTCCTTGTGTTCCAGTTTCCGCCTTCACAGTAATTGTCATTCTTATATTGCCCAGAGAATATGCATTGCGGGTTCTTATCAGGCATACCATTGTCCTGCAATACGCCGCTGTGCGAAACGAAGCATTGGTCATTTCTCGGACAGTATCCCTTGCTGTTGCCGTCCATTGAGGTTTTTTCAGAGCTTCTCTCCCAATTGCCAGCTATGCACCTATAGCCATCGCTGCGCGGTTGTACAGAGGAAAGTGCACTTTGGTCTGCAATGCATTCATTGCCATTCCAGCAAGTGTTAACAGGACAGCAGAAGCCGCCTGCGCTCTCTCCCGGCAACCTGCTTTGACGCAGATTATCTGCTGTTTTAGCTTCCCATTTTCCAGTAAGGTCACAGAAATTTTGCCCGGAGATTGTGCAGAATGCTGCTTTTGTTACCTCTACTGGCTGATTTGACAGCTGGTGACCTCCTTGTTCATAATTACACCCTAAGAATTGGCCATTGGAGACAGATATCAACTTACTTCCTGCTGTTATGCCATTATTTTCTCCTAAAACAACACCATTTGCAGCAACCTTTCCTTTTATGCAGGCTCCGATACCGCCCACATCATTATAGGATTCATCAGTATCATCACCACAGCATTTTGAGCCTGTCCAGCGATAGCCAAGGTCTTGCCCGTCTTCGCTTTTTGCTGAATTGCATGCTGATTCGTCTTGGTCAAGGTCAGTGACAAATTCAGAATCTGCTGAGCAGAAATATGTTTCTGCTCCAATTTTGACTGAATCGCCTGCTGATTTACTGTCACCGCCAAACCCCAGTTCCTTGCCATTGCTTCCTGCGTTGTTTTCGCAGTTTGAGCTCCCACAGCATTCTACAAAGACATGCTGTTTTAGAGCAGGTTCAAAATAACATAGATAATCATGATCTAGAGGAGTATAGATATTTGATGATTGAAGTACATTTCCTAAAATTATTTTAGATGCCGTTCCTTCCTGAATACACTTAACCCAGGCGTCCCCTTTAGAAAGGTATGATGCCCTAGCTGCCGGTGAAACTATTATTACGCCCTTGTTGGAGTCCTCTGCCTTCCTCCATACCCATGGACCCTGTAATGGATCTTCTGAGGTGGTACTCTGGATATTGTTATAGCATAAGTAATTGTTGGTTATTGTGCCGGCATCCCCTATATCATCGCCGCAACAGTTATTCCCAAAATTTTCCCCTTGCAACCATGCTCCCTCGCCTTGATGAGCAGTACATATGACGGCGTCAGAATCGTCTCTACTAAGTGTGAATTTTGCTTTTATATCTACATCATGGCGGCGGCCTGGGCTGCCACCAGAATTTCCAATCTGTAATGCGCTACCTCCTGAAGAATCGGTGATACCTAAGCAGGTAATCCCTGCACTGTTTGGGTCTTCCCCGCCACAATTATTCCCTTCTCGCATAGTTATACATTTCTGCCCTTGTCCTCCGCTGATTACTCGTGCTCCATCTGGTGGGTCTTGATACGACGTAATAATCTCCCCTTCTTTACAGCAAATTTCTTGGCAATCGCCTGTACCTGCATTAGAATAACTCTTAAAGTATGTAAACTCGCATCCTTCAAAATTACTTGTTTTTTCATCAATAGTTATTTCATTTATGTTTCTGTTTGCTGTTTTATCTTTCCCTGTTATGGTTATGTTGCCTATTCTAGGTCTTTTTGCCCAATCAATTGTCAATACTTGCAATTTAATGTCGTTTTCCTTCCCTGCCCCGGGGTCTGAAATGCTGCAGCCTCCTGCTGGCGCTTTGTTGGTTGCACAGGATTTGTAATTAACCCCTACAACATAAACCTTGCCAATGTTGCCGTCTCTCTCATAAATGAAGTGAGGGTAGCGGTCAACGCAAAAATTAATCGATGTTGTTGCTTCCTGAGCTAAATCTGATGGTACTTGCATTATAGCTGTCGACATAGAACTCAACAAAATACCTACACATAAAGCAAACAATAAATTAATTTTTTTCATCTTTCTCCGTTTTTTCCTCTATCGCTTCATGTATATATTTTATGAGCGTTTTGTTCTGAAGAAGTGCGTTTAGCTTTGCTTTCTTATGTATCTCGTCCGGTAGCTCTATATTTATTCTGACCATAGTAAGTTAGTTAAGTTAGCTTATTTATTATTGCTAAGTTTATTTTAATAATTACTTAAATTATCACTATTTAAAACTTTCTAAAAAACAAACTAGATTACTTTTTAGTATACTAAACACACACTCCCTCATTTCCATTGGAAAATGATTTTATAGTTTAGTATAGTATATATATATTTATTTCTATATTGAAAATATATAATAAACATATAAACGGAGCAATACTTTCCATGAGAAATGGAGGGGTGTGTCTAGGCAACAGTAACCTATATTTCCATAAACAATAATGTTTATATACCTTCTTTTCTTATGGAAAAAGAATGGCTGAGCTATCAGAATTTTTCAAAAGTTATGTACAAAAAGAATCTATTTTTACTGACAAATCCGTGTTCTTAAGTTCCTATTTGCCAGAAACAATTCACCATAGAGATACGCAGATAAACCAAATAGCACAAATTCTTGCCCCAATACTTAGGAAAGAGAAACCATCCAATCTTTTTATTTACGGAAAAACTGGCACAGGAAAGACCCTTAGTATTAAGCATGTAATAAAAGAAATAACAGCAGCCTCAAATGAAACAGGACTACAAATCAGAGCCGTGTATATTAATTGTAAGCTAAAAAGAGTAGCGGATACGGAATATCGTCTCCTGGCCCAGCTTTCCAGGGAATTCGGGAAAGAACTGCCTTCAACAGGCCTGCCTACGGATGAGGTTTATCGCGTGTTTTTCAATGCTGTTGACCAGCAGGAATGCCCAATACTTCTTGTGTTAGATGAGATAGACCAATTAATCAAGAAGACCGGTGACAGCGTGCTCTATAATCTTCTCAGGGCAAATGATGAGTCTGCGAAATCTTTCATGGCTATTGTTGGGCTTTCAAACGACATGGTTTTCATTGATAACTTAGACCCGCGCGTTAGGTCTTCCCTTTCAGAGGAGGAAATAATCTTTCCACCTTATAACGCATTTCAAATTCAAGATATCCTGAAGCAAAGGATATCAATAGCCTTCAAGGAGGGAGTTCTCGAACAAGGCACAATCGAGAAATGCTCTGCCTACTCCGCGAGAGAGCACGGGGACGCAAGAAGAGCCATAGAGCTCATAAGGGTCGCTGCGGAGCTTGCAGAAAGGACAGGTACACAGAAAGTAACTTTAAAACACATCGATCAGGCAGAGGAGAAAATAGAGCGCGATAGGATATCTGATATAGTCGCAAACCAGCCAAAACAAAGCCAGTGCATACTTTATTCCATAGTATCTCTTTCAATTACAAGAAAAGGCCCAATGTTTACTGGCGAGATATATGGACTATACAGAAACCTTTGCAGCAAGACAGGTCTTAGGCCTCTGACTCAGAGGAGGGTGTCCGATGTACTTTCAGAGCTTGACCTTTTTGGCATAATAAACGCCAAAATCATATCTAAGGGAAGGTATGGCAGGACAAGGGAAGTTTTCCTGAACATACCAGAGGTATCAACGCACAGCATCAAGGAAACTTTACTAAAGTCGCTAGATATAAGGGAATAAGGTGTAAACTTGCAAGAACAGCAGAAAAAAGAGGTTGTGAGGGCGTTTATGGACAGGGGGATATTACTGTCCATAAAAGATGACGATGAACTTCTCACAATGAAAAGACGCTTCCATACATTTGACTATGGTGCGAGTAATGATTTTGTATACCTCAACAGTGATGCTCTAGCAATACTTGCTAACAGGCAGCAGATAGACTGGAGGGAATTTGAAAGTGCGCGCGCCAGCCTTGAGATGGGTGACTCTGTCGGGTACAAAACAATATTAGATTCACTTGCCACACAACCAAAAGAGACCTTGCCAGATGCACCTTCTGTAAAAGTTGTAAAATCTTATTTAGAAGAGCCGAGGAAGATAGTTGTCGGCGACTTTGTAGATTATTTCAACTCAAGGTTTGAGGCACTCAGAAAAATACTCTATAATAGGGAGGAGCTGAAGAACACGCTCCCAATAAGCAGGATACTTGCAAAATCAGACAAGGAGAGTGTTTCGCTTATAGGAATTGTAAAGCAAAAAGATATTACAAAAAACAACAACATAGTTTTGACAATTGAAGACCAGACAGACCAGATGAAGGTAATTGTAAACAAGTCAAAACCAGAGTTATACGCCTCCTCCAGAGATATTGTTCTTGATGAAGTTATCGGCATAATTGGCAACGTAGGGAATAAAGTAGTTTTTGCCAACAATATCCTCTGGCCGGATGTACCAATAACAAACGAGACAAAGAAGCACGGCAATGAGGACTATGTGCTTTTCCTTTCTGACTTACATGTAGGCTCAAATAATTTCCTAAAGGAAGATTTTATGAAGTTTCTAGACTGGATAAACCTTAATGCAGGGAACGCAGGGCAGAGAGATATAGCTTCAAAAGTCAAGTATATTTTTTTTGTTGGCGACCTTATTGACGGAGTCGGGGTTTACCCTGGCCAGGAAACAGAGTTAGCTATAAAAGATGCAAGAGAACAGTATTCAGAGTGTGCTGAGCTACTATCGAAGATACCCAAGCACATACGACTTATTATTTGCGCAGGCAACCATGATGCCATGAGGCTAGCAGAGCCACAGCCGGTCTTTTCAGCCAAGTTTTCAGAACCATTGCTAAGACTGGAGAACGCTACAATAGTCTCAAATCCTTCTATTGTAAACATCCACTCAGGTAAGGATTTTGATGGGTACAATATACTTCTTTACCATGGGCATTCCTTTGACTATTATATTGCGAATGTGGATTCTATAAGGGAGCAGGGCGGGTATGATAGGGCAGACCTTATTATGAAATACCTCCTGAAAAGAAGGCATCTTGCGCCAACTCATACCTCGACCCCTTACATGCCAATGTCCCCTGATTCCCTAGTTATAGACAAGGTGCCGGATTTCTTTGTTTCAGGCCACATACATAAGTCTGCTGTCTCAAATTACAGGGGGATCACCTTGATTTGTGCAAGCTGCTGGCAAAGCACAACAGCCTTTCAGGAGAAAGTAGGGCACCATCCTGAGCCTAGTAGGGTCCCTGCAGTGAACCTTGCGACAAGGCAGGTAAAGATACTGAAATTTGGTAAATGAACATGACAAAATCCGCAAGCGAAAGGATGGAGAAGTATTTCTCAATAATAGATGATGAAGTAACCAGGGCGTATGCCATATGCTCAGAGGCAAGGAAGAAAGGATATGATCCAGAGGACGATGTTTCAATGCCGCTTGCCAAGAACATGGCGGAAAGGGTAGAGGGGCTTATAGCAGTTGTCGAGCCTAAAGTGAAGGGCTCAGGCATATCAACCAGGATAAACGAACTTGAGGAAAAATTTGGGAAGCTTAGCTGGAAAGTGGCCCTTGCAATTGCTTTGGAAACAGCCGAAGAAAAATTCTGCAAATTTGAATCAAAGATGAAGGCAATCGAAACAGGCATAAGAATAGGGTTGGCATACCTAACCCTTGGAGTTGTTGCTTCTCCATTAGAAGGGTTTGTTGAACTGAAGCTGAAGAAAAGATTTGACAACGGCAAAGAATATTTCTGCCTTATGTACTCCGGACCAATAAGGTCGGCAGGCGGAACAGCTGCAGCGGTTTCTGTTTTAGTGGCCGACTATGTAAGGAAAAAGATGGGGTATGATGAATATGACCCGACAGACGATGAGGCCAGGAGAGGAGTATCTGAGCTTTATGATTACCATGACAGAATAACCAATTTGCAATATCTTCCTAGTGAAGAGGAAATAATCTTCATGGCCAAACATCTTCCAGTGCAGATTGATGGAGACCCATCAGAGGAATTGGAAGTGAGCAATTACAAGGATATCCCAAGGATAAACACCAACCTAATAAGGAGCGGATATTGCCTGGTTATGGGTGAATGCCTCTGCCAAAAAGCCCAAAAAATATGGAAGCAGATTGATGAATGGGGCAATGAATTTGATATGTCACAATGGAAATTCCTTTCAGATTTTGTCAAACTCCAGAAACTGAAAAAAGCGAAGAAGGTAGAAGGGAAGGATTCAAAACTTCAGCCCGATTACACGTATATAAAGGATCTTGTGGCCGGCAGGCCGATACTCGGTTTTCCACTTAGAAACGGCGGATTCAGGCTAAGATACGGGAGATGCAGGAATACGGGGCTTTCATCCGGGGGGATAAATCCTGCACTTACTTATATTCTGGACAAATACATAGCGATAGGTACGCAACTTAAAGTTGAGCGGCCTGGTAAGGCAACATCAATATCAACATGCAGTAGCATTGAGGGGCCGCTTGTCAGGCTGAATGATGGGAGCTTGGTAAGAATAAACACTGTTGTTGAAGCGAAAAGGATTTCCAGCAGCGTGGAAGAAATAGTCTATCTAGGCGACATACTTTTCAATTATGGAGACTTTTTCAACAGGGCTCATCCTTTGGTGCCTCCAGGATATTGTGAGGAATGGTGGGCTCAGGAAGCCAAGAATGCCATAGAGAATAAATATGGCTCTTTGGACTTTTCATCCTTTTCAGCATCAACTGGCATAGAGCATGAAAGGATACTTGAGATTTTTAAGGAAACACATAATCCGAGCATAAAGGGAGACGAAGCACTGTTAATGTCAAAATCGCTTTCTGTTCCATTACACCCAAGATACACATATTATTGGAATTCAGTTCCACTAAATGAAATCCCGACACTTTTCTCATGGCTTCTTACCGGCAAGGAAATTTATGAAGGAAGCAAGCTACAAAAAATCGTAATAGGGATATCAAAGCCGGAAAAGATATTGCTGGAACTACTCGGTGTGCCACATTCTGTGACAGCTAATGAGTATGTGGTTATTGGCCAAAATGATTCAATAATAATAGCGGCTCTTTTATCCGGATACAGAAAAAGCCAGCCTTTGTTCTCATCTGAAAGCTTACTATCGGACATAAGCAAATTAATGGGAGTGGGAATTAGGGACAGGTGTGGCACATTCATAGGCGCGAGGATGGGCAGGCCTGAAAAAGCCAAAGTAAGGAAACTTGATGGGCAGCCACATTGCCTATTTCCTGTCGGTACAGAAGGCGGCAGGCTTAGGTCGTTCCAGGAGGCAATTAGTTCAGGCAGCGTAACCTCTGATTTTCCCAGGTATTTGTGCCAAGCATGCGGCAATGATACTGTACTTGGAGTTTGCGAGAAATGCGGCCAGAGAACAAAGAAGCAGTTCTACTCCAAGCAGAGAGGGTGGTTTCAGGAGGAGCAGAAAGACACAGTGCCTTATTCATCCAGAGGAATAAATATACCTGAGTTATATACGGACGTTTTAAAAAATCTCAAGCTGAAAATGCCTCCTGAACTTGTTAAGGGAGTAAAAGGAACATCAAACAAAAGCCACGCAATGGAGCACTTGGCCAAGGGGATATTGAGGGCAGTTCACGACATTCCGGTTAACAAGGATGGCACGACAAGATATGACATGACCCAACTTGCCATAACTCATTTCAAGCCGAGGGAGATAGGCACCAGCATAGAAAGACTGAAAGAGATGGGGTATAGTAAAGACATAGCAGGCAATGACCTTGCAGATGATAGCCAAATTATAGAGTTAATGCCTCAGGATGTTATATTACCTGCATGCAATGAATCTCCTGACAAAGGATCTGACGAGATACTTTTCAGGGTTTCTCTGTTCATAGATGACTTACTTAAAAGACTATATTTACTGAAGCCTTACTATGGCCTGAAATCAAAAGAAGATCTGGTTGGACACCTTATCGTAGCTTTGGCACCGCATACATCAGCCGGAATAATCGGCAGGATAATAGGGTTCTCTGCCACTCAGGGATTCTATGCTCACCCAATGCTGCATGCTGCCACAAGGAGGGATTGCGATGGTGATGAGGCATGCGTGACTCTGCTTGCTGATGCCTTGTTAAATTTCTCAAGGCAATACTTGCCTAATTCAAGAGGAGCAACCCAGGATGCACCCCTTGTCCTTACATCAAAGCTCATACCTTCTGAAGTAGATGACATGGTATTTGATATGGACATATGTAGCCAATATCCAGTTGAATTCTACAATGCCTGTCTGGAGTATAAATTTCCCTGGGAAATAAGAATTGAACAGCTTAAGAGCCGGCTCAACACAGAAGGACAGTATGAAGGTTCCTTATTCACTCATGATACGGAAGACATAAACATGGGAGTGAGGTGCTCTGCCTACAAGCTTTTGCCAACAATGGAACAGAAACTTTTCGGCCAGATGCAGATAGCGCACAAGATACGGGCAGTGGACGAGCAGGAAGTGGCGAAGATAGTCATAGAGAAGCATTTTATGCGCGACATAAAGGGAAACTTAAGAAAATTTTCCCAACAGCAGTTCAGATGCGTTAGTTGCAATGAGAAGTACAGGAGGCCGCCTCTTGCAGGAAAATGCCTGAAGTGCAAGGGCAGGCTGCTCTTCACTGTTTCAGAGGGCTCAATAGTTAAATATCTCCAGCCTGCCTTGGACATGGCGAAGAAATATAACTTGCCTAATTACCTAAAGCAGAATCTTGAGATAACCCAGGAAAGCATTGAAAGCATTTTTGGCAGGGATAAGGAAAGACAAGAGGCTCTCAAGGCATGGTTTTGAAAGGTTATCATTGATTTATAATTATTTGTACGTGCGGCACATCACTTATACGCTTGATGTCATCCTTTTTTGCAAGCCTGCGAGTAATAATCCAGACCACGGATTCTTCACCTACTGCGTTCAAAATATAAGCGCGGCTAACCATAGATTCAAGCATCTTTTCTGATACTTCCTCTCCCCTGTAAAATCCACCAGACAAATCAAGCCGCAATTTCCCTTCCTCGAACTTTTTCCCTAGGAGAGAAGAATCACACAATGCAAGAACCATCCTTCCGCCATAAAAATGTTTTTTTGCAATCATATCTTCGACTTAACAGGATGCCTTGCACCACATGCCGAGCATTTTAGGAAAGCAAGCTGGCCATCTTTCTCTATCTTTGTGTCTGGCTTACCACAATCATGGCATAGAACATATTCCTGTGCATACTGTCTGACTTTTTCATTGACCTTTGATGCAGGCACTTTTGTTCCAATAAGCAGGCCCTTTGGCTTGAGGTCACCGGGCGCAGCAAGCTCTTTCAGTATGAATTTGAGAAGATGCTCGGGTGGCCTTCCAAGGGAGTCAGCAATCTGCCTGAAATTGCTTATTACTGTCATGTTGCCCTGTATGTGGCCCCGTGCAATAGGTATCTCGAATCTCTGTTTCTCGAACGCGGCCTTTGGCAAGCTCTCCCTTGCGCTTTTCAATAATTCTAGGTAGTCCATTTTGCCTTTGGGGCGAGGGCATGTTTATAAATTATGTTGGTGCTGAAAATATATGCGCCATTATTTATAAAGTCAGCCTAACTACTATCGGAATTATGAACTTAGATGGATTGGGCGTGGACACAATAGAACCTTTAGCCACAACTTTGGAAACCTTTCTGGAGGGTGGCAAAATGGTTGATGAGGGTAAGCATGCAGTACTTCTTGAAGCATTAAAAACTCCAAATCTTAGGTCAGTACTACATATTCTTATCAATTCTGGATTTGTCGCTTCAGCAAGAAATTCTGTGGCTGTTGATGGAAAAGGCGAACCAATACCATGGATAACTTACCCTGCCATTGCTTTTCTTGATAACCTTGTTCTGAGTGGGAAAACTATTTTTGAGTATGGTTCAGGAACTTCAACTCTTTATTGGGCAAGGAGAGGAATGGCTGTAACAAGTGTTGAGAATAATATGGCCTGGTATACTAACGTAACACAATCTCTTACAACCAGCAACCTTGAGGCCAAGCTTCTCCTACGAGAGACAGAACAACCCTATGTCAATTCAATATTTGAAAGTAGTGGAAAATATGATGTGGTGTTTGTTGATGGAAATTTCAACAGGAGGAAGATGGCAGAACAGGCTCTTGCAAGGCTTGCGCCTAAAGGATTTATAATACTTGATAATTCTGACTGGCCATGTAGATGCAGCAGCAACATTGCAAAATAGCGGGCTTGGATTAATTCCTGTTCATTTTTCAGGGATTGTTCCCGGGAATGCACCTTCAAGCACAACATCAGTCTACCTAAGCAGGGATTTCAATTTTGGATATGCCTAGGGTGCCCCTATAAAGACAGTTGGAGCAATGCGGCACTTCGTTAATGAGTAACGCGCAAAGCTTAAATATCCTCTTAAGGAAGGTAGGGTATGGCACTTGTTTCGTTATTCAGTCATTTTAACGCATCAGAATCCTCTTTAAAGACTGCATTGCTTGGCTTTGCATGTAATAGTGCTGCAGTTGCCATCTCCCTCCTTCTTTTCAGAAGCTATGCAGGAATCTCTATTGCAATCCTTACAACCTTGTTTTGCTCTGCCATCGCATACAAAGCAATTGAGAAATGGAATGTGCCAAAAGCAAGCAGCATGCATGAGAGCATTTCACATGAGCATGGCAACGCTATATTATCCTTTTCCCTGCTTTTTCTCGGTGTAATACTATCTGGGATAATCTGGTATTCTTTTCTGCCAGGTATACACAGCGAAATACTTAACGACGAAACAGGAGCAATCGCATCAGGAACAGCAGAAGAAACACTGTTATTGAACACCTTTCTTGGAAGCCTGAGCGTGCTTGTTATTGGAATTATTTTTGCATTTTTTTATGGTGCAGGTGCCGTATTTCTTGTTGTATGGGGAGCGACGCTTTTGGCAGCTGCAATAGGCAGTGCCATAAGACAAGTTTGGTCAGGAGCAAGCTATCTTATCTATGGCATGCCTGAGATACTGGCGTATATTTATGGAGGAATTGCAGGCGGAATAATATCAGTTGCAATCATAAGAAATCATTTCTTTGCCGGTAAGAGACACAAGATACTCATGGAAGCAGGAGAACTTCTTTTCATCTCTCTTGGCTTCCTAAGCATTAGTGCGGTTTTTAAGATATACCTTTACCCTGCTCTTTTATCGTGACTTAATCCATTAATCCAGAACTTTTATTTTGCCAGGCATGTTCTCGAACAATTCGCCTTCCTTTAGCATATCATCAATAAGCTTCTCACAATCAGGTATGTTTACATTGGCCAGCACATCACCAAGGTGAGCGCCTTCTCCATGGTCAAATTCCCTGACAGAAGAAATTATCCTTTTATGGACATCTGGAACAGTCTCAGCAGCATAGCCTTCCTTATTATCTATTGGTTTAACGCACATAAATGAACCTATCTCCTTCTTCCTGACTTTAAGCCATTTACTTGAAATTCCTTTCACAATCTCCGGCATTATATACCTGTCACCATCGAAATCCCTTATCCTGCCTATTACAAGCACAACATCTCCCACCTTTAAATCGCTGGATGCAAAGGCATATTCAAAATTCCTTATAGATACCTTATCTTCACCATCATCCAGCAGGAAAGCGTCATTTGATTGGTCTTTGGATATTATGATCCCTATAAGATTTACCCTTGACATCTTTTTCTTGTCTACAGATAAATAACTCGATCCATATTCTCCTTCATCCTTCACGAATTCCCCTTGGTGTATAGCTTTTATAGGAACAATATACGCAGTTGCCCTGGCTTTTATATTTTCCATTTTACAGCTTGGATATTATATCCGGGCGTGGCGAAAATATGTCTCCTGCCCTTTTTAGCTTTTCCACTATATCATTGACATCTTCTTCTGAAATTCCCTTTTCCTTGGCAGCCTCAGACAATTTTTCAAGTGGTATCGTCTTCCCTAACCTGCCTTCGAGTTCTGTTATGAGCTCCTTTATCAATGATATTTTTCCCCTTTCTGATGCAGTTATACCTGTTGAAATTCTGTCTATATCAATCTGGCCAGTTTCTGGGTCAAGGCCGACTTGGCTTAGGCAATAGTGCATGAGGTCTATTGCCTTTTTGGAATCTTCTCTCGTAACTTTAGTATCGAGCCTCAACTTTGCATTGGCCTCAGACATCCTGATAAGTGCCTCAAGCTGTCTTGCGGATATAGGGATGGCTTTTATCTCATTATCGCCAGATGAAGAGCTTCTCATTTTCAGGTAATATTTCTTAATCTCATCAACCGCGCCGTCACTTAGGTCAGGCCTTATCTTTTGCCTGGCATAGACGAAATACTTTCTCAGGAGAACCGAATCTATATCGGGGGAGACCATATTCGGACTCTGGTGCAGGTTGAGAACGAAGCTCGCCAGCTTCTCGTCCTTGTCTCCGCTTGGCAAATCCCTCACAGGGAAAATCAGGTCGAATCTGTTTATGAGAGTTGAAGGAAGGTCAATCTGCTTGGGTATAACTTCATATGGGTCGAATCTTCCGAATTTTGGGTTAGCAGCAGCAAGCATAGTTGTTTCCGCCCTTAAGGTGGCCTGTATATTTGCTTTGGCTATTGTAACTTGCTGTCCTTCAAGGGCCTCATGCATGGCATCCCTGTCTTCACTGTTCATCTTGTCAAGCTCATCCACACAAACCACTCCTTTGTTACCCAGGACAAGGGCTCCTGCTTCAAGGCTCCAGCCGGAAAGGAACTCGTCTTTGACTACTGAAGCAGTAAGGCCTGCTCCAGAAACGCCCTTACCCGAGACAAACCTGCCTTTCGGAGCAATCTTTGATACGCGCTTAAGGATTTGAGAGTTGTGGATAACTATACCGTTAGCAACATAATTATGTGTTCCTTCTACTTCAAGGTCATATACGTAATTGCTTTCATCTGGTGTTTCAATTATACTTGTTATTTCATCCCAGAATATTTCTGCATTGGCAATCTCTTCTAATAGGCTGATTAAAGTTGACTTGTAACCATTTAACTTTAGGTGTCTGACAATCTTCCTGGCAGTTTCAACACTTGGTAACCTATCGCCATGGTCAAGATGAGCAAAGCAAGACCTAGAAACACCCATACCTCTCTGATAAAGTGCATGTTCCCTTCTTATGCACTTAAGCAATGAGTTGATGTTAGGGATTAAGTCAACATTGGTATTGAAATAAGTTATTTTTTCTAGCAATATTTCTCCCTGTTTTCTCTTTTTTTCAGATATATAGCCTATTTTTTTGACATAGTCAGATGCAAATATGCCTCCGATGACTATCTCATAGCTTTTTACTTTTCTCTTATCTTTGGAATTTGTTGCGTACTTCTCCTTTGTTTTAAAGAATGAAACTACCCCAAAGCGCAAAAGGCACATCTGGAGATTTTCAGCAAGAGATTTGCTTATGCTTGAAAACTCTATCTGCCTCTTTTTTATATTTACATGACTGTCGCACTCAAACAACCCTTTGATGAATTCTGCAAGGACGTCATCAGGTGAGCGCAGTACCTTCTCAGGGATGTCTTTTTTTGCTGCCAGATTTACCAGGCTTACAAAGTAAAATTTCACAAAATCAACAAGGGATTTTCCATACGAAGCCACTTCACAGCATGATTTTGATTTATTCGGCTGCCTAAATCTGGCCTCTGCCCTGAAAAGAAGTTGTAAAAGCGTCGAAAAATCCTTTAGTACATATGTATCATTATTTGTTATAGAGGCATATCCGCTTGTTTTTGAATACGATATGTAGCCATCACCACATAGGTATCCCAGGAACCTTGCAAGTTTCTTATCAAGAACCACAGGATAAGATAATTTCTTTAAGTTATTGGAGTATTTTTTATAAACAAACCCAGAAAGTATCTGTATCTCACCGGATATTTCAATCATTCTGGGGGCGGCAATTCTTTCCCCAATAGAGAAATCTCTTGCCTTTTTTGATATAATGAAGCCAGAGTCAACAGTAAATAAGGGATGGTCTTGTGTAACGTTAAGCTCCTTTCCTGAGCGTGTAATAATCTTTATTAGTTTTTCATTGCATTGTCTTTTCCATACCCTGACAGCCTTTCCTGTGTTCATTTTCCCATTATAGAAAAGAGTTGGCAACAGAGTAGCTTCTATTTTTTTGCTTTCCTCAATTATGCCAGCCCTTTCAGAGAAATCATCTATTCTTACAATCTCTCCGTTCTGGAGCATTATTTTTGTATTTCCTGCAACGCATTTGCCAGCGCCAGGGTCTCCTATAAGGAGTATGTGGATGTCTCCCCTTGTCACAGAACCATCGTCCCTTGTTTTCCTTACACCTCCTGCCATTAGCAAAAGAACAGCTTCTTTTATTCTCTCATGGCCGTAAATAGACGGCACAACGGAATTGATGAGCTTCTCTCTAAGGTGGGGGTCTCTTGAAATCTTCAGTATTTCATTTGATTCATGATCGGATATTTCTATGCTGGAAAAATCCTCATCAATGCTTTCTACGTAATTTACATCAATCATGACATCAAACCTTGTAAGCTTCCCTCCGTCCTTGGCAAGAATGGGCACTTCCTTCAGTATGCCCCCTACCCTTATCCTGCTTCCAGGATTAGTTTTTTTTTCTGACATTGGACTTACTAGGTCATTCTTAAGCAGGAGATTTATCCTCTTTGGTTGCTCTCCCCCTTCAAGGTCATCAGCAGATTCCTCTAGAACTATACCTTGTGCATCAACCATCTCCTTATCAATAGGCCTAAATTTTCCCTTTCTACCACAGCCGCATCTAGTTGGCTCCCTGAATTTTGACTCCAACTGCAAGACAGAGAGTATGTTGCCGCAGCCTGGGCACTCAAACTTCGCCAAAATTACTTGCGGCCTTACATCTGATTTCTGCCTTACCACTCCTTCCAAAAGGAGGAATTTATCCAGCATCTTGCTTCTGATATTCCTGATAACTACCTTATGGCTTAACGAAACATTGCAAAATCTTGCTTTGAATTTTGAAACATCACCAAGAGTATCAAAATGCCCTACAGCAGTTTCAGCGGCCTTGATTGCCTCTTCAGGCTGCTCAAGAATTATATCAGCAAGCTCAGGCTCGAACCTTATCAGTTCCACAAAATCTAGGTTAAGGAACTTTTCGTCTTTTTTTATCCTTGCAAGTATCTGCTCCTTGCAAAAACTATCTATAAATTCCGTAAATCTCCTTATCTGCTCAGTGACGTCCATTTCAAGATAGCTCCCCCTTCTATCTTCTTAACAGGAAAAAATTATTTGACTTTCTTTAGGTTGACAATGAGCATGTCCACTGCCTGAGAAACCTCTTCCTCACTCTTGGTTCCTGTGCAAACAATCTTGCCATTGCTGAAAAGCAGGAACGTTGCCTTTGCTTCCCTAAGCTTGTAGACAAGGCCAGGGAACTGTTCAGGCTCATACTCTGTGTTTTCCAGCTTCATTGCCAAGGTGTTTAGGTTGAGGACCATGCCAACGCTTCCTGAAGCAACTATGTTTTGTATGTTAAGCTCAGGCTTGACGGTTATCTTTATGTTTATCTTCTCAAGGCTCTTTATGATTTTTCTTAAGGACTCTTCCACTTCCTTCATTGTCCTTGCCCCTGTGCAAACAACTTTACCAGAACTGAATATAAGGGCAGATGTTTTTGGCTCCTTAATCCTTATGACTAGGCCAGGGAACTGCTCAGGATTGTATTCTGTATTTGACAAAGTCGCAGCCATCTTTTCAAGCGGGATGTCATGCTCAAGCGATGTAGACACTACTATGTTTACTATCTTTATTTCCTTCTTCTCTTCCTTTTTGGACTTTACCTTCTTTTTTATCACTTTTTATCCCCCCAACGAATTGTGAAATTGTGTATTCTTGTTTATAAACGCTTCAGGGTATTTAAATACTCCTATTTATAAACAGCTATTTTGCATACTATAAACCCCTTATTTCCTATGGAACTTTCTTGACAGAAACTAACTAGAGATAAAGTACCTAAAACCCTTGTAGAGCGCTTCTATACTTGCCTCCAGTATGTTGGTTGAAACCCCCACAGTTCCCCATTCCTTACCATCACCACTGAACTCAATATATACCCTTACAGAGCTTTCTGCTCCCTTGTCTTCAGCTATCCTTACCTTATAGTTCAAGAGCCTTACTTTTTTTACATCTTTGTAATTATCGGCAAGAAGCTTTATTACTGCATGGAACATGGCATCTACAGGACCGCCTTCAACTTTTGCAAGAGCCTCTCTCTTCTTTCCGTTAACTTTACCCACCAAAGAACATTCAGACCTCTCGCCGTTATTTTGCTCACTTACAGAACTCCAGGAAAGTATCTTGAATCTTTCCTTGCCAAAGAAATCTTCTTTCAGAAGAAATTTTTCAGCATCAAGTTGGCCTATATCATATCCTTTTCTTTCCATTTCCTCAACTTTATTCAGCATGGCTATAGCCTTATCATCATCCTTCTCCACCAGTATCCCGAACTCCTTAAGGACACCAACAACATTGGCCTTTCCTGAGAGTTCAGAAAGTATAGTATGGGTAGCGTTGCCGACTAATGCAGGATTTATGTGCTCATAGCTTGCACCCTTCATCATGGCATCAACATGCACCCCTCCCTTATGCGAGAATGCAAACCTGCCCACAAAAGGCTGGTAATTGTTTGGCTTCTTATTAGTGAGCGTATTAACCAGCTCTGATACTTTCTTTATATCCTTGAGCTTTAGCTGCGGCAAGGGCATATTTTTCTTTATGGCAAGTATAGGCAAGACCTGGCATAAGTCAACGTTTCCTGTCCTTTCACCTATCCCATTGATGGTTCCATGTATAAGCGTACATCCTTTTACAACAGCCTCAACTGTGTTAGCGACAGCAAGGCCAGAATCATTGTGGCAGTGTATGCCTATCTCAACTTTTTTTCCCTTAAGGAACTTTACAGTTTCTTCAGTTATTTTTCCAAGTTCATCTACAAGGGTACCTCCGTTTGTATCGCACAATACAACGGAATCGGCCCCAGCGTTTACTGCACATTCAAGAGTTTTCAGAGCATATTTGCTATTGTCCTTGAATCCGTCAAAATAGTGTTCTGCATCATACATCACTTCCAGATTTCTTGACTTAAGGAACTTTATACTATCCTCTATTGCTTTAAGGTTCTCTTCTTCTGTTGTCTTAAGCTGCTTCTTTATGTGCTCTATCCATGTCTTTCCAAATATGCATGCTACGGCTGCCTTACTCTCCACGATGGCCAGGAGATTTTTGTCATCTTTAGCATCTATTCCTATCCTTTTTGTGGAACCGAAAGCAACAATCTTAGCCTGCTTCAACTTTAAAGCTCCCGCTTCCCTGAAAGCCTCCACTTCTTTCTTGTTGGACCATGGCCAACCAAGTTCTATGTAATCTATACCGAAATTGTCGAACGCTTTAACCAATTCAACTTTATCCCTGACAGTAAGGCTTATGTCTGTACCTTGAGTGCCATCTCTCAATGTTGTGTCCAAAATTCTGATTTTTTGCATTTTAGTTTTCCTTCTAGGTCATTTTTATGCTATAGCAGAAGCTCGCTATAGCTCTACGATATAATGATTGAAATTCCTGAAAATTTGCTTGTTGACATATAATCTACTGCCATGTCGTCTTAAGATGCAATAATATATATAATACTTTCGGATAAACTTCTCTTGTCAGAAAATGTGAAAAGTTTACTATTTTATAGTAGCAAAAATGAAAAGCTTTATAAACAAATTTTGCTTCCTGTCTTAAGCATCCATCATGATAGTCCAAGAAAACTTTTTGTCAAAATTAAGAGAATTTGGCCTGAATAGCTATGAGTCCAAGCTATGGGCAGCTTTGCTCTCAAGAGGGTCATCAACAGCAGGAGAGCTTTCTGATATGGCGAATGTGCCTAGATCAAGAGCATATGATGTCTTAGAGAGCCTTGAGAGAAAAGGGTTTATCCTAAGGAAGCTCGGCAAGCCGATAAAGTACATAGCTGTTCCACCTGAAGAGGTTCTTGATAGAGTAAAGCTAAGGGTGAAAAGCGATGCAGAGAAGCACCTTATGACAATAGAGAACCTGAAGGAGAGCGAACTGCTTGAAGAGTTATCTTTGCTGCATTCAAAAGGCACAGACCTTATTGAGCCAGATGAGCTAACAGGAGTCATAACTGGCAGGGGAAACATATACAATCATCTCGAATCAAGAGTTTCAAAGGCTTCTTCATCTGTCGTAATCCTTGCAACACCATCGGGGCTTATGAAGAAAGCAGAGTTTTTGTTGCCATTGTTCAAGAAGCTCAGGAAGAAAGGTGTTTCAGTAAGAATAGCCACACATAACCTGAAGGAGGCACGGGTGATAGTAGATCAGTTGTCCCAGTACTCTGAAATCCGCCAAAGCAATTTTGAGGGCAGATTTTGCATAATAGACAATTCTGAAGTGACATTTATGCTACAGCATGATTCTGTGGTGCACCAGAATTACGATATGGGGATATGGATAAATTCACCATTCTTCTCAAAGGCGTTTGCAGAAGCATTCGAGACAAAGTGGAATAGCATGCAGCCATTATCCGGCAAGCTTAACTGATATTTGCCTTGAAGTTTACTTTACAGACTTATGCAAAGATTTAAATAGGTCGTCTTAGAATATTATTGCAAAGAGGTGTTGTCATATGGCATTAGGAGAAGTGGGCCTTGATAAATTGGATGTAATTCTTGCAATTATTGTGGGAACTTTAGCGGCAATAGTCTATTCTTTAAGGGTGCTTGTTTCAATGGAGCGCAGGATTGCAAGGATAGAGATGCACATAGAGCGAGTTGTTGATAGGCTCATGAAGGAAGAAACAAAGATAGAAAAGGAACTATCTAAGAGAAAGAAATAATTTTATTTTATCAATTCATCAAAAATAATCCCAGTATGCCTTACAGTTTCCTCTCTAACCACATAGCATTCACCACTTCTTTCTATATCTGAAGGAGGTAGGAAATACCATCCAATTCTGTCAAAACGAACAGCAAGCCATGGCTCTGCTCCAAAAATAGATGAGAAATTAAGAAGCTGCTCTACATCTGCCTTCTCAATGTATTTTGTCCTTTCCTTTGTTGTCTTGCACTCTATTGCAAGCTTTCTCAATATATTTCCTGCTATAATGTCCGGGGAGAGATATCGAGATGAACCAGAACCCGCAACCCTGCACGCACACCATTTTCCTGTCTGGTTGAAGAATTTTATTATCTCCCTTTCGCCATTTATTCCCTTGCTTTTCCTGCTCATTTGAGCTTTATTCTCATCAGGTCAAATGCACACTCTGTGTTTTCAAAGTAGTTCCTAGCATCTTCATTTAGCTCCAGAGTTGACTTGTATCTTGCACTAAAATGAGTGAGTATTAGCTTTTTGACATCGGATTTACTGGCAATTAGGGCAGCCTGCTTTGATGTCATATGGTTATAGCTTTCGCTCTTTTCCTCAAGGTTCGAAGAGTATGTTGACTCTGATATTAGCAAATCAGCATTCTTTGACATCTCGTAACAATTTTTGCAGAGCAGTGTATCTGATATTATGCTTATCTTTTTTCCAGCTACACTATTAGTGACTTCGTCGCTCCTTATCTTTTTACCCTTGAAGACAATATCCTTTCCATTCTGGAGATCTCCTACCAATGGGCCGCTTGGCAAGCCAAATTTATCTATCTTTGACATAACGACTTTTCTTTTGTCTTTCTCAACGAAATTATACCCAAGTGTAGTAATGCCGTGCTCAAGCAGGTAACTCTCCAGATAAAAATCCCTTCCATCAAAAAACTTGCTCTGGCCTATCTCCGTTATCTTCATGTTTATACGCCTGTCAAAAACAAATGCCTTGAACATATATTCTATATGGCTCTTTGTGCCTTCTGGACCGTAGATTTCAAGTGTTTTGCCGTATTCAGACGCCCCAAGGGACTGTATAAGGCCAGGCAATCCAAGAACATGGTCACTATGCCAATGAGTTATGAGTATCTTGTCTATTTTAGTAATTGAAATATTGGCAAGCTTCAACTGCCTTTGTGTACCTTCTCCACAATCCACTAAAATCCCACAGGAGCCGTAGCTAATCAAAAGACCTGTTTGGTTCCTCTCCTTTGTCGGTACCATAGAAGATGTACCAAGAAAAACAACTTCTATCATGGTGCACCTAATTTCTATATGTTTATATAAATTTATCCTCGTGCAGCATGGGAATGTTTTTAAAACAGGGCGCTTTTTTCAACGGAATGACAGACAAAAAAGAAGAAGAGAAGATTAAGGCACTTTTCCTGAAGGAAAGGACCATACTTGAAGACTCAAATGAGGCAAGGCTCCTGTATGACCAAAGCAGATTCGGGACAATTCTTGAAGACTCAAAGCTACAAATTTCACTTATCGAAACAATGTATCTTCTCGAAAAGGGAAAGATACAGCTATTTGACAGCAAACAAAAAGAGATACCCACTGAAAAATTCATGAAGAAGGCAGAGGCACTTGAGCCTAATTTTTATGTAAGGTATAGCATCTTTAAGGACCTGAGGAATAGAGGGTATATTGTCAAGACAGCAATGAAATTCGGCGCAGATTTTAGAGTATATGACAGGGGCGTAAAGCCAGGGGAGGACCACGCAAAATGGGTTGTGTTTCCTGTTCACGAGACATCTTCGCTAACGTGGCACGAATTCTCAGCAAAAAACAGGGTAGCACATTCCACAAGAAAGCGCCTGCTTATAGGCTGCGTGGATGAAGAAGGGGATGTCACATATTGGGAGATAAGGTGGCTGAGGCCGTAATAGCGACTTAACATAGGCAGTAAGAACTTAGCTTCAACAGATATTAAAGAGCGTGGAATCATGGGATGGAAAGAAAGGCCAGTTTGAATTCCAGCTTGTTTTATCGTCTATATTTCTAGCCTTATGGTTTTTAGGAGTCTTTCAAGAGATTAGATTCCTAATCAACTTCTTTGCAGCTGTTGTAGCAACAGGAATGCTTCTTATAATCTGCAATCGCTCCAGAAGATGGGGAGCAATTAGCGGAGGAGTTCTTTATCTTCTTTTGATTATTCTCGCGTACTCAAATGATGCACAATGCTTTTCGCTTGGGCGCGAAGGAGACCTTTGCGGATTGATTACCTCCATGGCTTATGCCTATGGCTGGGCACTCATTCCTTTTTGCATATTTATCGATGCAATGATAGGATGGATGCCAAGAAGGTAGCGAAGCAATAAGTAGGAGTAGACACGTATATTCAAATGAATGAGTGAATATACCTAGCCTTATTGAAAATTGTACTCAAACATTAACAGAAAAAGTCTTCACAAACTATATAAATCTGGGTAGCATTATCCATAATGAAAATGAAAGATGCTATTTTGTCCTACATCAGCCAGAATGGGCCATCTCTCCCTAACGTAATGGCTTCTAGTTTTGGCCAGAACAGCCTCTTTGTTTCTGCATATCTTTCTGAACTAAAGGAGCTAGGAAAGCTAAAGATATCTAATATAAAGGTAGGCGGCGGCTCTCCGCTATATTATCTTCCTGGCCAGGAACAGCACCTCCAAAAATTTGCTGACAATCTTGGAGAAAAAGAAAAGAAAGTTTACGAACTCCTTAAAGAGAAGAAAATCTTAAAGGACTCTACGCTTGTCCCTGTTTTTAGGGCAGCTATAAGAGCAATCAAGGATTTTGCTTTCCCTCTTCTTATTGAAATAAAGGGAAACAAAGAATTGTTCTGGAAATGGTACCTATCGACTAACGAGGAAGTTTCAAATATACTCAAATCAGGAATTGAAAATAAACAGATAGAAAAGACAATTGAAAAGCAGGAAAAGAAAGAAGAGAAAAGTGTAGAGCCAGAACTTTACAATGAAGTAAGAAAAGAAGAGAAAAACGCAAAGTCAGACCTTTACAAGGAAGTAAGCGATTACTTCTCAAGGAAGAGCATAATTGTACTGGAAACAATCAAATCAAAAAAATCTGAACTTGAGTTTATTATAGAAGTCCCGACGGGTGTTGGAAACCTGAGATACTTTGCAAAAGCCAAGGGGAAAAAAACAATCAATGATGGTGACATAAGCTCAGCATTCATAGAAGGGCAGTCAAGAAGGTTACCCGTCCTTTTCATTTCAAAAGGAAGCCTGACAAAGAAAGCAAAGGAAATGATGGATAAGGAATTCAAGGGAATGCATTTTAGCAGCCTGTAAAATGGGAGTAAACATAACTGAGATAGTTTCGGCAAAAGAAATCAGCCTAGATTCATTAAGCGGCAAGGTAATCGCCGTAGATGCACATCTGTTCCTTTATCAGTTTATAACCACAATAAGGCAGAGGGATGGAAGCCCTCTTACTGATTCCAAGGGAAGAGTAACTTCACACTTATCTGGCATTTTTTCAAGAAATGCAAACCTGATGCAAAAAGGCATTCGCCTTGCATATATTTTTGATGGCAAGCCGCCTGAATTAAAGCTCAAGGAAAGAGAAAGGCGCAAAAGCCTGAAAGCTTCAGCAGCCATAAAATATGATGAGGCAAAGGCACAGGAAAACATAGATGAGATGAGAAAATATGCAGCGAGGACAGCAAGGCTGACAAGCGAAATGGTATCGGAATCAAAGAGGCTTATTGTGGCTATGGGGATACCCATAGTAGATGCACCTTCTGAAGGCGAGGCGCAGGCTTCGCATATGGTTAAGCAGGAAAAGGCATTTGCGGTAGCTTCTCAGGATGCAGACAGCTTGCTTTTCGGCTCAACAAGGCTGCTGAGAAATCTTTCGCTTGCAGGAAAAAGGAAAAAAGCCAACAAGCTCGCATTTGAAGCAATAAATCCAGAGATAGTTAGCCTGTCAGATACACTAAACAATCTAGGCATAGACCAGGACCAGCTTATAGCACTTGGCATTCTGGTAGGCACAGATTTTAATATGGGGGGTATAAAGGGAATAGGGCCACATAAAGCCCTAAAGCTTGTGAAAGAGCACGACAGAAATTTCGACAAGCTGTTTGAGGCAGCAGGATGGAAAGAATACTTTGACTATCCATGGCAGGATGTATTCAGATTATTCAAGAACATACCTGTGACGGATGATTATTCCTTATCATGGGAAGAGGTAGACAGAAAAGAGGTGTACAAGATACTTGTGGAAGAGCATGACTTCTCACCTGAAAGAGTGGATATCACATTGGACAGGATAAGTTTAGGTCAGAGCAGCCAAGCCCAGCGCGGCCTCCGGGATTTTTTCTGAAAAAATGGCAGGGAAACAATCTTTAAAGGATATGATGAAAGGACAGCTAAGCCAGAGCGAACTTTCACTATTGCCTACAAGCTTTGACATAGTGGGAGATATATTGATATTTGCAGATTTCCCTGAAAAACTGGAGAAGAAGGAGAAGATTATAGGCGAGGAGATACTTAAAAATTTCAAACATCTTAGAGTGGTGTGCAAAAAGACAGGCAGCTATAGCGGGAAATACAGGACGCCTATTCTAAGAATTATAGCAGGCGAAAGAAGAAAGGAAACAACGCACAGGGAAAATGGTGTTATAGTGAAGCTTCATGTCCAGGATGTTTATTTTTCTCCTCGCCTTGCCCATGAAAGGGAGAGGATAAACAAGGAAATAAAGGAAGGGGAAGAAGTGCTTGTCATGTTTTCAGGTTCAGGTGTGTATCCGCTCAATATGGCAAAGAATACAAAGGCAAAAAAAATTTACGGAATAGAGGTAAATCCAAAGGCGCATAAATACGCAACTGAAAACTTGAAGCTAAATAAAGCAGAGAACATCATGCTTGTACTCGGGGACGCAAAGATTGTTTTACCAAAAATGAGAAAATCTTTTGACAGGGTGCTGATGCCTCTTCCAAAATCTTCAGAGGATTTTCTTGGGATAGCCATACCCAAGGTTAAGAAAAACGGCATTCTTCATTTTTACGATTTTTCTCATGAAAAAAATATGAGCGAAAGTGCCGAAAAGGTAATCCGCGCCTGCGCTATTGCAAAAAGAAGCGCAGATATATTTAGGATTGTAAAATGTGGCCAATATGGTCCTGGGAAATACCGGGTATGTGTGGATGCAAAGATATTTTAACCAAGAATGATTTCAGGCTATTACGGAGTGCATCAGTGCGATGATACTTGTGAACACCATCTGACGCAAGGATGATGAAAGGAAGTAACTTGTTAGCACTGCACAATTCCGCTATCCGAACATATTCAAGTGTTCTTCATCAAGTTCTTCTTCTTTCCTTACTTTGATTACTGCCTTAAGAATATCACTCCTCTTTACATTTGACCTGTTGTCCCTTATTGCGAAATAACCTGCTTCAGTGCAAACAGATTTTATTTCCGCACCTGAGAATCCGTCCATTTTTTCCACAACAATATCTATATCAACGTCATCATCGATGTTCATCTTGCTGGAATGTATCTTGAAAATCTCTTTTCTCCCTTCATTATTTGGATTTGGCACAGAGATAATCCTGTCAAGCCTGCCAGGCCTTATAACCGCAGGGTCCAATATATCTTTCCTGTTTGTTGCGCCTATAATCTTGACATCATCCAATGATTTGAATCCGTCTATCTCTGCAAGCAGCTGCATGAAAGTCCTGTTTGCTTCCCTTTCTCCTGAAGTGCCTACTTCCATCCTACAGGCAGCCAATGAATCAATCTCATCGATAAAGATAATTGCAGGAGCCTTTTTTCTCGCCATATCGAAAATTTCCTTAACTAGCTTTGCACCTTCTCCTATAAACTTCTGTACAAGTTCAGAGCCCACGACCTCAATGAAGGTGGAATTTGTTGATGCGGCCACAGCTTTTGCAAGCAAAGTCTTGCCTGTTCCTGGCGGACCATGAAGAAGAATGCCTTTGGGAGGAGTAATACCAACTTTCCTGAAAAGCTCTGGCTTCTTGAGAGGCAATTCTATAACTTCTCTTATCTCGTTTTCCTGCTCCTTTAGGCCGCCTACGCTTTCCCACTTTATATCTGGCTTTTCAACAATAACAAATTTTTCTACATTGAATTTTCTTGATGTGTCTATCTTTTTTACGATGTTAAGATTTTTCTGGTCGCAAAGAACGCTGTCGCCTGCTTTTAGATTTGCTTCAGCGTTGTAAGTAACATAGAATTGGTTTCCGTTTGGTATCCTGATTACTGCATTGTCGTCATGGATATCCATTACTTCGCAAATCATTAAGGGAGGAGTCTTTAGCCTGTCAAGCTCCTCCTTCATTTTACTGATAGTATCTTTAAGGAGCTGGTTTTCCTCTTCCAGCGCTGAAGAAGTAGCAGTATAATTGTAAATCACGGAGTCAATTATATTTTTCTCCTTACTACTCATAGGTATAAGTAAAACGAATCCCTTTATATTCTTTTGCATAAAACATTTGCAGGAAATAAATCAGCTACATTTTTATATAGCTTATTTATTTTTAACAATAATGGAACATAATAATAAACATCAGGAATGGCACGATAAAGACCTGACGAAAGGAGATATTCTGAAAGAACTATGGTCTTTAGCATGGCCTATGATGCTGTCAGTATTCTTTTATACGCTTTATAATTTAGTAGATGCATACTGGGTAAGCAAATTATCACCAGAAGCTATAGCAGCAGTGAGTATTTCACAGATTACCTTGTTCGTTATGATCTCACTGGGGTTCGGCATTACAATTGGCTCTGGCGTAATCATGTCTATGCACATTGGAGCAAAAGACAAAAAAGAAGCAGAGCGTGTTCTGGGGCAATCATTTGTTCTAGCTGTCATCGCAGGTATTTTGTTTACAGTAATATCCTTGATATTCAGAAACGAGCTTCTTATTGCTTCAGGTGCCAGCGGCGCAATTTTTGAACCTGCATTGGATTACTTTACAATCACGGCAGGCGGCTCTGTGCTTTTTTTCATTTTGATAACCATAATGTTTGCCTTCAATGCCCAAGGCGATACCTTTACCCTTACAAAGTTGTTCGCAATATCGACGCTGGTTAATGCAATCATGGACCCGATAATGATATTCGGTTGGTGGGGACTCCCTGCCATGGGCATTTCCGGAGCAGCAATCGCTACGCTAGTCTCCCAGACGATATTTATATTGATAGCTATACCTTCACTCTCCGGCAAGCATAGGCATATAAGGTTCCATTTCTCTAATCTCACACTCAAAATTGAATCTGTGAAAAAAATTCTTGATATAGGCATCCCGGCAGCATTGACGCAGGTTATTTTTCCGGTCGGAATGGCTGCCCTTACTTTTGTCATCTCCCTCGTGTTTTTTGAACCTGGTGCAATAGCTTTCAGTCTTGGCTTCAGGATAGATTTTTTTGCTTTCTTGCCTGCAGTTGGCTTCGGCTTCGGTGCAATGGCAATGATTGCCCAAAGTTTAGGTGCCGGAAAGCCAGAACGCGCAAAGAAAATTCTGAACATGGCGTTAAAATACAGCTTTTTTTCAGCAACTTTCATAGGCATATTAGCCTTTCTTTTTGCTGGTGGGATTATCAGATTATTTACGAGTGACCCACTTGTGACAAGCTATACCCGCTCCTATATGTGGACAGTTGTTTTAAGCTACGGCTTTCTGGCTGCAATTATGGTGGAGGCCAGCGCATTCCAGGCCAAAGGCAAGTCGTGGCCAGGCTTTTGGATATTCTTCATAAAGTTCATAGTCATTTCTATCCCGCTGAGCTATGTATTAACGAATTTATTCCACTTGCCTATAACCTCCATATGGGTAGCGATAGCAGCAGGAAACATTGTAGCGTCCATGATAGGGTACTTTTGGGCTGTAAAGACAATGGATAAGACTACTATAAATGATGTACCTGTTCACGTAGCTAAAATTTGAAGACTCTGCAAGGGTATTTTGATATTATCTGAACAAATAGCATTCTAGAAAATAAAGAGTTAAACCAGCAACTTCCCATTTTTCATTATTCTCTTATTGTCAAGCCAGATGCTTGGCTTTCTTATAACGCAGTCGACATGAAAAGGAACGTCGACTTTCCCACCAAAGCCTATATTGTTACCCAGAGCAATATGGCATGTTCCAATAGCCTTCTCGTCCTCAAGAACAATGCCTGTAACTCTTGCCTTATTGTTGAGCCCTATCCCGAACTCTGCTATATTCCTTGCCTTTGTGCCTATTCTACTCATCATGTCCTCTATAATCAAAGGCTTTTTCCCATTTGTTATCTTTTCTATCATGCCATCTCTGACGAAAAAAATCACAGGGTGCTTAATTTTTCCTATGCCTGCTATGGAACCATCCACAACAAAGACACCATTTGCCGAACCTTCGACAGGCGCTATATATGATTCTCCTTCAGGTAAGTTACCCCATTTTCCCTTTGTATTGAACATTCCTGCAGACAGGCCGTGCGACTTCCTGCCGCTTATGCTGAAATAGATATCAGTCCCAAAGGAGGTCTTTATGTTCACGTACTTTGCTTTGTCAAGCAAGCTACCAATTTTTTCTATGCGCTTTTTCAGGCCGCTGTAATCTATGTTAACGCTTCTCTTCATTATCTCTTCAGTTATTCCTGGCATGGAAGCCATCCTGACGCCCTTTGCTGTGGCATTTCTTCTGGCTTTTGTATGCGAGATTGACCTTGAGGTAAGTATGATGGCAGCATCGCACTCCAGCAGTGCCTTCGAAGCCTTGGCTGAAGGCTCTTGGCCGTCCACGCTGGTTTGCGGAATCCTCATTAGAACAACATCTTCCACAATTGAAGAAGCAACATTCTTGAACCTTTCAGCCAGTGGTGCCTTTGTACTGTCGTAAACTATTAGAAATCTCTCATCTTTTCTAATGCCCAAGTTATTAAGAATCACGGATTCTATAGCCTTATCAAGCCTGGACTTAAATAACAAACTTGCCTTTCTTGTGTATCCAGTACTTTTTCCCATTATTATCTACACCGTATATGTCCAACTGCTGACGTGGCGCATCTATGACAATATCAGTATGGTATGTTGTTGAGCGTTCAGCTTCAAAACCAGAACCAAGCGCAATATGAATCATGTTTGCTATCTTCTCGTTAACAATGAGGTAATTGCATAGTTCTGCTTTTGGATTCGTATTTATCGCGAATTCGCCTATGTTATTAAAGTTTTCTTTCTGAAGATTAACAATGCTCATTGGCACTGCCTTGTTTTTTTCCTGGTTCAATATCCTTTTCCATGCCTGCTTTTTCTTTTCCTTGAATTTCATCCCAATGATTTTAGGTTCCCTTATTACCTTATAGCGGTTACCATAGCAGTTTATGACAAAAGGATCTTTAGCATTGAGCTTATAACTCTGGTCAAGGCTTATCACAACATCCCCTATAAACTGTCCCTTGACATATTTTGGAGTGGTAAAAGCCTCTCCTCCAGGTATATTGGCCATTGTGCCTGCAACTATTTTTTTATTAGGATAGTGCGGGCTTATCAGGTTCCTAGTCTCAACATCAGAACCCCTGAACCTGTACCTTTTTCCCTTGTCTTCCAGCCATACTTTGAGACTTGTCCTGTATTTTCCAAACTTCTTGCCTTCGACAATGATGTACTGGCACTTATCAGCCAGCCTGATTATGCTGTCATCTCTTTCTTTCATTTTAAGCCAGTCTATTTTGCATGTTTTTATGAAAATGTCTATAGGGACTGTTTCCGTGAATGCTATCCTAGCTCTGGGCTTCCTAGGGTCAAGGGCAGTTTGCGGATAAAAATCAAGCTTGTATACCATCTGGCCAGGTGTTTCCCACCTTGTCTTTCCATTTGGAGATGGGTAGCCAACACATTCCCCGAAATAATGCTTTCCAGGATAACCCTTACCGTGTATCCCGAATACAGCACTTGAGATTGTCATCTTGCTTATGCTTAGCAGACTAGAAAGCTTTTTGAAACTGGCAAAGATTGGCTCTTTTGAACCCTTTGAAAGTTCGCACCCAAGCAAAGTTGCCTTAAGCTCTGAAATCCTCTCAGGAGCATCAAGCTGCGATTTGCGAGGCGTGGAGCTGCTCATCCCTGTGACTTGTGACTTAACAGAAAGCATCATATTGTAGCTTATCTGGAAAGAATCAAGATAGTCTTCTATAGGCAAACCTAAGACAGAACCTACAAGCTCAAAGTTTATGCCCACTTTTTCATTATTCTGCAAGTTATAGACTTGTTTCCAGATTATTTTGCATGTTTTAAGCAGTTCCTTTTTCTTATATTCTTTCATCCAGGAGATGTCATATGGAAGACTAAAAGAACCTTCGAACCCTTTTCCCCTTGCTTTTACGAACTTTTCAGGGTGTCTGAAAATACCTTCTATGGCACCATTGCATTTTTTGTCTGCCTTGCTAATGAAATCTCTCAATGCAGATCCCTTTTTGCTCTTAAGTCCGGATTTCATCTCGCTGTATGTTGTCCAAACACTCTTGAGAACGTCCAAACTGGAAGATGAGCTTCCTATGACATACACGTGCATATCGGCTCCCTTTTCATGCACTGCCCTTGATAGTGGCGCAACAGAGTAGAAAGCTTCCTTTTGGGATACATCAAGAACCACTAAAATGCTCTTTCCCCTTATATCTCCAAGTATCCTCTTGTATCTGCTGACGCTTTTTGAGAATCTTTTAAGGTTATATTTTTCCATTTTACCCTTTTGCAATTAGGTTTCTTGGCGAATTAGTCAGTATTTCAACTTTTCCATTTCTAAGTAGTATATCGTCTTCAATCCTAATTCCAAATTTACCAGGAAAATAAACTCCTGGTTCTATTGTGAATACTATACTGTCTTCAAATATGTCTGCAGATTTTGATGAGATGCTAGGCAGCTCGTGAACGTTTAATCCTATACCGTGCCCAAGGCCATGGATAAACCTTTTTGCATGCTTCCCCAGCTCACTGCAGGCGATTTCATTAGCATGACAACATTTGTTACCTACTTTTATTGATTTAATTGCCTCTTCCTCTGCACGTAGAACCGCATTATAGATTTCTTGCTCCTTACTTGAAGGGTTGCCCAAGTATATTGTCCTAGTTATGTCTGAATTATACCCCTCGTATTCAACACCAAAATCAATTACACAGAAACCCTTAGATATTTTTGTGTTTGCAGGTTCATAGTGTGGCATGCTAGAGTTCTTTCCAGATGCAACTATAGGCCTGAAAGCTAGCTTGCAACCCCTCTTTACTGTTTCCAGATGAAGGAATTTTTCTACATCTGCTTCTGTGCCAAATGAGCGGAATGAGTTTACGCATCTCATTAATATCTTATCTGCTATTTTGCATGCAATCCTTATCTTGGCTATTTCATCTTCTTTTTTTATTGACCTTATAGCAAGGCAATCTTGGCTTATATCCTTTATTCTGCACTTGACATATTTTTTAATTAATTTGTAAGCAGAAAAGCTGAGATTTCTACATTCCAGTCCAAGAACCCCCATAGGTGCCTTTTTCACCTTCATTATCCTGACAGCAGTTTCAAATAGCCCCTCTCCTTTTTTCCAGAGATAAGCTTTTCCAGATTTCTTTGCCTTTTCAAATTCCATTTTAGGCACTACAAGGAAAGGCTCATTACTTCGCGGAACTATGAGGCACCCAATCCCATTATAACCTGAAAAATATGACATGCTCTTACTCTCAATTTCTGAATCAAGGCAACAAAATAACGCAGCCTCTATTTTTTTTCGAATTAGAAATCCCTTAAGCATGGCTATGTTCATGAGTTAACCCCAAATAATACAATTTAAAAAGCTTCCTCAAAACCAATAAAAATGTGAAATACCATCTGGATAATGGGCTCATAGTAATAGAGAAATGGATGCCTTCTGACACAGTTACGGTCCATCTTACAGTAAAGACAGGAAGCAACAATGAGTGCGAAGGCATTAGAGGAATAAGTCATTTCATAGAGCACATGGTTTTTGAGGGAACAAAAAAAAGAAGCAATGCCATGATCATTGGAAATGAGATTGAGTCTATAGGGGGAGACATAAATGCATATACCGACAATGTGCGTACAGCGTATCATGTAAAAGTTCCGAAAAAACATTTTGAAAAGTCAATGGACATACTGTCTGATATAATACGGGACCCTATTTTCTTGCAGAAGCATATAGACAAGGAGAGGAGGGTAATACTCAAGGAGATAAACATGTTCAATGATGAGGCAAGGCTTCACCAGTGGATGATGTTCCAAAGCCAACTATTTAGAAAACACCCGGCGAAATACCCTGTTTTGGGTAAAGAAGAAAATGTAATGAATATGACTCGTGATGACCTTATTGGCTACTATAAGGAAAAATACACAGCAAAGAACTCTATTTTGTCCATAGTAGGAAATTTTCATGATTCAAAAAAAATAGTTAAAAATTACTTTGACGGATATGTTACAGGAAAACCAGTGAAGCAGATATATTTTCATGAGCCAGAGAATAAAATACGCTATGTCATAAAGGAAAAGAGGAAGCTAATGAATTCATATATGGTGATAGGCTTCAAGACAGTATCAAGGTTGCATCATGACTCTTTTGTCCTTGACGTCATACAAGCAATTCTTGGGAGAGGACAATCAGGCAGGATATTTGATGAGATAAGGGGGAAGAGGGGATTGTCCTATGAGGTTAATGTAATCCATGAATCCAGCACAGATTTCGGCTTTTTTGCAGTAGGTTTAGGCGCTGAGAAATCTAAACTGAAGGCAATAAGAAGCATAATCCTCAGGGAGTTTAATTCTCTTCAATCCATTAGCACCAGAGATATAAGGGAAGCAATAGGGTATATAGAAGGAAGGCATGTGCTTGAGCATGAAGATACATGCAATCTTGCGGATTACCTTGCTTATTGGGAGATGCTTGGTAGCTACACCTTAGGGAAAGAGTATATCAAGAGAATAAAGAGCGTTACAAAAAAAGATATTGCAAGAGTGTCCAGGAAATATTTCAATGACAAATATACAATGGCTTTAATAGAACAACGCTAGCTTGTGACAATGAAGGGTTCAATTTCCTTTTCAAGCTGCTTTGCTTTCTTGTTTTTGCTTAGCCTGTCCTGCACAGGCACCAGCAGCATATGCAGGTGCTTTACAACAGAGGCCTTTAGGTCCATGGGATGGACTTCCTTTTTTTTGAATGCATCTTTAAGCTCAATGTAAGAGCTGAACTCAATCGGGCCTCCCCATTTTTCAGACCTTTCTACCTTGAACTTTTTGAATCTTTCAAAAATTATGTAATTGCAATATTCAAGCACCGGATTATCATCAACTATGCCTTCAGGGCAATATGCCTTCCTGAGCTTTTTTTCTATGCTCTCCAGATTGTCATTCATGAAAATTGCAGTATCTGGCTTTGATTTTGACATCTTAAGCCCAATCTGCCTTTCCTCGAAATATTTCTCTTTTAGTTCCTTAATTGATTTCACCGCTTGGTTTATCTTATCCATGCTTCCGGTTTTGGCAGTCTCTAAATCAGTTTCAATTGCCCTGAAAACACCCAATAATGATGGGTAATGCTGGCTAATCAATATGCCTGTATCCTTGAGAATCTTTTGCATGTCTTTTCCAAGCGGAATTTTATCTGATAGGGTTTCTATTCCCTCTATTTTTGGAAGTGGGCCTTGCAAGCCGCTTAGCATATGATGAGATACTATGACTGGTTCGGCATGACCAAGCTTCTTCGATACCTCCCTTGCCAAAACATTAACTTTTCTCTGGTCCATGCCAAGCTGGCAGATGTCTGCCCCAAGATAGAAGATATCAGCAGCCTGCATGCAAGGATAGAGAATCTGGGAAGCCTGTTGCGCATCTCCTTCTTTCCTGCCCATTATCTGTGAGCACCTCTGTATTCTTTTCACAGTTGAAATCCTGGCTATTTGCATTACTTCCTTCCAATAATTGTTGTCCTTCACAAGGTCAGATGCCCAAACAAACTCCACGTTCTTCAAGTCCATATCACAGGCCCTCCAGACCTCAATAAGGTACTCCCCAACCTTCTGTATGTGCTCAAGGTTGCCATTCATCTTGTTATTAGCCCATGCATGCCAATCCGCGATGAGAATCTTGAACCTGCACCCCGCCTTTGTCATCTTGTTGATGTTTATTGCCCGAAGTAGGCCCTGAGCTATGTGTATATTCTTGCCAGAAGGCTCAAAGCCGTCATAAGCAATGGGATTTTGTTTTTTATCCAGAATTTTTACAAGGTCGTCTTTTGTAACTATCTCTTCTCCTACCTGGGAAATCAAAGCAAGCCTTTCTTTGGTGTCCATAACATATCTAACCCAAGTGTTGATTAAAAGTTTAACGGTTCACACGGCTTTTTTGTTTCTACTTAAGAAAAACAAAAAGTTTATATATTTATCAACTATCATTCGAAACGATATAATATGGTAGATGACAAAAAGTTCGCAAAGCAAATTCTTGGCAAGACCGTTGTGAGCAAGAGTGGGAAAAAATTCGGTGATGTGGCAGACATAGTATTTGAGACAAGGAGCGGTGAGCTCATCCATATAGTTCTTGGCAACCCGACATCATATACAGAGAAGATTGAGTTGGAAAAGGACAAAGAAGGGAAGTTGCTTATACCTTTTTCGTCAGTAATCGCTGTAGGAGACTTCCTCGTTATTTCTGAAGAAGATATTATCTAATTTTCTTGAATTTAAGCGTATCTTCGAAACCTTTATAACAGCTATTTTGCTTCACTTTCCCAATGGAGCACGCAATCTGGATAGAGAAATACAGGCCAAAGAATTTCAATGAAATTAAGGGGCAGAAAGAGATTGTGGCCAGGGTTAAGTCCTTTGTTGAGAGCAAAAACATGCCTCACCTGCTATTTGCAGGCCCTCCCGGAACAGGAAAAAGCTCAATGGCTATTGTTATAGCAAAACAGCTTTTCTCTGATTCATGGCACCAGAACTTCCTGGAGCTTAATGCTTCTGATGAAAGAGGCATAGATGTCATAAGGGTCAAGGTGAAGGATTTTGCCAGGACAAAGGCCATAGGCGATGTGCCTTTCAAGATAATCTTTCTTGATGAGTGCGATGCCCTCACAAGGGAGGCACAACAGGCCTTAAGGAGGACAATGGAGAATTTTACTTCTACCTGCAGGTTCGTACTCTCCTGCAACTATTCAAGCAAGATTATAGAGCCATTGCAATCAAGATGCAGCGTATTCAGGTTCAAGCCCCTGGATAAGCAGGACATCATTAAGATAATAGAAACAGTAACTCATTCAGAGCACCTTACAATAAGCGAGAAGGCCAAGGAAGCGCTGGTTGATTTTTCCGGGGGAGACTGCAGGAAGCTAGAGAACATTCTCCAGGCAAGCGCAGCACTCGGCAAGAACATATCAGAGGAAACTGTCTACTCCCTTTCTTCTGCAGCAAGGCCAAAGGACATAAAGGAGATACTTGAGCTTGCTGTTTCTAGCAAGTTTATAGATGCAAGAAGCAAGCTTCTGGACACAATGCTCTCTCATGGACTTGCAGGAATTGATGTCATAAAGCAGATGCAAAAGGAAATAATAAGCCTTGATTTGTCTCCAAGGGCAAAGATGGAGCTTATAAGCAAGTGTGGAGAAACAGAATTCAGGATGAGTGAGGGTAGTGATGAATTCATACAACTTGAAGCCTTCCTTGCCCAAGCTGCACTTTTAGGAAAAGCTAATTAAGCTGGTGTTTTACCAATACTTCTGTTACTATATTATCAGAATAATCATATGTTGCCTTTATTGTTGCAGGCTTTTGGTAATCAGAATTGGTAGAGACTTCCTGCGAACAGCTTACTGCCTTCTGGCTCGAGAACAATGTGAGGAAACCCGAGACAGAACCATTGGTCATCGTGCTTTCCTTGAGTCCTGTGCACTCAAGCTTGCCTTCTATTCCTGTTGAAACGTCCACAAAAACTCTGTCCTCAAAGTCTCTTGATGTGACGTTGCAACCTGAATCCATCTTGAATATCTTGCCCGCTCCCTTGTGTGAGACTATAAATGTGAACGCAATCTTGTTTTTGCCTCTTGCAGACTCTCTGAAATCAGAAATTTGTACTGGAGCACCAGAATTGAAGACAGCCTTTGGCTCATTTACTGCACAGACTGCATCATTGTCCTTTAAGTTATCTTTTAGGACGCATATGAGCGAGTTTGCTGTTGTCTGGTACTTATAGCATACATCTGCCCTTAAAGTGTAAGTATTCTGTGCCACAATGCTTGACTCAAATGTAAAATCACCAAAATCCACGAATACGGGGTCAGAGTCCTCTGCCCGTCCTTCAGAATCCTTCCTTTTTGCAGGCAGTAAATCATCAGGACCTTTTACAAGGTCGCTTTCAACCCTTCCGAATTCCTGCGCGAGTATTCCCGATATTGTGACTTTTACGTCCTCTTTTTGAACCTCATACTCTCCTTCGTTCTTTAGCTTGGTTACAACACCAAACGGGTAATTACCACCATCAAAAACCTCTGCTTGTGGAGCATTCTCCTCAAAAGAAACAATGACTCCTTTTGTTCCGCCTATCCAAGGATTTTCTATGCTTCCCTTAGGCCCTTTTCCATCACAGGCAGTCATGACAAGCGATACAAAAAGAAGCACTATCAGGATTTTTCTCATTTTGCTACTTTATAATCTCTTAATATATAAACCTTACTTCTATCCCATGATAATTTAACCAGAATAATCTTGCTTAAAGGGTCCTACCTATCAATGTTTATGACTTCAATGTCCTTATATACTTCGTCAACATACCTATAATCAAGCGTTATCTGCAGAACCGTCTCAAAGGCTGATTTGGATGGCGGCTTCTTGAATGTACAAAATATAGTTCCTCTTCCGCTTTCATCCAGCCTTATAGGGTCAGTATAATCCCCCTTTGGCTGGCATTTTGGAGAAGAATCATAGGGAAGCTTAACTGAGGCCATAACCCTGTCAACGTCATTAAAATCAAGGCCAAGCGGGCATTCTTTCCTAACGTTCTCATCAACAACCTTGCCTCTTCCAACATTCTTTATTTCTATGCTGAAATGGATGTTGCTGCTACTTATCTCTTCCTCTACCCTTGTAACTGCCACAGGCGCACCTTGGCTTCCAAGGGCATAAGTCTTTCCATTCCTGTCTACTGTGCATACCTTGCTTTCATCAAAAACAGACTGTGGTTCAGGGTCTATACACACCAACGGCTGTGCTATTGTCTTGTACTTGTAGCATGCTGCAACTATTATCCTTTGCTTGAAAGCTTCTGAACCAAAGGGAGTAGTTACCTTATCAACATGGAACTCCTTGTTTTCCCTACCACCTTCTGGTGAAAACTGGCTTCTTCCCTGCAAGGTAGGCGAGATAAATGGGCCGCCATTCCATCTTTCACCTTGGAAGACTTTTTCATCATAGCCATAAACCTCTAATCTTCCATCGAATGAATCTGTTGTCGGGTATGCACCTAGGTTTCTTATCTCAACAATTAAGTTCATGTCATCTCCAGAGTATACCCTATCCGGCGGAGCATTCCTCATAAACTCCAGCTCAAGCCCCTTGGTGCCTTGCCTATAATCTCTATCAGATATCCTTTCCCCCTCTCTGTTCCTGTTAGGACTGCACGATATTACGGTAAGCGATATAAGAAGGATAGCCAAAATGACGCGGAATCTCATATTAGCATAATACCCTGAAACATCCTATTTAAAATTTTCTACGCTTAGTTGCTTCTTTCATCATTAAGCACATCAATTCTTATGGAATCAGATATCTTATATCCATAATAAAGCTCAATAAGGAGAGGAGTTTCAAATGTCAGTGTTTCAGAGGGGATTGCACTTTCTTCCTTCAGCCTGCACCTTACAACGTACTCCTTTTTTCTCTGCTCAATTGGGTTGGGAGAGCATTCAAAATCAGACAAGCCCTCATAATTGTATTCATACCATGAAAACTTCAACTTGGTAAGCAATATAGAATTAAATCCTTGGCCTTTTCCGAGGCAGGCATCCTTATACTTTTCAGGGTCAATCAAAATGCCTTTGCCCTTATTCTCTATATATATATTCAATTCTATTATTGCGGAGTCTGGAGTTTCAGCAGGGAATATGCTCTGCTCCACTTTAGTTATAGCTACAGGAGCGCCTTGGCTTGAGGAGCTTATGTCCTTTGCTTTGCAGCTCTTGCTTGCAATTTTCCTGCCAAATGGGTCTGTATCTATGCAGAGGCTCTCAGAGAATATAGTATAATACCTGTAGCAGGCGTTTATTCCCACCATTGATTCAATCTTATTCCTTGATTCATCAATCTTTTCAGCCTTGACAGTGAAGCTTGGCAACTCGAACTCTCCCTTTCTATTGGCAAGAGTCTTTCCCCTTAAGTTAAACGAAAGGCTGTTGTCGCTGTTTACCCTTAGCCTTCCAGGCAAATCCCATTTCTCTAGTTTAAGGACATCCTTCTCTGTATATAGGACAAGAAGGGAATCCTCAATGTAGCTGAAACCCTCGTTCCTTATCTCAAGAGCCATGCTTAGCCTGTTTCCTTCTATAACCTCAGGAACGCCATTTTTTAGGAATTTCAATGTAAGCCCATCTATCCCTGTCTGAAGCTTATCATCCAAAGAACCCTCTCCTGAGCCCCGGCATGCTGAAACTAGCATGACTGCAATTATTAGCAAATAGAACTTTTTCAAGGTGATGCACCTAACATAACCAGATTCGCATTGGTTGATACTTCTTTGCTATAATCCTCTCCGTCGAAAACCCTTACTTTGCAGGTCATAGCTGTTGCCTTTTGTGCACTTCCTGTGGGGATTTCAACGAAGCAGTTGCCCCTGCACTCCTTTGTCGTCGGGGCAACATCAAAGCCCTCGAAGCTGAACTCTGCAATTATTTCATCATTATCTCTGTCCTCAACGCTTGCAGAACAGATGGCAATGTCACCTTTGACATACTCTCTCGTTGTAAGACCATAATTTGCATCCCTCAGATAGTCTACGCTTTTAACAACTGGGGCGCTGTTTTTCACAATGACGTAAGCCTCTGGCTCCTGCCACTCTGCAGGCTCATCAAATCTGGAAGTATCCACTGTTGCCTTGCATCTCAATTTTGTGCCTTTAGGGAACGTTTTTTCGTAAAAGTGCTCGCACCTTGCCTCGGTACATTGCTCCTGCACCATAGGCTCTACAAGACTGTCACCAGCATAAAGCTCGAAAACAACAGTGTTCTTAAGGCCAACTCCTGCTGCGCCAAGGAGCCATAGGATAAATGACTCCTTTTTGTCATAGGTTATCTTGCATAGTGGCATGCTGCCTGAATCTATAGCGCCCCTGTCAGGCGAGAAAATCTTCATGTTTACGCCAGGAGGCTCTGCAACTGTTATTCCTACGCTTTCCTTCATAAGGTAGTCATAATCAGTCTTCAATTGTATATACCTTGTGGTAACATCCTCAGGCCCAAGGACTTTTTCAATGTCTCCTTTTTTCATGGCAAGCGAGCATCTCTGTACAATTTCCTTCTTTATGTTTCTCAGCCTGATGTTGTTCTTTTCCTGGAGCGAGTATTTGATGTAGCCCTCAAACCTGCTGTCGCTTATAGCATCGATACCCATAGCAAATGTGCAGTATCCTTCATCAAGATATATGCCGTCCGGTAGGTAAAACTCAAATCCCTTTATCCTCTTTATTTCGCCTCTCCATCTGTTGGCAATCTGCACGCCAAATATCTGCTTTGTGTCAATCTCATTGCTAAGCTCTATTATGCTTGGAACCTGATCAGACACGCGTATTTCCACTGGACCTGCGCTGTTCTTTGCAGAAGGCATAGTATCACTTATCTTGTTCAGTTTCAATATGTCTGAGTCTTTTTCAATTACTTTTTTACTTTTGAGGGAGTCTAAAAGCAGGGTATTTACAAAATATCTTTTGAGGTATGTCTGAGTCTGGAAGTTAAATGTTGCCTCTATAATTATATCATATGAGCCAAGCTGGAGCTGCCATGGATCGAATATGCACTGTATGCTCTCAGTATCAAATGCGTCAATCTCATACTTGTTTTTCGGATAAATCTTTCCATGGGCGAAATTTTTCCCATTTTGTTGCGCCCAGCAATCCAGCTGTATGGTGAGAGATTCAAAGCCAACGTCCTCTTCAGATACGAAGTTCTGGGCCTTTAGGTTTGCATCGATTATTATCCTTTCATTGTCGTAAAATATCTTATCGTTACGGTCCATCCCCTCTATAAACACTCCAAGGTCTTTCTTCGCGTTCTCATCCACCCTTCCCGCATAATAGTTTTGACCTGAGGCATAATATACAGATTGATTTGTCCACTGAGTTATCCTGTTTAACCATTCTTTCGGGTTTAGGAACTTCATTCTCTCAGCTATGTTTTCCTGGTCTGCACCCCTCTGGCCAATTATCTGGGCAAATGTATCATTGCCTGCGAAAGCATATTGCAGGAAATAGAATGCAACCAGCGCTATAAGCAAAAATCTCGGGAACCAATACGGCTTGTAGACATTACCAAATATTACCATTCCGAAAGTAAGCCATGGCAGGGAGTCAACAGGTATAGTAGGATAAGCCGCCTTAAGAATTTGCGGAAGGAAAAAATCAAACAGGATTAGTATTATGAGCCACCATTTTATCTGAGTCCTATCTTCTGCAAAGTGGTTTCCCATGCAGAAAATTATGAAGAAAAGGATGATGAATATGAAATGAGTCAGGCCTCCTATAGTGCTAGTAATGCCGAAGAAGAAAATGTTGTAGAAAGCCCACATAACAACAATAGTAGATATGAAATCCTCTTTTGTTGTCTCACTGAAGGAAAGGTAAATGGCAGAAATTATCAGCATGATTAATTCAATAAAATTCCTTATGCCCATATAGGTGTTGAGTATGGGTATTGAGCTAAGCAAGTAAGCAATAAGTATTAGACCGAGCCATACTCTGAGAATATGGGGCTTCCCGTTTCTCAGATTGAATACCGCAAATGCAACAAGAAGGAAGAAAATGTTGAAATGGAAAAGGTTGTATATTCCGACCCAATCGCCGTAGACTATTGTCCCGATGAAAAAACTTAACTCGAAGCCAGAAAACCTGAATGCAGGAATGAACCCTTCCAGAATATAATTTATTAAAAGGGCCAAAATTAGCATAGTTGTTAAGGCACCTTTTGACCTGAACTTGTCTGCCTCGGCACTCTCTGAGCCTATCGTAGACCTTGTCCTATCTACTTTGTCCTTTGTCCATACCACCGGCGCAGAACTATCAAACCTAGCTTTACCAGCACCCAGTTTGTTATTAATCCATTTGAAAACCATTAATTGAACCTCTTTTATTGCAGCCTATCCTGTAAACCTCCTGGAATCAGGCAGGTTGACTAAAACAATATATGTTTAAAAATATATCTTCGCAACTCAAAGAACTCTATTCAGCCCTTACAACCAGCTTCCTGACTTCCATCCTTCTCTCAGGCACGACTTTTAGGGAGTTAGACCCTACTTCAAGGAATTCACCTATGTTTCTGCTGAACTCGAAGTCATTATGCCTTCTCATGAATGTTTTTCTATCATTTATGAAAATCTCCGCTTCTTTGTCTTCTTCATCATCCACAAAGAACATTGTAAGATTGACTACTTTCTTTTTGCTGTTTATATCCTTAAGCAAGGCATTGTCAACATCAAAGAAATAAGTATAGGATGGCGGCTCGTCAAAATCTGTTGTAACCTTTATTTGGTCTATAAGGTACCTACCCTCATCGCTATGGAAGGATATCTTATTTGGCCCAGAAACAAGAAGCTCAGGGGCAAAACTCAAAGGCCTGGGTATGCCACAATCAGGCACACCAGAGAATACTCCTTTTCCGTTTATGCTAACTTCAAGTATGCCTACCTTTCCCTCTTGGCACTCAGGGACAAACCTAAGTGTTGCTTTGTCAATGTTGCTTATCTCTGATTTTGGAACATTAAAAGTAACCTCTGAGCCCCTTGCAGAAACATCTGTTATGTCGGCAGTTATCTTAATCTCCTCAAGCAGATACTCATTCTTTGCCCAGAATGCAAAGCCTACCCCAGAAGCCTCAAGTTTTAGTATATTGCTCTTTGCCAGGATGCTATTAGGTATGCTTATAGGCTCTACGTTTATGCTTTCTATATAATTATTGAAAACTTCTCTCTCATTTACAGAAACCATGAGCCTGCCACTATGCTTCTTTACAAAAAATGAAAGAAGCAGATTATCTGTATTATCCACATCATCAACACTGAATGGAATCTCCTTTGTTTCCTTTCCAAATACAGATGTTTTGACATAAACTGAGCTGTCTTCGAATATCTCTTTAGAGCTTTTTTTTGTGTAGAGGTTAACAGAAGGAATTTTATCATAGTCCTTGCTGTCGTCGTTGAAGTGCTCCATCACTATTTCCTTGTCCTCAACAAGAATCTTCCCTTCTGTGCCTGTTTCGGATGATGAGCGGTTTTCACCTATAAGCTCCAGCCTTTTGTCTGAAGGGAGCAGTATTATATAGAGGATAATCAGGGCAGAAACAATCGTTATTAGCACTGCCGCATTCATTGCCGATTGGGACTTTCTCATTGCCGTTTACCTCTCCAGAGTTGAAAAATGAATATTTTTATATATAAATTTTCTGTTTTGTGCCATTATGAAGAAACTTTTGCTTGATTACAGGAAGGGGAACGCAAGGCTGATTGTTGAAAGCCAGGATGATTTATGGAGCCTGAGCCAGATTATCTCGCCTGGCGACAAGCTCGGGAGCATGACAGCCAGAAAGGTAAAAATAGGCGAGGCTGAGGACAGGCAGAAGACAGTAAAAAAACCTGCTTTCATAAAGGTGCTTGTTGAGAAGACAGAATTTTCCCCACCAACACTCAAAATCCTTGGTACAATAGAGGAAGCACCAGAGGATATTCCACACGGGCAGTACCATTCTCTCATTCTTGAGCAGGGTTCAGAAATATTCATAGAGAAAGAGTGGCTTAGTTACCAGAAGCATAGGCTGGAAGACTCCCTGGAATCTAAGACGCCACCAGTCATTATTGTAGTATTTGACAGGGAAGAGGCCTATTTCGCAATAATGAAGAAATATGGCTATGAAGTATTGACCAATATAAAGGGGAAAGTGAGGAAAAAGGGGCATGAGGAAGGGACATATACAGATTTTTACTCAGAGATTGTATTGCATATAAAGGAGTATGACTCAAGATTCAACCCAAGTTTCATAGTTGTAGGCAGCCCTGCCTTTTGGAAAGATGAGCTAATGAAGGCAATTGGTGAAGGGCCCCTTAAGAGAAAGATAGTGCCTGCAACATGCTCTTCAGTTGACATCACAGGAATAAATGAAATCCTGAAAAGGGATGAAGTGAGGAAGGCGCTAGCATCAGAGCGCATCACAAAAGAGATGCGCTGCGTGGAAGAACTCATGTCAGAAATAAGCAAGAACGGTAAGGCAGCATATGGACTTAAGGATGTTGAAGAGGCATCTATTAGTGGGGCAGTAGAAACACTATTGATTGCAGACGGATTCATTAGGCAGCAGAGGCAGGACAATAATTTTGCAGCTGTTGAGTCAATAATGAAGCGCTCAGAGTCACAGAATTCAAAAATAGCAATTATATCGTCAGAGCATGATGGCGGAAAGAAACTTGAAGGCATAGGAGGGATAGCAGCCATCTTAAGGTACAGGATGAAATAAGCAATCAAAAGACTTTTATTAGTCCAAGTTTTGTTTTTTGTAATGAATGATGCAATAAGCTCCCTCAGCAAGGGAAAAAGAAAGATAAGGCCTATTGCAATATTCAGCAAGAGAGCACACGTAAAGAGCGAGAAGGAGTATAATTCTATATACCAACGTTCTATATCCTCTCCTGAGAAATTCTGGGAAGAAAAAGCAAGTGAGCTTCACTGGTTCAGGAAATGGAAAAGGACTTTTAAGTGGGACAAAAGAAAGGCAGTTTTTTCATGGTTTGATGGAGGAAAAATAAATGCATCCTGTAATTGCCTTGACAGGCATCTTGAGAAAAACGCCGATAAGACAGCCATAATATGGCAAGGAGAATCAGAAGAGCAGGTAAGGCGGCTAACATATGGTGAGCTTTACAGAGAAACATGCAGGTTTGCCAATGTCCTGAAGAAAAAGGGAGTGCGCAAAGGCAATATGGTGTGCGTTTACCTTCCTATGATACCTGAGGCAGCAATTGCAATGCTGGCATGTGCAAGAATAGGTGCGATACACAGCGTTGTTTTTGCAGGGTTCAGTTCGGAGGCTTTAAGAGACAGGATACTTGACTCAAAATGCAAGTTGCTTATAACCTCAGACGGCTTATGGAGGGCAGGCAAGGACGTGCCACTCAAGGATATGGCGGATATTGCCTTGGAGGGATGCAACTGCATCAAACATGTCATAGTTGTAAAGCATACCTCCCAAAAAATAAAGATGAAGGGAAAAAGGGATTCTTATTGGCATGATGAAGTCTCTTCTCGAAGTATTAAAGATATCTGCAATCCTGCTGAGAATGATGCTGAAGACCCCTTGTTTATCCTTTATACTTCAGGAACAACAGGCAAGCCAAAAGGAGTCCTTCATACAACAGGAGGATACCTTGCTTATGTAAACCTTACATTCAGGTGGATATTTGACCACCATGATACCGACGTATACTGGTGCACTGCTGACATAGGGTGGATTACAGGCCATAGCTACATAATATATGGCCCGTTGAGCAATGCTGCGACAATCCTTATGTTTGAAGGCACACCAACCTTTCCGGATGTCGACAGGTTTTGGAAGATAATAGAGAAGTTCAAGGTCACAGTTTTCTATACAGCGCCAACAGCCATCCGGGCTGTAGCCAAGTTCGGGGAAGAGCCTGTGAAGAGACACAACCTTGGTTCTCTAAGATTGCTTGGCACAGTAGGGGAGCCAATAAACCCCAAAACATGGTTATGGTACTATGAAGTTGTCGGAGACAGGAGATGCCCTATAGTGGACACATGGTGGCAGACAGAAACAGGCGGAATACTGATAACTCCTCTTCCGGGAGCATCTACCTTAAAGCCGGGCTCTGCAGGAAAACCGTTTCCGGGGATAGAACCGGTTGTCCTCGGAGAGGACGGTAAGGAAGTAAAGGCAGATACAGGAGGATACCTTTGCATAAGGAAGCCATGGCCAGGAATGATGAGGACTGTCTATGGGGACCATCAAAAGTTCATAGAGGCTTACTGGAAAAGGTTCAGGGGATTTTATTTTACAGGCGACGGCGCAAAGAAGGATGCAGAGGGAGATTATTGGCTGATGGGAAGGATAGATGATGTCATCAAGGTTTCAGGGCACAGAATAGGCACAGCAGAAGTAGAGAGTGCAATCGTCAGCCATGAGGCAGTTGCAGAGGCCGCAATAGTCCCTTTTCCCCATGAAATAAAAGGACAGGCCCTTTACGCATTTGTGACACTGAAGAAGGGAGTAAATGGCGACAATTCACTCAAGGAAGCACTAAGGGCACACGTGGGAAGAGAGACAGGCCCTATAGCAAAGCCGGACAAGATACAATTCGTTGAAGCCCTTCCAAAGACTAGATCTGGAAAAATAATGAGGAGAATCCTTAGGTTATTGGCAGAGGGCAAGAAAGATGTTGGCAACATAACAACCTTGGCAGACCCTTCTGTTGTTGAGGAGATAATAAAAGGGATTGAGAAATAACCGCTTAATATTCTCTCGTCTTTTTAACATATAAATCTTTATATATAAGCAAGATGTATAAACTATTCAGTGGGGAAAGCGTATCCTTAGAATAGATTATGCGTACTATCGCATGGTGAAAAATAGTAATATATTAATAGTAGTAGATTCAGATTACCCCTTAATAACAGGAAAAGGCTTTCCTGTTAAAAAAGAGGGGGTAGTGTAAAATGATAGTAAAAGATGAATTTTTAAGCAAATTGCGCAGGTACTTTGGTCTTAATCTCTATGAGGTAAAAATATGGGCAGCGCTCCTTTCAAGGGGAGTTTCTACTGCAGGTGAACTTTCTGATATTGCAAATGTTCCAAGATCTAGGAGTTATGATGTTCTCGAGAGCCTTGAGAAAAAAGGGTTCGTGATTATGAAGCTCGGGAAGCCGATAAAGTACATAGCCGTAGAACCTGCAGAAGTGCTCGAGAGAGTAAAGAAGAATGTACAGAAGGACGCAAAGGAGCAGATGAAGAGGCTCGAGGAATTGAAGAGCACGGACGTTATCCAGGAGCTTAATGCCCTGCATAAGCAAGGAGTGGAATTAGTTGAGCCATCTGATTTGTCAGGAAGCATTAGGGGAAGGCACAATCTCTACAATCACCTTGAATTGACGATTAGGGAAGCAGAGGAACAGGTCATAATAATGACTACTCCTCAGGGCCTCATAAGAAAAGTTGAGGGCTTCAAGCCAACTCTTGAAAAGCTTAAGAAAAGAGGAGTGGACATAAAAATAGCTGTACCTGCAACCAAGGAATGCATGCAGGCCATCAAGGACCTTGGCTCAGTTGCCGAGGTCAGGAACACAGATGTAAATGCACGCTTTATAATAGTTGACAGGGAAGAAATAATCTTCATGGTTATGAATGACGTAGACATACACCCGACATATGACGTAGGGATATGGGTGAACACGCCATTTTTTGCCTCGGCTATGTCAACGCTATTTGACCTTGCATGGAATGAAATGAAGCCTATAGCGAAGAAGTAGCATATTTATTTTTCTTCATGCATATCTTATTGCATAATACTTCAGTGGGTGAGCGAGAATGATAATAATAATGAAGAAAGGCACAACAGCCAAACAGGCTGACAAAGTAATCGAAGCTGTCAAGGCATCGAAGCTTAAGCCTGTGCCAATAGTAGGCACTGAACGTACTGTAATTGCGATAGTAGGGAATGAAAGGGTTCTGCATAAGGATTCCCTGTCAGCCATGGACGGGGTAGAGAAGGTCATAGAGGTTCTAAAGCCTTACAAGCTTGCCAGCAAAGAGGGAAAGAGCCAAAGCAAAGTAAGAGTCGGCAATGTTGTATTTGGCGGGAAAGAAATAATCGTTATAGCAGGGCCATGCTCTGTGGAATCTGAAGAGCAGATGCTTGAGATAGGAATGAGGGTAAAAAAATATGGAGCAAAGATATTAAGGGGAGGAGCATTCAAGCCAAGGACAGGGCCTTACGACTTCCAGGGCCTTGGAGAAGAAGGTCTGAAAATACTTGCAAAAGTAAGGAAAGCTACCGGCTTGCCAATAGTCACAGAGGTAATGGACCCAAGGTACGTCGGCATTGTTTCAAAATATTCTGATATCCTGCAGATAGGCACGAGAAACATGCAGAACTACCCTCTTCTTAAGGAAGTGGGCAAAACAATGAAGCCTGTGCTGCTAAAAAGAGGAATGTGGGCAACCTATAATGAATTGCTTCTTGCAGCAGAATACATCATGTCCAGCGGCAATAGGGAAGTGATACTTTGCGAGAGAGGCATAAGAACATTTGAGAATTACACAAGAAACACTATAGACATAGCAGCTGTTCCTGCTTTGAAGGAACTTACACATCTTCCTGTAATAGCGGACCCAAGCCACGGCACAGGAAGAAGGAGCCTTGTGAATCCTATTGCCAAGGCAGCGGTTGCCGCAGGTGCAGATGGCCTGCTGCTGGAAGTACATACGCACCCCGAAAAATCAGTTTCTGATGCAGACCAGACAATAAGCACAGAGGATTTCGGCAAGCTTATGCATGAGTTGAAGGACTTATCCAGGGCAATAGGAAGGACATTATGATATGCCACGCAACAATGAGCTAAAGGTAAGGATAAGGCAGAAAGATTACAGCTATACAATTCTGCTCGGCACCGGGCTCATTCATAAACTTTCGGAAAAACTCAGGGGATTCTCAAAGGTTGCAATTATTACAGATTCTGAAGTAAAGAAATTTCATGGAAGCACGCATCTGGAAAGGCTTCGCAGCTCAGGCATTAAGGCAGAACTGATAAGCTTTGAAGCAGGAGAGAAGAGCAAGAACAGGAAAACGAAGGAGGCAATAGAGGATGAGTTGTTTTCGCTCGAATTCAGGAGGGATTCAGCTATCGTAGCATTGGGAGGAGGGGTTGTAGGAGATATTACAGGATATGTTGCATCTACTTACATGAGGGGTATCCCTTACATCCAGTACCCAACAACGCTTCTTGCAATGGTGGACAGCAGCATAGGCGGCAAGACAGGGATAAACATACCATATGGGAAAAATATGATAGGGACATTTTACCAGCCTTCCGCAGTATATATGGACATGGATATGCTGAAGACACTTCCCAAGGAAGAGATGATAAATGGAACAGTTGAAATGGTAAAGCATGCAATAGCCCTGGACAAAAAATTCTTCATATTCATGGAAAATTCAGTTGAAAAAATAATTTCCCTTGATAAAGAAACGCTGATTAAAGCCGTTTACTGGTGCACCTCAATAAAAAAAAGCATAGTTGAGAAGGATGAGAAAGAATCTTCATTGAGGAAAGTTCTAAATCTCGGGCATACTATAGGGCATGCAATAGAATCAGCTTCCGGCTATTCAATCAAGCATGGGCAGGCTGTTGCCCTTGGCATTCTGGCAGAGACAGCGATGGCAAGAAACCTTGGCATGGTCCAAGAAAATGATTATTCTAGGATAACCTCATTAGTACGAAAGCTATTGCTTCCTTACAAGAAGCAGCCTGTAGAGAAGATATTGCTCAATACATCAGCAGACAAGAAGAATACTTCAGATGGCGTAAAATATGTACTTCCAGTAGGGATAGGAAACTCAAGAATTGGAGTAAGGGTCGGCTCGAAAATAGCCGAGAGAGCAATAGGTGAACTCATGTGATATGCAGGTCAGTTGTAGCTTCTTCTATAGATGAGATAATCAAGATTTTATCCAATGAAAACTGTGCTGATTTGGCCGAGATAAGGCTTGACGGCATAAAGAAAATTCCAGAAAATGGCATAAGCAAGATATCTTCGAAGAAAAGATTGCCCATAATATTCACCTGTAGGAAAAAGAAAGATGGAGGGATTTTCAGCCGGAAGGAGAAGAATAGGATAGAATTGCTGCAAGAATGCATTGCTCGTGGGGCGGATTATGTTGACATAGAGATGAGTTCGGGAAAAAAAGCAATTGACAGAATTCTGAGCGGAAAAGGAAGGACAAAAATAATCATCTCCTACCATAATTTTTCAGGGGTGCCTAAAAATATCCATTCCATATATGAGGAAATGAAATCTTTGGGAGGGGACATAATAAAGATAGCGTGTATGGCAAGAAGCATATCAGACAACCTTATCATGCTTGACATAATAAAGAAGGCAAGAAAAGAAGGGGTAAGGATAATTGCATTGTGTATGGGAGAGAAGGGGGAGATATCGAGGATACTGAACCTTGCGTATGGCGCATACTTAACTTTTGGTTCAGTAGCCACAGGAAAGGAGACCTCTCCCGGACAGATACCGTGCGAGGAGCTTAAAAGAATCTACAGGGCAGACAAGCTTAAAATTAAAAACCTGAAAATATACGGCCTTGTTGGCAATCCTGTCTCAAAGAGCAAAGGATTCATAGTGCATAACTATCTTTTCAAGAAGCACAATCTTAATGCAGTCTACCTTAACTTTCATGTAGACAATCTGGGGGAGTTTGTAAAGAGTTTTAGGAGCATGCTCTCAGGATTCAGTGTAACTATGCCTTATAAGGAAGAGATAACGAGTTATCTAGATAGCACGCATGAAGATTCAATGAAGATAGGTGCAGTAAATACCGTATTGGTTGATGGAGAAAATATGAGAGGGTATAACACAGATGCATACGGTGCAATTAGTGCAATAGAAGATAAAATAAGCATAAAGGGGAAGAGCACAATATTGATTGGCGCAGGTGGCGCAGCAAGGGCAATAGGATACGGGATAAAACTTAAAGGCGGGAAAATTACTATAACTAGCAGGACAGAGGAAAAGGCGAGGAGGCTTGCAAAAAAACTTAATTGCAAATTCACGTCACTATCAAAGATAAATTGGGATGATGTCGAGATACTGATAAATTCAACACCTGTTGGAATGCATCCAAACATAAATAAATCCCCAGTAGAGAAAAAGCACCTTAAAGGCATTACGGTATTCGATGCAATATACAATCCGATGGAAACAAAGCTGCTAAAAATGGCAAAACAAAATGGATGTGTTACAATATCTGGAGCAAGGATGTTTGCCTACCAGGCAGCAATGCAGTTTGAACTTTGGACAGGGATAAGGCATCAGGAGGGAGTAATAGAGAAGGTTCTTTATGGGCAATAATATAATACTGATAGGATTCAAAGCATCAGGAAAAACAACTTTGGGCAGGATTCTTGCAAAAAGGCTATCAAAATACTTTATAGATACAGATTCAATAATCGAGGAGATATACCTAGGAAAAAATGGAGAGAAGGCAACTTGCAGGGAGATTTACAGGAGGCAAGGCAAGGAATATTTCAGGGAAATTGAGAAAGAGGCAATAGGCAAAATAACGAATTCAAAAAATTCTATAATCTCCATTGGAGGAGGAGCGCTTGATGACCCAGAAAATCGGGATAATATTGCCTTAATGGGCCAGATAGTATACCTAAAGGAAGATCCAGATATACTTTACAATAGGATTGAGTGGCAGGACATACCATTTTTTGGAAAAGACAAGAGAGGCTCATTCGAAAAGCTTTTTAAGGAAAGGTCCAGAATTTATTCTGATGCGGCCGATGTTGAGATAGACCAAAAGGGGCGCTCAGTTGAGGTCATTGCAGACGAGATAATCACGAAGGTGAAATGATGGGAAACACATTCGGAAGGCATTTTAGGGTAACAACCTTCGGGGAATCGCATGGAGTTGCGCTTGGGACAGTCATAGATGGTGTTCCAGCAGGGCTTAGAGTCTCCAAGGAAGACATTCAGTCCGAGATGGACAGGAGAAGGCCCGGACAGAGCAACGTAACTTCGCCAAGGACTGAAAAAGACGAGATAGAGATACTTTCAGGGATATTCGAAGAAAAGACAACAGGAGCGCCAGTATGCATTATTGTTAGAAACAAGGATGCTGATTCCTCCAAATATGAGCAAATAAAGCACCTCTTCAGGCCAGGGCATGCAGACTATGCATTCCTGAATAAGTATGGGATGAGGGATTATAGGGGCGGAGGAAGGTCATCAGGAAGGGAGACTCTTTGCAGGGTGGCTGCAGGCGCAGTGGCAAAGAAGATAATAACAGGAACAAAAGTAATAGCGTATACGCTCCAGGTAGGAAACATAAGGGCAGAAAAAATTGATTATGGCGAAATAGAGAAGAACAGCGTAAGGTGCCCTGACAAGACAGCTGCAAAGAAGATGGAGAAGCTGATTGAGTCTGTCAAGAAAGAAGGTGATTCTATAGGTGGGATAATTGAAGTGGTAGTGAAGAATCCTCCCCAAGGGCTAGGTGACCCCGTATTTGACAAGCTTGATGCAGATATTGCAAAAGCCATACTTTCCATAGGCGCAGTAAAGGGCATAGAGTTCGGCTCCGGATTTGGCGCAGCAGGCCTTAAAGGTTCTGAGAACAACGATTCCTTTTATTCAAAGGCCGGGAAGATAAGCACGCGCACAAACAATGCCGGAGGAATATCTGGGGGAATATCAACAGGACAGGACATAATATTCAGGGCAGTCATAAAAGCACCTTCTTCAATAACAAAGGAGCAGAGCACAGTTGATGATAAGGGCAAGGCTACCAAGATAAGCGTGGAAGGGAGACATGACCCTTGCTTATGCCCAAGAGCAGTTCCTGTGATAGAACACATGACCAACATAGTTCTTGCAGATGCTGTTCTTGCGCAGAGACTGGTGAGAGCTTAGAATAATGAAGCTGGCAAGCGGGTTTACCAAGAAGCTTGAAGGGACAATAATTGTACCTGGCTCAAAGTCGCATACAATAAGGGCTGCTGTAATAGCTATGCTCGCAGATGGCGATTCCACAATACGAAATGCCCTTAATTCCGGGGATGGACTTTCTGCTTTATCAGCAATAAAGGCAGCAGGCGCAAGAGTGGAAGAAAAAGACACGGAGTGGAAAGTACACGGACTTGGCGGCAAGCCAAAATTCAAGGCAAGCAAGATTGATGTAGGGAATTCAGGCACAACTTTGAGGTTTATGGCAAGCATGGCAGCCATTCAGGAAAAAGAGATCACTTTTGACGGTGATGGCTCTCTGAGGACAAGGCAGATGGGCCCTCTGCTTAAATCACTGGAGATTCTAGGTGCAAAAACAAAATCCATGAATGGTTTTGCACCTTTATCAGTAAAAGGACCTATAACTCCAGGAAGCACTTCTGTGTCAGGCAAAACCTCGCAGTACATAAGCAGCCTATTGCTGGCATGCCCTCTTCTTGAAGGGGACACTAAAATAACAATCTATGACCAGTTAAATGAGCAGCCATATGTAGATGTTACTTTAGAGTGGCTTGATGAACAAGGGATAAGATACAAGAGAGAAGGAATAAAAAATTTTACAGTTTACGGAAAGCAAAGTTATAAGTCATTTTCAAAAATGATTCCCGGGGATTGGTCTTCGGCGGCATTCCCGTTATGCGCAGCAGCTATAACCGGCTCAGAAATAACCGTTAGCGGCGTTGATATAAATGATTCACAAGGCGATAAGGAAATAATTGAAATACTAAAGAAAATGGGATGCAAGATAAATATTTCAGGCATGGATGTATCAATAAAAGCAGGAAATCTAAAAGGCAGGGAGATAGACCTTAATTCTACTCCGGACCTTTTGCCAATACTCTCTATTGTCGGATGCTTTGCATCAGGAAAAACTGTCCTTAAGAATGTTCCGCAGGCCAGGATAAAGGAAACAGACAGGATAGCTGTGATGTGCTCTGAGTTGAAGAAGATGGGCGCGTCAATAACTGAACTTGAAGATGGCCTATTAATAGAGCGCAGCAGTCTTCACGGCGCAAATGTCGATGGATACAAGGACCATAGAGTGATAATGTCCCTTGCATGTGCTGGCATGTGTGCAAGCGGCATTACGGAAATAAAGGATGCAGAGCACATTTCAGTCACATTCCCTTACTTTGTTGAAAAGATGAAAAAAATTGGGGCAAACTTCAATGAGAATTAAAGCAACTATAATAGGCGGAAAAGGCCAGATGGGAAGATGGCTTGGAAGATTTTTCGAGAGGCACAAGTGCGATGTCATGCTAATAGGAAGAAATGATGATCCAAAGAAAGCAGTGTCTGATGCAGACATTGTGGTCATATCAGTCCCAATAGAGGCAACATGCGATGTAATAAGAGAAGTAGGGCCATTAATCAAGGAATCTTCCCTTCTTATGGATGTAACTTCAATAAAGGAAAAGCCGATAGAAGCCATGCTTAAGTATTCAAAAGCTGAAGTAGTAGGAACTCATCCTGTCTTCGGACCATATGTTTCAACATTCAGAAACCAGACCATGGTAATCTGCCCTGGAAGAGGGGAGAAATGGAGAGAATGGTTAATCAAGATGCTGCTCAAGGAAGGTGCAAAATTGAAAATAAGCACTGCAGCAGATCATGACAAGATGATGTCAGTTATACAGTCCGTAACACATTTTAGCTCTATAACCCTAAGCCATGTATGGGAGAGGATGGGAGTTAATGTCATGCAAGGAGAGGAATACAGCAGCCCAACATATCGCCTTAACATGGATGTTATCGGCAGGCTTCTCTACCAGAACCCATATCTGTATGCGCAGATATGCATAAACAATGAGTATAGCCTGAAAGCCATCAAAGCATACCTTGAGGAGTGCACAAAGCTCTATAGCATAATAAAGGATAAGAACATAGAGGAATTTGCGACATATTTCAAGCATGGCTCGGATTATTTCCAAGAGTTCAACAAGGAAGCATTTGAATATACCAACTACCTTATTGAAACATTGGCAAAAAGAAGAGTAAAGAAAAAATGAAAATCGCAACTCTTGGACCGATAGGAACGTTCAGCCATGAGGCAGCAATAAAATACAGCGGAAATACAAGCATACTTCTTCAGACTACGATATGGAATGTTTTCAATTGTGTAAAGCAGGGAAAGGCAGAAAAGGGAATTGCGCCGTTGGAGAATTCAGTATCTGGAACTGTGGGGCTTACGCTTGATGCACTGATGGATTTCAACCTGAAGATATGCGCAGAGATCATAATACCAGTGAGGCACAATCTCGCGGCAAACGACGGAAAAATAAAGAAAATTTATTCTAATCTGCAGGCCTTTGCCCAATGCGAGAAGTTCATAAGGGCACATTTGGGAGATGTGGAAGTTATTCCTACTGAAAGCAATGCTAAATCTGCAGAGAAGCTTGCAATGAGCAAAGGGAAGGGATATGGAGCTATAGTCCCAATGATGGCAATAAAAAAATACAATCTCAAATGCGTGGCAAGAGACATACAGGACAGCAGGTTCAATGTAACACGCTTCGTAGTACTCGATAAAAAGTCGCATGCAAGGACAGGCAAGGACAGGACAAGCATTGCAATATACCCTCATAAAGACAAGGCAGGATTGCTATATGGGCTCATAGGTGAATTCGCCAACAGGGGCATAAACCTCACAAAGATTGAGTCAAGGCCCTCCAAAGGCAAGCTTGGTGATTACATCTTCTTCATAGACCTCCAGGGGCATGAGTCTGACTTGGATGTCAAAAATGCTTTTAAATCAATAAGTAAAAGCTTCTTCCTGAAGGTGCTCGGGAGTTACCCAAGAGCATATTAAGTAGCAAAATGGATGCAAAAAAGCTTGCGCAGAATCTCCATATACTGGAGAGGAAAGTATTGCCTAACATAACAGACGGCATAGATTTAAGGCTATTGGCTGATAATTCAGGGATTTCTGACGTTGAGGCTATGAGGGCTATCCAGTGGCTATCCAATAAGGGAGCTGTTTCAATCAGCGAGAAGGAAAAAGACGTTGTGCAATTGGGTACTAATGGTGTTAAGTACAGGGAAAATGGCTTGCCTGAAAGGAGATTTCTCGAGGCAATAGATAAAAAAGAGATGACACTTTCTCAGATTGCAGAAAAAAGCAGCTTGGACAGGGAAGAGATTAATGTGTGCATAGGCATACTGAGGTCAAAAGCTGCAATAGAGATAAGGAAAGAAAAGGAGCCTTTTTTCAGGATATCTGAGAACGGAAAGAAAATTATCGGAAAGAAAAGCCTTGAGGAGGCATTTCTCGAGAAAGAGTTTCCCATGGATGCCTCAGGAATAGCACCCGAAGAAAAATTTGCACTTGAGCAGTTGGCAAAGAGGAAAGACATAATATCCTTATCTAGGGAAAAAATAAAATCCATAAGCCTCACTGATTTCGGCAAGGAGCTTAAGGGAGTAAAGGTTACAATACAGACAGAGGATAGATTGACTCCTTCTCTTCTTAGGGCAGGGCAATGGAAGGGTAAGACATTCAGGGAATATGATGTAGGAATAAATGTCCCTAAAGTTAGCGGTGGGAAAAGGCATTTTGTCAGCCAGGCTGTTGATTACATAAAATCCATATGGATTGACATGGGCTTCAAGGAGATGACAGGCAGCATGGTACAGCTTAGCTTCTGGGATTTGGATTGCCTTTTTGTTCCACAGGACCATCCAGCCAGGCAGATGCAGGACACATTTTACCTGAAGGAACCAAAGGTAGGAAAATTGCCCCTGTTCTGGAAAAAGATAAAGGATGTGCATGAGACAGGCTCTTCCACAGGGTCAAAAGGATGGGGAAAGGGATGGTCAGAGGAACTCGCCAAGGAAAATCTCTTGAGGACACATACAACTGTTTTATCTGCGCATGCATTATCAAGAATAAAGAAGTCTGACATGCCATGCAAGCTTTTTTCAGTAGGAAAGGTATTCAGGAATGAAGCTATTGATTACAAGCACCTCTTCGAGTTCTATCAGGTCGAGGGAATTGTGGTAGACAAGGATTTGAATTTCACAAACCTGAAAGGATACTTAAGGGAGTTCTTCACAAAGATGGGATACTCTGATGTGAGAATAAGGCCTGCACACTTTCCATATACCTATTGCAGTTGCGAAGTCGAGGTATTGCATCCAAAAAGAAAGGAATGGATTGAGCTTGGTGGAGCAGGAATATTCAGGCCAGAGCTTACCTCTCCATTATTGGGCGAAGAAGTACCTGTCCTTGCTTGGGGGCTTGGCCTCGACAGAATAATCTCAGAATACTGGAACATCTCTGATATAAGGCAGCTTTACGGAAATGACCTCAGGCAGACTAAGGAAATGAAGTTTTGGGTGCGATAAAATGCCAACAGTAACACTGAACAGAAAAACATTTGAAAAATTAGTCGGAAAGAAGCTGAATGATGCTACGCTAAAGGATAGGATAAGCTATCTGGGAACCGACTTGGAGAATGTAACTGCTGATAAGATTATAGTAGAGATTTTCCCAAACAGGCCCGACATGCTCTCGGAGCAGGGATTTGCAAGAGCTTTCGCAAGTTTCATAGGAGCCAAGAAAGGCTTTAGGGAATATTCTGTAAAGAAATCAGGGCAAAAAGTCATTGTTGAGCAGTCTGCAAAGAACGTTAGACCATACACAGCCTGCGCAATAGTGAAGGGCATAAAATTCGATGACGAGAAGATAAGGGAAGTAATTCAGATACAGGAAAAGCTGCATGTAACATATGGAAGGAACAGGAAGAAGGCAGCTGTAGGCATTTACCCCTTCGAGAGAATAACGCCACCGATAAGATTCCTGGCAATGAAGCCATCTGAGATAATATTCAGACCTCTTGAATACCCGACAGAAATAAACGCCATGCAGATGCTTTCAAAGCACCCAGCAGGAAGGGAATACGGGCATTTGCTTAATGGCATGGAGAAGTTCCCTGTATTCCTGGACTCAACAGGAAAGGTGCTCAGCGTGCCACCCATCATAAACTCGCACGACATAGGCAAGATAACAGAAGCAACAACCGATGTTTTCATTGAATGCTCTGGTTTTGATTACTCTGTCCAGGCAACATGCCTAAACATAATAGTCACAGCCTTATCTGACATGGGCGGAACAGTTTATTCTGTTGAGATAGATATGTATGGAAAGAATATAACCTCTCCTGACCTTTCACCTTCTTTTATGTGCCTCGACCTTGCATATATCAACAAAAGGCTAGGGCTTAGCCTCAAGGAATCAGAGGCAAAGGAATTATTGTCCAGGATGGGTCATGGTTATTCCAACGGAAAAATAACAATACCCCCTTACAGGGCTGACATACTCCACCAGGCAGACATTGCTACCGATATTGCCATTGCTTATGGATATGAGAACTTCCCTGAGAAGATTTCAAAGATACATTCTATTGCAGGAGAGGACAAGTTTGAGGTTTTCAAGAGAAGGGCAGCAGAGATACTTGCCAGCATAGGCATGATTGAGTGCAAGACATACCATCTTTCCAGCAAAGACAGCCAGTCAAAGCTCATGGATTGTGATATTTCACCTTTGCCTCTTGCCAATTCATTGAATGAGGAATATTCTGTCTTGCTTGCCTGGGCACTTCCTTCTCTCATGGATGTGCTCAAGAAAAACAAGCATAATGAGTATCCGCAAAACATATTTTCAATAAACACAGTATTCAAGAAAGGCAATTCAGAGACAGGAGTAATTGAGAATGACAGGCTTGCATGCATATTATGCAATGAAATATCAGACTATACAAGGATAAGGCAGATATTTGATTATCTCCTGAGGATGCTCGGGATTGAGTATACTGTAAATCAAACAAATCATTCAAGCTTCATCCCCGGAAGGGTTGCAAGGATATCTGTCAAGGGAAAGGATGTAGCATATGTTGGAGAGATATCTCCGCAAGTAATATCCAACTGGGAATTGTCAATGCCTGTTGCAGCATTTGAGTTGAACCTTACAGAATTATTTGATGTTTTGAATTAATTATCCTAGAAGCTTGCCGCCAACTGCCCAATTCTCCCTTTCCACTTCCTCTATGACAACATAGTGGCTTTCGGGCTTCTTTTTCGTTATTTCAGAAATAACCCTTGTGACTTCGCTGCAAATCTTTTCTTTTTGCTCCTTTGTGAGCTTTCCAGCAACCTTTATGTCAATATATGGCATTTTACTTCTTCTTCGGCTCTGCCTTTTTCTCTGATGTCACTTCAGCATCCTTTACTATCTTCTTTTTTGCTGTCTTAGGCTTTTTCTCTGCTGGCTCCTCTACCTTTTCCTTTCTGACCTTTACAGGCTTTTCTCCTACCTGCTTTGGCTTTGTTGACCATACCCCATAGCCCAGCTCCTCGAATTTCTTTGCAATCTCCTCATGGGCTGCACCTTTCTTTATGTCAATCTTTTTATGGCTTGGCTCAAGGTGATTTACATTGCATTTTTTCCTTCTTACATTGCCGTCAATAAGAACATAATTGCTGTCTATTGTATCTACTATTACTGCTTCTCTTCCTGCATCCCTTCCTGCTATTTTCATCACTATTCTTCCTATATCAAACATTTTAAACGACCTCCATCATAAGAATTTTTGTTTTCATTTTCAGCACGTTGCCGAAGCTGCTATTCCCCGAATGTTCTCCTTGCCTTTTCCTTTAGCAGGAGTCTCATTGCCCTTGAGCTGAGCACTCCACCATAAGGTCTCGAGGGCCTCTTTGAGCTTTTTGACATGTTTCTAACTTGGTAATCAAAACCTCTTGAAACTCCCTTGAGCTTTTCGCCTGTAATGTGGCATGAACCTAGCTTAGGTACTCTTTTCCTGAAACTAACTACTACTCTTCCACCAGGTACCTTGACCTTTATTCTTCTGAATGACCTTGACCTTAATGCCTTTCCTACCATGTTTTTCAGGATTCTCCTGTGATATATAAATATTAGGGTTACTTTCTAATACACCTTCATAGCCTTTCTCAGGACAAGGCTGAACACAATTGAGAACAAAATGTATGTGCCGAGCCAGCCCCAGTTAAGGCCAGGAAGCACTATCCTTTTCTTGTAATCAATGCTTATGAATGAGAGGTCAGAGTTTTTTACCTGCTTTTCTTTTGGTAAATATTTATGGCCATTAGTTATCAGCACGTCCTTGAATTCAACTGTTTCCGCTATTTTCGGTTCCGCGCTTTTGTAGGATAGCTTTATGCTGCTTGTGCCTGTATACTCCCCTTTTTCGCCCTTGAATGTGAATGTTGCCATTCTTCCTGTAATATTCTTTTCTGCTTCACCTATGATGCTTATTCCTGCAGGAACCTCAGCCTTTGCTTGGCCTGATGCGTTCTTGTTGAAGAGAAGCGTTATGGAGAATTGCTCTCCCGGACCAATTGGCTCGTATGAAAAATTTGCCGCCATCCAGCCGAATATAAGCAGTAAGGGAATCATCGTGAAAAGCGTTGACTTGAAAGACTGTTTCATGTACTTCATGTTTGAGTCCATCATAGCCTTGTTTGCCTTCATCATCTCATCTGGATTATTTTTCAGCTCCCTTACCTTCTTCTGCATGGCCTTCATTTCTTCCTTGAGCCTCTTCATGAGCTCCTGGTTGGTCGTGAATTTGTAAATGAGGACCATGAGCAGGGAAACTCCTAATGATATCAAGAACATTGAAAGCAATGGATCAATGAGAAGCAAAGGCCCGAGGACAGGGTCAAGGATGTTGCTGAATGCCATTAATTCTCCCCTATGAACTTTCGCATCATTGGATTCATGTCAACAGCATGCTGTTTTGCTATGTCCTCATACAGCCTGTAAATTATCATGACTGCAAGCAATATTCCTGTACCTTGAGATAATGCACCACTTAAGTCAGCAACGGCAGCAAGCAAACCAACAGTTGCACCGCCCATTACTGTTAGAGGCATGATATACCTTCCAAGGAGGCTTTCCAGCACTCTCTGATCTCTTCTGAAGCCAGGAATCTGCAAGCCAGAGCTCATCATATTACCTGCCTGTGTTCTCGCATCCATGCCCGCTGTCTGCATCCAGAATATCGAGAATATAATTGCTCCTGCAACCATAAAGACAACATATGCAATTGACTGGAGGTATATGTCTGCGCTAAGGAATAATGTTTTTTGCTCAATTATTGTCCTGACAAGGTTAGGTGCCCTTAGCCAATAAGCAAGGCCACCTATAAGCACGCCATCAGATGAATACTGGCCTAGCAAAGGCCCGAAGAACGTATTCTGGAAAAGGCTTCCCCAAAGCTGGAGATTTGCAAGAAGGGCAGCTACGAGTATGACTGGGATATTTGATGTATAAATAAAACTCAACGGCCACCTTATTCCATGGCCCCTTATCTTCCCGAATGACAATGGAATCTCAACTTTCATTGCCTGAATATACACAACAAGCATGAAAACAAGGATAGTGGCAAGAATTGATGCGATATTTATGCCTGCGGTTGTCGGGTCGCCAGCACTCAATGCCTGAAACAATCCAGGGAGTTTTCCAGCTGAATAAGTAATGCCCTCGACGCCATCAGGGCCAGGCAGCCAGTTGAAGGCCTGGATGAATATTGACTGGGATACGCCTGCTGCTATGAAAAGGCCTATTCCTGAACCGAATCCCCACTTGGAAACAACCTCGTCCATGAAAAGGATAAGTATACCTCCTAATATGAGCTGGAATACCATGATTAGCTGCAGCCTGAAGAAGAGCTGGCCAGTAACTATTGTTGTACCTAACTGTGAGCCAATAACCGGCGGAGAAAAACCTCCCATGAATACATAAATTGAGCTTTCAAATATTATGAAAAAGTAGGAAAGCAGCTTCTGCACTCCCTGAAAAGTCTTTTTCCCCTCAGGGGTTTTTAGGTCGAATTTAACTATGCCTGAGCCATTGAGGAGCTGCAGGACTATTGAAGATGTGACTATTGGGCCTATTCCAAGGCTTATGATAGAGCCAAACTGCGCGCCAAGGATTATGGACAGGAATTCGAAATTCTGGAGGGAATTCTGACCAAGCCCGAACAGTGGGAAAAGTCCCAAAGCGAAATATATTACAAGAATGATAAGCGTCCACTTCAGCTTTTCCTTGAAGGACAGCTTTTTCTGCGTAGGGCCGGCGACCTCCGGCAAGTTGTATATTATGCTTTTAAAAAAAGACATGTCACTGCTCCTCTTTTTTAAGAATGACTTCTCCGCCAGCAGCCTTAACCTTCTCTACGGCCTTTCCACTGGCCATCTCAACGGTTATGCTGAGCTTAGAGTTTAAATCTCCTCCCCCAAGAAGCTTGTTATACCCAATCTTTCCAAGGTCAATCGAACTATCCTTGATATTTCTCCTTGCTAGTTCAGTCTCAATCTGGCCCACATTTATCGTATTTATCTCTTTCTTAATTCCCTTTGATTTGAATCCGTATTTGCCGAAATATTTTGTATCCTTCCATATTGAAGGCTTTCTTGAATCTGCCCTTTTTCCAGTGCCGGACATCCCCGAACCGCCTTTGTTGCCCTTTCCCCTATGTTTCTTCTTTGCGCCCCATCCATGGGTTTGTGATGCTCGCTGCCTGCTGTTTTTCTTCCTTTTTCTTGTTGGCATCCTAAATCATCCTTTTAAGCAAGTCATTTATTTTTTCCTTCCTGTCACCAAGCGCACCGCTCCTGTTGAAAGGCTTCTTTATGCCCATCCTGCCATACCCTTTTTTCGGAGGCGAGAGCCTGAAGTATTTGAGATATTTTTTGCCGTTGTACTCTATAAATCTTCTGCTGTAGCTTATTTTTCCGCTTGAATCAGTTTCCCTTCCAACGTATTCTTGCCCTCTCTTCTCAATAAGCTCCTTGAACAAGGGTTCTTCAATCTTACCATAGGCAACGAAATCCTTGACTTTTTTTATCATGCCCAAGTTCTGCTTTGTCTCCTCAAGCACAACTGCATGGTTCTTGTTGTAGAGTCTCATCATATAAAGAGTATCAGCCAAATCCTTCCTTATTCTGCAAAGGCCTCTGATTCTTACAACAGCTATCATTCTTCCTTCCTCTCTTCTATAACGACCTGCTTCTTAACATACGCACCTTCCACAGCGTTAATGTTGCTCTTGCATTTTACCTTTACAAGGCTTCTCAGCGCTTCCTCGCAGGCTTTCACGAGGTTAATTGTTGTATCTTTCTTTCCGTATGATTTTGACCATATATTTTGGATGCCGGCAAGCTTTAGCAATTTTTGCAGTTCCTTGTGGGCGCACAATCCTGTACCAAGAGGAGCAGGCATCAAGACAACCCTCACTGAGCCGGACTTGCCTTTTACCTTGAATGGGAGGCTGTGCGGCTCTGAGCTTGTATCTTCCCAGGAGCCCGAACCACGCTTAATCTTGAATATGTTGAGCTTTGCGTTCCTTATCGCCTTTTCTCTTGCCGGAACCGTTTCCTTTGCCTTGCCAAATCCTATACCTATGTAGCCATTTTTGTTGCCAATCACAACAACAGTTGAAAACTGCGGCCTGTTTCCTTCTGCAGTTTTCTTTTGGGTCTGCTTGAATACTCTTCTCTGCCCGCCGCCGAACTTTCCTTTTGACTGCCCAATCAAAAGAAGCTCTGATTCAAGCCCAGGGAGCAAAGTGTCAACTATCTCAGATTCAAGTATCTTGATTCCATTGTCGAGTATCTCATCTATGTTCGTTATTTCCCCAGCTTTTACTTTCCTGCCAATCTCTGTCTTTGGCTTCCATTCCGGGCCAGAACTCTTTCTTCTATCCGACTTAACTATTTTTTCTTCCACTTTAACTTGCCAAAATCTTTTTCTTGACCTCCTGGCATACCTTTGATATATCCTCTACATTGACCTTGTTTTTTGAGTAGTTGCTAAACTGATTTCCCTTGTCCTTTGCGATTTTTGCGTAATCCATCACATGCTTTCCTTCAAGCCTTTCCTTGCTGGGCAGTATCTCTTCAGAGTGTGGAATTGTCATGCCAGAGTCAATGGCACCTTTCAGTACCGCGAATAGTCTGGAGCCGGGGACAGGCTTGTTCATGCCTATGTCAAGCACAGCATCTTTTATGCCTTTCTTTTTTGCCATATGCCCTATGAAGACACCGAGCAAGTAAGATGCGGTAATGTTCTTGAAGCTAAAATTCCACCCGTATTTCTTAAGAGCATCGCTTCTTACAGCAACAGCTGTCCTGTCGCCTTTCTCATCATAAATTACTATCTGGGCGATTATCCTTGTAAGGGATTTCCTAACCACAAGCCTAGGCTTTCCTGAGATTACAATACTCAGCCTTTTCCTGTAATCAGTCTTCCCTTCCCTTTTTCTTCTGTATTTCGAATATGTTTTACTTTTTTTCATTTCTCATCAGATTGTTTTCCGCAGCATAAATCATTATGTGCCTCTTGCTCCTAAAGAAGCCACCGCCGGATTTTTTATACAGGCCCCTATATACTTTATTGTCTATACCCCCAGATTGCCTGAGATCTGCCAAAAGCTTCCTTTGGGCCCTTATCTTGAGTATCCACCTACTTTTCCCTGACAATGATGCATGTGCTTTTCCTTTCCTGCTTCCCATGCCTTTTCTCTTGCCCTTTATTTTTTGCTTGTGTATCCTTCTTGCCCGTGACCTTGACTTCGCATTTACTCTCCTCTTTTGTATGGCACCGTCTTTAATGAGGGACATGATGTCCTTTTTAGTGATTGACTCCTCCATCTCATCAAGCCTGTTCACATCCATTTTTATCTTGCTCGGGGAACACTTGAGCAACGATGCGGCAATTCTTTTCTGTACTTTTAGTTCCATTTTTATTCCTTCTTTGTCAATATCTTGTCTTTTTCAGCCTTTTCAAGCTTTGATTTTTCATCTTCGCTTATCTTTTTTTCATCCTTCTTTTCGGCCTTTTCCTTGCTTTCTTTTATCTCCTTCTTTTTCTTTTCCTTTGTTTCCTTCCTTTTCTTCATTTCTTCCTTGATCTCTGATAAGTATTTCTCAGTGTCTTTTATGTTGATTACCCTAAGCCCTTTTTTCTTTATGGCATCCAAAAGCAGCAGTTTCTTCCTCGCGCCAACCTTTCCTCCTAAAATGATGCTGTTTTTGTTCTTGTCAGCCTTTTCTATGTCTCTTTCCGAATAAGCTAAAATAGGAGCAAGGCCCGTGCTGTCAAGCCCTTTTACTTCTCTTGGCGATTTGTAACCTGGCTCTACAGACTTCCTGTATCCCTTAAGGTACAGCCTCATCTTTGAGTCAATGCCTCTTGGCCTTCTCCATCTTATCTTAATACACTTTAGCTTATGAGCATCCTGCATTACAAAATGTGGCTTTTTTGCCTTTATTCTCTTTCTTAAGATTAGGCTATCTTTTATCATTTCAATTCCTTTCCGCTCTTGGACATTATGTAGCAACCATCTTGGAATATCCTTGGGTCGAACCCTGGCCGCCTCATCAATCCTTCTATTCGTGATGCGACAGTTCCCGCCATTTCCTTGTCAGGGCATGTCACGACTATTGTGTCACCATTTACTTTTACGTCAACTTCCTTACTTAGTTCAAGTTTTCTTGGGTGCTTCTCCCCCAAGAAGTTTTTGACAACCAACTGGCCATTGCTTATTGATACATTCATTGGAAAGTGACTTGAGCATATCTTGATAAGGTACTCGTGCCCTTCCTTTACTCCCTTTACCATGTTCCTTACATGTGCCCTGTAAGTGCAGCAAAGCCTTTTTTCACTCAGGCTTTTTCCCTCGGATGAAACCTTAACTTTGCCTTCCGTTACTTCAACATCAAGCCTTGGGTGGCTTACGTTTCTTTTGACTTCTCCCTTTGGTCCTTTAACAATCAGCATGCCTGCCTCTACCTTTGCTTGAACTCCTGTTCCAAGATCTATTCCAATCTCTCCTTTTTTGACAGCCATCTCAGTAGCAGTAGGCTATTAGCCTTCCTCCTGTTTTTTTCTCCCTTGCCTTCTTCTGGTCACTAAGGCCATCTACTGTGCTGAGGATAAGGATGCCCATACCCTCTGCAGGGAGATATCTTTTCTCAAATTTGTCAAACTCATGCAACTTAATTGCGAACCTTGGCTTTATGACTCCACACTCATTTATAGAGCCATTCAGCTTTATGATTATTGACTCCTTTGCCCCTTCCTTAGACACAGAGTAATCACTAATGTATTCAAAGCTCTTCAGCACACCCAATACTTCCTTAATTATAGAGGATGAGCGTGTCAAAGCGCATTCCTGCCTTCCTAGCTTTTCGAATTGATTTATCTTCGACAAAGCGTTAGCCAATGGATCGTTTAAGGCCATTTCTTTTTCACCTACGAATATTTTTTGAACCCTATCTTTGTAGCTATTTCCCTGAAGCACTGTCTGCATACATTAATTCCATATTTGTCTATATGCCCTCTTATCCTGCCGCATCTCTGGCATCTTTTAGTAGCTCTTCCACAGCTTCTTTCTTTCGGGGAATTATGCTTTATGAATTTCTTGAGCTTTACCTGATTGTTTTTCAGCTGCTTGAACACTTTTTTATAATCGCTGTAAGTCATCCTATTCACCAACCTTTATGCCAAATTTATTTCTCATAAATTCTATTGCCGCATCCTTTGTTATTAGATGCTTGGCTGAAATGTCTGCTCTCTTGTAAGACCTTCTCTTCACCCTGAAACCAGGCCTCTCAAGCGTGACGCATACTTGCAGTCCCATAATCCCTATTTTTGGGTCATAGCTAACTGTCGGTATCTCTATATATTCCTGTATTCCGAAAGCCATGTTTCCTGAGCTGTCGAACTGGTCTGCCTTGAAGGATTTCTCCTTTGCTTCCAGAAGTTTCTGGAGCAGCGCACTTGCCTTATCCTTCCTGAGAGTAATCTTACATCCTATCGGTAAGCCAGGCCTGAGGCCCCAGTTAGGTATTCTTTTCTTGGCAAATGTCCTGACAGGCACTATGCCTGTTATGTTCTTTAGGAGCATCTGTGCCTTTTCAAGCCTAGTTTGGTCCTTTCCTGCTCCTATGTTGAGCGTTATCTTCTCTATCCTAAGTTCTTTCATCTTATTCATTTTGTATCTCTATCAGAGGGCTGTCCTTTCCAACAACAAATGCATACTCTTTCAAAGTCTCATACATCTCGTTTTCCTTTGTCTTGTAGATTATCTTGTTCTCGTGTATATTCTCAATCTTGCCGAGCTCCCCGCTGTGCCTTCCACCTATAAGGAATATTGTGTTCCCCTTCTCAAGCTTCAGGTGATCTTTAATGTCATTTTTCCCTACTTCTGTGATGACGGTGTCTCCTATCTTGTAAGAATCCTTTTCAACAATGATGTTGGTCCCGTCAAGGAAATTTAACTGTGTTTTTCCATTTACAGACGATTTTCCCTTGACCCTGTGCAACAATATTGAAGAGTCACTAGCCTTGATTTCCTTTGCTATTACCTTTCCCTTTCTGTCTATGAGTATCCTGTAATTTTTCTTTATGTCCTTGATGGAAATAACATCCATGAGGCCAATAGGATATGAGATTCTTGTTACCCTTGAGCCATTGACAGTTATTTCCTTTTCCTTGGCAATATAGGTTGTTTCTTTCTTACTTTCAGCTACCCCTAACATAGTGATAAGCAGAAAGTTGAGGGAAATGCTGCTGTTTCTCGAATGCCTTCCTGGCTCAGGTAAGAGTATGAATTTCTTGCTTTTCCTTTCAACAGGCCAACTTTTTGGCGCTGCCATTGTTTTTATGTGGTTTCTTCCCATTTTCTTCACTTTTCACTTTTTCTTTTTAGCAGATTGTTCCTATTCTTGCTGTCAAGGTTGAGCTCTGTTATCACCAAAGAGGCTGGCGCGAAAAAATAATTTGACTTTGTACCGTCCTTCTTTGATATATCGATTCCCGAGACAGATATCTTTCCTTTTCTTGAATTTACTAGCTCTACCTTTCCTGAATGCCCCTTGTACTCTCCTCGTACAACCTTTGCCTTGTCTCCAACCACAGCAACGATGTTTCTTCTCGCATATTTCTTCCTGAGGTCAGATGCCAGATGGCATGAGAGGAATTTTCTCTTTACATGTATGGGAGCAGTAAACCTATACTTCCTTTGCTTTCTCGGACTCTTGCTCGATTTCCATGAAACAGACCACTCTTTCATTAGACTATTATCCTCGCTATTTTTGCCACATTTCCCCATCTTTCTGCAGCTTCCTTCGCTATGGCCCCCTTTAGTATGGTGCCTTTAGGGTTTCCCTTTTCATCTTTGACAACGACTGCTGCATTGTCTTCGAATTTTATCCTCATGCCGTTTGCTCTTCTGTATTCTTTCTTCTGCCTTACAATAACAGCCAAGACAGTCTGCTTTCTCATTTCTGGCTTTCCTCTTACGACTGAGGCAAGTATAAGGTCGCCAACTCCTGCCTTTCCTATCCTTCCCTTTACGGTCTTGCATGTCTTTGAGCCGTATAGCTTTATGATGTTGGCTCCTGAATTATCACAGGTAGGTATCCATGCGCCGAAATTAAGTCCCTTAGTTATTCGTGCTTTTACAGATTCCATTTTACTCCTGCTTTTCCTCCATTTCTTCCCTTACCTTCTTCTTCGAAGCCTCTATGGCTTCCATTCTCTGCGTGAAGCCTTTCTCCTTGCCTATCTTTTCAACTATGACAAAATTCTTTGTCTTGCTTATCGGCCTTGTCTCGATTATCCTGACTACATCTCCTTCCTTTGCCTTTATCTCATCTGGATTGTGCGCCTTTATCCTGCTCCTTTTTTTCATATATCTCTCGTATTTTTGGACCTTGACCTTTCTTTCCCATTCAATAGTTGCCGTTTTCTGCATCTTTGCAGATATGACTGTGCCTATGAAATTCCTTCCATGCAGCCTTATATTCCCGCTGAAAGGAGATTTCTTATCAGTTGAGCCTGTACTATCAGGCGAGGTTATCCCCAAGCCAACATTTTTTTTATTTTTCATCTGAATCTTTTCTTTATCCTCTCTTCCGGCCTTCCAATCAGCCTTTTACCGTCAACATAATGCATGGCGCCCTTGCTCAATATCCCGAAGGTGCTGGAATTCTTGATGAACCTCTTAATTTCACCATCTTCCCTTCTTATCGTGACCATGTTTTTTGTCTCGTCTATTATGCTCCCTTTTGTTTTGTTGACCTCAACGTTTTTGCCTATCAGCTCTTCCCTAAGCAGCTTGTTTTTCATTTCTTTAGCACTACTCTGCCTGGTGGGAAACCGAACTCAAGGAGTATTTCCTTTGTCCTTTGGGTATGGCTTCCCTGAAGCTCAATCCTGCCTTCTTTTGCTGTTCCGCCGCAAGCAAGCTTTGATTTGAGCTTCTTTATCAGTTCGTCAAGGTTGATTTCTTTTTCGTCGATGCCTCTTACCACAGTATAGGTCTTGCCAAATTTTTTCTTGTCAAGTGAGATGGTTATCTCCTGGCTTTCCCTTGCTATTGCCTCGCAAACGCAAAGCTCTTTTGGCAAACCGCACTTGGAGCAAATTTCACTCATGCCTTTCACTTACCTCCCTTTATGTTTTTTATAGTGAGTATCCTTGCTATAGTTTTCTTCAGGTAACCTATTCTTCCCGGGCTTTTGACGGCATTTCCTGACGAAGCTTCTGAACTGGATTTTAGCAGGTCCATTCTTACCTCTGAAAGATGCTTGTCAAGGTCACTGCTTGACATTTCCTTAAGCTCCTTTTTCTTTACCATCTTCCTTTTTCTCCGGTTCTTTTTCTTCTTCCTTAACCCTTATTTTTATCTTATCGGGCAGGATTGTGTCTGGAGTCATTATGCTTACCTTGACGCCTATTGAACCTGTTTTCAGCTGAGCAGTGGCATATGCGATTTTTACTCCTGTCAGGGCTATATCTCCGCACTTTTTCAGGTAGCCCTGGTAAAATCTCCATGATTTTGCTCTTGCACTAGGAATTTTTCCAGAGATTAGTATCTCTATTCCCATTGCACCTGCGCCCATTACATCACTCATCACTTTATGGCCTATGCTCTTGAATTTTGATGTGCCGAATTTCTCAAGGTAGTTAACAATCCTTTCTGCCATTATATTTGGGTCAAAATAAGGATTTTCGACTTCGCTAATCTCAATCTGCGGATTCTCGAGCCCAAACTTTTTCTTAAGGACCTTTGTAAGCTGCTTTATGTTCTGGCCTTTTTTCCCAACTATTATTCCTGGCTTGGATGAATATATCACGATTCTTTCACCTAGGGGGGTTTTCTGGAGCTTTGTGTGACTGTGCTCGGCACCCTTTATACTGCTGCCTATGAACTCCTGTATAAGGAACTCCTTCATATTTGCAGCGACGAATTTTCTCTCTATCATTTATTAGCCACTTCCTTCTTTTCCTTTTTTTTGGACTCCTTTTTAGCTTTCCCTTCAGTAACGACTATCTCTATATGTGTTCTCTTCATCTTCCTTCTTCTGAACCTTCCGGCTTTCCATACGTTTCCACCATGCTGGGCGCACATGTGCTTTATTATGAGGTTTGAGGCATTAAGACCTTTGAACTTTGCATTTGCCTCTGCATTTTCTACAAGCTTGAGTATCTCGGTAGCGGCATTTATAGGATACTTTCCAGGGCCCATTCCTTTTTTGTGGCTAATACTGCTTGTGAATCTCCTGAATGGAATGGCTTTTCTCATTGATATTGCATCATTAAGTATTGCCTTTGCCCTTACAAGAGGCTTATTGCGCAGGGAACTGCAGATTTCTATGCTCTGCTTTCTTGAAACAGGTAGTGCATAACCCAATGCTCTGGCCATCTTTTCCCCGTTGTATTCCTCGTATGAGTGCTTATATGCCATTTATTTCACCGATAAATTTGATGAAGATTTTGTTGCCCCTATTCCTGGAGCAGAGTGCTTAACTCCTCTTCTTGTCATGGCGAACTCGCCCAGGTAATGGCCTATCATCTCAGGCTGTATTAAAACAGCAACAAACTCCTTACCGTTATGTATCTTTATGGTTGAGTTTACCATTTCAGGCAGCACTACCATGTTTCTGCAATGCGTCTTTAGGTTAGGATCTTTTAGCTTTACCTTCTCAAGCACAACTTTGTGCTCATGGGTTAGCCCTTTCTTGAGTGTTCTCCTTGCCCTTGCAGTGAAAAGCCCGGATATCTCGCTTATGCTCATTCCTTTTAACTCATCCAATGATTTTCCACGATATGAAAATTCTTTTTTTGCCATTTTTACCTGTTCTTTCTTCCTGTTCTTTTTGGAGCTATTTTGCCTACCTTTCTTCCAGGTGGAGCGCTTCTTGGTGCCTGCGTGGGCCTTCCCTTTGCGTGTGAGCTTCTTCCACCGAAAGGATGGTTGACAGCGTTCATTGACGTACCTGATACAGATGGCCAGTACTTGTTCCTTGCTTTCATCCTATGGAATTTTGTTCCTGCCTTAAGGAATGGCTTTTCTATTCTTCCTGAACCTGCTACCTGGCCTATTGTTGCCCTGCAGTTAAGCGAGAAGTTCTTCTCTTTCTTTGATGGCAACTTCACTGTAGCCATTTCACCTGTTTTTGCAACTATTTTGGCTAAAGAACCTGATGACCTTACAAACCTGCCACCATCCCCTGCCTTTGATTCTATGTTGAATATGGAAGTTCCTTCCGGTATATCTTTCAGCTCCAAAACGCTTCCTGGAGTAATCTTATCCTTAACGCCTAAAAAAACATTCTCGCCTACTCTTATCCCTTCAGGGGCAAGCGTCAGGTTTTGCTTGTCATTATACTCGACAAACATGAGAGGCCCGCTATGCGCAGCCGAATGAATTATGTCCTTCACTATTCCTGTTTCAGCATTACCTGTAGGATGTTCGGCTCTTCCATAAAACCTGAATCCCGGAGACCTATATGTAGGTGAGCCCTTTCCTCTTTTCTGCTGAATAAGGTTCTTTCCCATTTTTACATCAAGCCAAGTTTAGTTGCGACATCAATCGCCGGAGTTTCATTATTGAATTTGACATATGCCCTCCTCTCGCCTGAGGGAGAGGTATAAGTATTTACTTTTACCACCTTTGCGTTGAACACTCCTTCTATAGCCAGCTTAATATCTTTATTTTTCGCTTTTGGCTCAACAACAAATATGAGCTTGTTGTCTGACTGCATGAGCCTCATTGACTTTTCAGTTGAGAGCAGGCATTTTATTCCTTTCATCTTTGTCATTTGTACAACCCTTCTTTTGCCAATTTTTCAATTGAGCTGCTTGTCCATAAAGTAAGCCTTCCAGGTGCAGCACCAGGGGCAAGAACTGTTGCAGTAAGGTCAGAAACCCTTAATGCATCTATTCCAGGAACGTTCCTTGATGCTTTTAATAGAGGGCAATTCTCGCCAGTGACTATCAATGTACTTTTTTTCCTCTTGTATTTCCTTCCCCTTGTCTTTCCTTTTCCAGGCCTTACCTTCTTTATGCTTCCTCTCTCAATTTCATTCCCGAGACCAATTGATTCAAGGAATGCAATAACCTCTTTTGTTCTCTTAAGAGATTCAGATGATTTGTCAATTATGAAAGGATAACCTTCTGGGACAATATGGCCTCTTTGCTCTACGATGTCTTTATTTATTGTGGCTGCTATGGCGCTTCTTATGGCCATGTCCTTTTCCTTCTTGTTTATTTTCATTGACCATATTTTTTCTGCCTTCGGAGGATGTGATCTTCTTCCTCCAACTGTCTGAGGTGCGAAAGCTCCCACCCAATTCATTCTTGCACCTGACCTTGACATAACCTTTCTCGGAGTTCTTGATTGTCCAATACCATAAGTTGTCTTGTAGTCCCTTCTTCTTTTTGATACATAAGCAGAATGCCTTGTTCCAGCATCAGGTGAGGCACCATAAGGCTGCCTTTTTTCGCTTGATTCTGCCTCAACAGCCCTTCTTATGAGGTCATCCCTCAAAGGCTGGCTAAACTGCCCAGGCAACTCTATCTCGCCTTTCTTTTCCCTGTTTGGGCCTATCACATTTAGCTTCATTGCTTTGAACTCTTGCTTATATATGCTATTGTAGGGGCATTCTTTGGTATGGACTTATTTGGCCTTATTGCATGGCTTAGAGTAATAAGGCGTTTTCTGGCACCCAGTATGGAGCCTTTAAGTAGAATATAAGGTGATTTGACAACACCATAGCCAAGAAAGCCTCCATCTTGCTGGACTTCCTTTGAATCCTTACCCATTTTCAATAGCTGTTTGTTGTACTCTGTTCTTTGGTGATAGCCCATCTGGCCGGCATGTGCAACCCTATACATCACATGTCCTTGGGCGCTCCATCCACCGAGTGAACCAGGGTTCCTTACAGATTTCTCTGATTTATGCTGCCTTAGGGTTATTCCGAACCTCTTTACAGGCCCTTGGAATCCTTTGCCCTTTGTGATGGCGTGAACATCAATTTGTTCGCCTTCCTTGAATATCTCGTCTATGCTTATTTCTTTTCCAAGCTTTTCATTGGCATACTTTATTTTTTCCTCGTTTTTTCCACCGAGGCCAATTTCAAAGATTTCAGGCTTTTTTTTGCCTATTCCTGTGAATTTTGGCTGGGTATGGACTATAAGAGTTACATCGTCAAAATCCTTTATTTCAGCTTTCTCCTTCTTTTTCTTAGGGAGATTAATCTTCCTGCCAAGCTCCTTGTCGAGAGTTTCAGAAAGCACTTGAGTAAATGGAACCATAGAAGAGGAAACAATTTTGTAGAATCTTATGCCCGCGACCTTTAGCGGCGGACATTCGACCACTGTGGCAGGGCAGAAAATGTCTGTGCCTTTTGTCTTTGTTGTTGTTCTGTTATCAGTGACAATAAGGTGAGTCATTCCGGCCTTGTAACCGGCAAAGCCCAGCATACCAGTTCCTGGTGCCCAGGTCCTTACACTAGCATAGCTCCTTGCGGCCCTTACTCTTGGCCAAAACTGCATGCTTCCATGTCTTGGATTGCGTCTTTTCATCTCTAATTTACCTACATAGCCCTGAAATCCTTTATTAAGAAACAGTATTCTGTTCTAAATTAACAAAACAGTACTGAAAAGGCTTTTCTTTCCAGGCTCGCGTGCCGGATGTTAAAATTATTTTGAACATCCATTCCTTGCTTTTTAAGAATTATAGACGATTTATAAAGCTTTCTTTTGGCTGCGCTTATTTGGCCCTTTGCCCCTTTTTGCCATGGAAAGAGTATACCTTACAGGGTTCTTGTATCTGAGCTCCTCATCTGTTGGTATTATACCCATGCCTCTGTAATAATCCTTGTCGTAATTTGGAGGTAATATCCTTTCTTTGCTTCCTTTTCTGTACCTTAGCTGGCCTATTATTAGCGTTTCTTTAAGCGGCTCAGGATTTTTTTTGTTCCATTCCTTAATTCTTGATTCTATGCTGCTATAATCCCAGCCAACACATTGCAGGAAATTTGAGAGTACAAAGAGTGCCCTTTTTTTACCATCCTTGAGTCCTTCCAGGATTTTCTTTATTGCAGGCGGGAAAAGAGTTTCAGGTATCGCCTCTCCGACAGGCTCGAATTCCTTTCTTATCTTTTCACTGCTCTCAATTTCAGACATGGATGCCTCAAGCAGCTTAATAGCCTCTCCTTCTTTCGCAGAAATCCTGTCTATGAACTTATGCTTGGAAAGTTTCACAATTCCTGGATTGGCGAACCTCTTTTCAAAAAGCAGCACCTTTTCAGGATTGAAAGGCATGGAAACAAGGCCACTTTTCTCATGAAGTGAATATGGCACCCTGAACAAATGCCTCGGAGATATAAGCAAGGTATCTATCTTCATTACCGACAGAGCATTGAAAACCTCAACGCTTTCCCTTGAGCCACACTTACAGCTAACTTTTCTTGAAATCTTATCCATTATCTTCTTGCATTTAGGGCACACCATAAATTCAGCATTTTCATTTATCACTATACCACATTTTCTGCATTGAAATTCCAAAGAAGCCTTTTGCTCTTCCGCAAGTACTGATTTACATTTTGCGCACACTCTTTTCTTAAGGCTTGTTGTTCCTACTCCAGACAGTTCTTCAAATCTTTTTTTGAATGTTTTTTCCAGCCCCTTCCCAAATAGGATATCATTGTTTTTTACTTCTATATAATTCTCTGATATGTGGTTAATCAGCATCGAGGATATCCTTCTTGGTGCATCCGGAAAAAGCAGTTTAGTCTCCACTCCCTTGTATTCTCTTGGAAAAGATTCGAAAGGCAAGCCAATGTGAAATCCCCTGTTGCCAGAGAATTTTACTGAAGCAGATGAAACTCCAAAATCCTTAAGGGCCCTTATTACCAGCCATGTAGTTATTTTGGATATGCTCCAGTCATCCGAGTCTATGTCTATTATGAAGTCCCATCCTTTTCTTAGCTTATTCACTTCACTTTGGCTCATTCCTGTGTCTATGGACAGCGGGTTTTCCCACAGCTCTTCCGAGGAATGGAAGCTTGTTGCGCCGTTCTTAGCCAACTCAAGAACCTCGCTTGAATAGTTAAGCGAGTCAGGCCTTTTTCCAAAGCCGTTTTCCCCGTACTTTATGGCTATCTCCCTTGACTTTGCCGCCTCTACTATTGCCTCCTGTATGTCCTTTCTCTTGTAGAAATTGAGGATTATGCTTGGAGTTAGCATATGCCTGAGGAGGCTTTTTCCTTTATATAATTGATGCGGAGAGCGGGAAATCATTGCTCACTTTGTTATCTTCGGAACTACTGAGAAACAGGTGAGCTGTAAAGTCTGCTGGATATGGCATGATAAAAAAATTATTCGCCCTCTTTCTCAATAACTATCTTATCTCCCTTTGCCTCAACTTTTAACCCATGCCCAGTCTTCCAGCCAAGAGCATGAATTACTTTATGAGGTATAACTACCCAGAATTTTTCGTATTTGTGTTCCTTATATTCCCTACTTATCTGGGATTGCAGCTTCATAGAAGGTTTAGGTATCTATACATTTATATAATTTTCGGTATCTAAGACTTTTTGTAAATAGTAACTCCTATGTAAAAAGTAGTATTAGCCTAACTTGTCTATTGCTTCAGATTCGTTGTATCTCTGTACACTACTTCGCATTTCTTGATTACTAGAATTTAGGCAGTCAAGATAAAATCTTTTTAAGGTCTTCGGTGTTTTTCGCAGTCCTGTGTATTTGTCTGGCTCTTGAGTTATGAAATCTTCGATATCCGCCCATTTTCTATCTACAAGGTCTTTAGTCTTTTCTACTAAAATCTCATCCGAGTAATCTTGAGGTTCATTCTCTTGGTAATCATTGTTTAACCTACATACTTCAGGCTCGATTTTTCCCCTGAAGTGAACTATGTATTTTTCAGCATACTCTTTATTTCCGCTTGCCATCTTATTCACTCTGAACCTAAATGCATCCCATACTTCGTTTGCAACTACTGCCTTTTTATTGTTTGTAATTAAAAAGTTCATTAAGAAACTATGTTCAAAAAGACTTCCTCTACCACTTACTGCCTTATGACAAAGTACTATCATTGAAATCCCTTTAAAATACTATGAACTCATCCATACCAGTTGGCGGAGTCATTTCTTTTTTGAAATATTCGTTTATGCTACCATTAATAGGCTCAATGCTTTTTATTCTGGGTGGAGATGCTGTAACATATGTTATTTTTGCAAAGCCTCTAAAATCTTTAAATTTCTCTGGTTCTTTCATCACTTGTTTTGTAACTTCTTCTCGTGCCTCAGAAGAAATTTTCGAGGTATCCACTATCCTTATTTCAAAGATTTTTTCGCTCATTTTTTATATTCCTTTTTAAGTTTTTGAAATATAAAAAACTTTCGGTTTTCAATTATTTTTGATTTAGGGGGAGCATAGCAAAGAAACCTGCGGGCTTCAGCCCGTAGATGAATTTGCGATATATGCGACCCTCGTCGTTTTCGCAAACTTTAATAGTTCGGCCGACAGAATCACTTCTAAGCTAATAAAAAAATAAGAAGCGGACCAAAATCAGATTAGCCCGCCTCTTGGACACTATTCGTATAGCGTTAGAGGCCAG
>JAGVYS010000021.1 GCA_018303125.1 Candidatus Woesearchaeota archaeon | reverse complement strand
CATAGAAAGAAACGATAGGAAGCAGTTCTCAAAGTTCATAGAATTGTTCAAGGCCAAGCAGGAAATACCGATGCAGGAGATAAGGGGCAAGATAGCCAAGAGCACATTTTACGAGATAGTCCTTGCAAGAATCCATTCCATCAATGAAAGCATAAAAGCAATAAATCCGGATGTCGGCTCATTCATCTCCCCTTCATTGGGAGAGCTGAATGGCAGAATAGTACAGACAATGAAAAGGAACTGCAATGTCGATATTATAGATGAGGACAGAAATTTCTTCTATCTAAGAGTGCGAGGTGGCTGATGGCAGATTATCTTGACGGGAAGGTTGATGAGATTCTAAAGTATCTAAATTGCAATACCATTGAGGAAGGGCTGAAGAAACTTGAAGAGTTAGAAAAAAAGTATTCCAGACAAAATGGCCTAATTATCGACGAGCTAAAATTTAAATCCCCTAAACGGGGACAAAAATGGTGAACGCTCCCAACGGGATTTGAACCCGTGTCCCGAGCTCGAAAAGCTCGAATGATTGGCCGGACTACACCATGGGAGCATAGTTCGCTCTTTTCCAGGCGACTTGCGCCAAAGGCGTAATGTCGTCCCTTTTTCCGAGGCTTTGGAAAAGGCTCCTGTATTGCAACATTGGAGCAGAAATAGTTGAGGAACTGCCTCAGTTTAAAAAATTTTACTTCTTTTTTTCGTGATATTTGCTGGCTTCTCCATGGGGATGCGGTTCTTCAGAATGATTGCCTTTGCCTGCAACTCTCTTCTTTTTGAAGGAGTATACAATAGCAAAAAGAAGGAACAATGCTGTCCCGACAAGGCCTATCAGCCATGGATAATCGATATTTCCTGATAGAAACGGAATCCCAAAGCCTTTTCCCCCCTGCTTTTGGCCTGCTTTCTCAGGCTCGGTTTCTTTAGAAGGTGCTTCAGATTTTGCCGAGAGGGGTGCTATTGTTATCCTGACATTTCCCTTAGTGGGATTGATAGAATTAAGGGTTATGGATATGTCAGCAATCTTGTCACTGTTTAAGTCAATGGCCTTAGTCTCCCCTACATTGAGCGTTACTTCCTGTGGGGAGCTTTGGACAAGAAATGTTGCGCTTGTCTCTGTAAAATCAAGCAATGTCACAAAGTGCTCTGAAATGCCTATGGTGAAGCTTATTCTCTGGTTTTTTTCAAGTGTATATGACCTCGGCCCTGCCAGCTCAGAAGGGCCAGACTCAGAGCCTCCTCCTCCGCCTCCGCCGCCTGCTGCTGTGCTCCCGCCGCCGCCAGACGAACTCGATGAGCTGCTTGAGCCGCTGCTGCAGTCAGTGCAAGTTATTGTTCCTGTTGTAGTGTCAGATGTCTGCGCTTGTCCGCTGTTTGCCCCGCTTGCAATGGCTGTTACCCTATAGTTGCATGAGCTTGCGCCTATTGTGACAGTCCAGCTTCTTTCTTCCGCATTGTTGTTTTGGAGAGAGAACGATTTCGTTGCTTCCTGCCCTGATATGGTACATCCGCTGAATGTCAAATCCACGTCTATGTCGCCCCCTGCCGCGACTTCAGCCGTAACAATGGATGTGTCGCCGCTTTCGGCCGAGGACACAGATGCTGAAGAAGATACAACGACGCTTATAACGTTCACGCTTACGTCCTCAACCCCGCTTGAGTCAGTGATTGAATCCAGCATGACGCGAGAGAACTCATTAATACCCGTTACAATAGCCTTCATGTTTGACCATGTTACCTCAGTTGATTCCCCTGAGGAAAGCACCTCGTTCAAGGATGCGACAACAGGATAGGCGCCATTTTGGTCTGAGAACCATTCGTTTGCAGGGTCAGCATGCAGCTCTGCAGTCCCTATTGTGCCGGATTCATCGCCTATATTCTCAATCTGGGCGCTGCAGCTGAAGTCAGAGCCGACAACAAGCTCATCCGGAGAGCATGCAAATGTCGAGTCCTTTATTTGCCAGTTTGCGAGAGATAAAACTCCTGGCACTGTGAAAAAAATTGCTATGATTAGGGCGAATGTTTTTTTCATTTTATCCTGTGATGTTGACGGTCCTCGTTGCCGATGAGTTCGAGTTGAGCATTCTATCAAATACAGTAACGTTGAATGAATAGTTTGTGGCGGGCAGATTAGTGTAATTGACATAGAGCACCTGCGTCAAATAGCTCGTCTCATTTACTTTTGAGCTCATGTTGAACAGGTAAAATGTAATGTTCTTGAAGTTTGACTCTGCCAATGAAACGTTTATGAACAATGAATTCTGCGCCAGAGTGGCGTTTTGTGATGGTGTCGGATTGATGTAGGATATAACCGGCGCAGTCGAGTCATATGTGAAGGTGAAATTGGCAACGCTGAAGTTTGACCTGCTTGAATTGTCATAAGCCAGGTAATTCCAGTAGTATACCCCATCCCGAGGGATAGTGAATGATATGTTAGAGCTGTTTGAAGTTCCTGATATATTTGTTGAGTTTGTCGCTATGAGTGATGTGGAGTTCCACACATATAGTGTTGCATTCTTCAGTCTTATGTTGTCGCTGAAATTCGCATAGAGCCATACTGTTGCCGAGGATGTATTTGTGCCATTTATTGGTGATACTAGAATTACCGAGGGCGATGCCGTGTCTATAGTGTATATCAGCGTGAAATTTGTGCTTGCCCAGCTTGAATTGCTATTGTTGTCAAATGCAAGATAATTCCAGTAGTAAGTGCCTTCCTTCGGAAGCCTGTATGAGATGTTTGCCGTGGATGTCGACCCTGTAAGGTTGGTAGTGTTAGCCAAGATTAAGTGGGAAGTGGAGTTCCATACATACAGCGTGGAATTTGCCAGCCTTCTGTCATCTGTGATATTGGCGCTAAATATATTGTTATCTGCTGCCACTGTTGAGCCGTTTGCCGGAGATATAAGAGTCAATGTCGGGCCACTATCCCTAAGAGTGCTGGATGTGGAGCTGTTGACTTTCACTGTAATGTAGCCATACGCATAGTTGTAGTCCTGGTCAGTGCAGTATACCCTTATTCCGTAATGCTGCACTGGCCATTCAGATGTCTGGAAAGTATAGCTATGCGTCCTTCCTCCTGTAGCAAGGCCATTGGAGCCATGGCTATAGGTAGAGCCAGTGCCTGTATAAACGGAATAATAATTGGTAGATGCATACACATTATAATAAGTAGAGCCATTATATGCATATCTCGTTGTGTTGCATGCCAATCCTAATATAACAGATTCCGAACTTGAGTTTGATGAATTGTAGCTAGAGCACCACCAGGCGTTATCATAATTGTACACATTGAAGCCGCATGAAGCATCCGCGGAGGTTGTTGCTGTAACAGTAAATGAGCTGCCGGTTACTGTGGAGTTAGACAGGGGGGATGTTATGTTTGCTGTGGGCGGCGTGGAATTAATAAATTGTACCTGCCCATTTTTTATTGTTGCCGTGCCGTTGGGGCCTGAAACAGTTGCCTTAATCACATATTTCCCGCGATTCCATCCACTCAATGGCTTCCCTATGTTGAGTATCCCTGTTCCGTTTATCGTTAGGCTACCTGCAGTGTTATTGACAATACCATAGGATGCTGTGGAGTAAGTCCTGCAATAGTCATCCCAGCAGCTTGAACCGGAATATGCATATTCCACTCTAGTGACATTTACCGATGCCGAATTATATGAAATGTCTGTCACAGTTAGCCTAATAGTTGCATTCTCATCCAAGTTGAAGTAGGATTTGTAATTCCCGTTCTGGTCCACATTATTATAAGAGCCGCTGTATGGTTCAAGGGCATTGAAATACAGCGATGAATAGGTGTTTACTATGCCTCCTGAACTGTCCTTCCACTCAGACTCAATGTAATTATACCCTACTTTCCAGCCGCCTGACGGAGCGTATATCGTAACTGTCTTGTTTCCTGTTATGTTGCAGCTTGCTGCGCCGTTTCTTGTGTCGCAATTCCCGACTGAAAATTCATATTCTTCGAGGGTGCTCCTGTAATTGTCATATCTCCATTGGTACAGCCTTGACAGGTTTCCTGTTGTGCTGGCCCCGGATGACGCCTTTGTAAGACCGATAGAGGCGGTTATGTTTGATGTTGTTCTTTGGTTTGAGCCTATGCTGCCCCATGTTGCCCTGAATGGAACTGCCCTGAAGGACATCCACCCAGTTTCTGTATCGTTGTTGGAAACATCCTTCACATAAAGCGTAAGATAATGGTATCCTCCCCAGCTCCCTGAGCCCCAGTTGTTGTTGTTTGGGCATATTGCTATTGCTGCTGTGCCATTGAAGGATGTGTTTGTATAGTTTGTGTACAATGTCTGCTGCCTCACTCCGCCTATCCATGTATCTTCCAAAATCTTTGTTATCGTGAAATTTGTGCCGTTAACCAATGTTGAAGCATACCACCATGGCTCATAGATGCTTACTGTGGCATTTGCACAAGTATCAGAATCTATTTCATAAGAGCCTACATTGATGTTTACCCTGAACGGCTGGGCCTGAAAGGATATCCAGCCGGTGGCACTTTCATTAGAGGGGTCCTTCATCTCAATCTCTCCCCAATAATAGCCGCTTGGCCAGTTTCCCGCATTGTAAGTTATGTTAGCCAGTGCCCTGCCAATCAGCGTCAAATTATTCCTTCCTACCAAGGTTATGTTAATATCTTCAGGATAATTGTATTCTATACTCTGATATGTCGTTGGGTTCCATCTCCTGAGAACCATGTCTGTCACAGTTGCGTTTATATAATCCGTTTCATTATAAGTTGCAGTCCATCCCATATAGTTCTTGGTTGTTGTAATGTTTACATACATATCTTCCGCTGGCTTTATGCTGTATTTATAGTATGTGCCTGAAGAGTCAGTTACCCTCACATCGACATAAAATGATATTGTGTTAAACCAACCTGTGCCCGTGTCTGAGCCGTTTACATCCAGGACAACTAAATAATAGCCTGCGCCCCAGGAGCCTTGTGTCCTGTTTATCTGTATGATATAATTTGAGGTATTTATGTTTGAGGTAGACCAGTACCATGGGCTCGACCTGTCAACAGTTATGGAGCCTGAAACGTATTTGCTTGAGTTAAGGTCTGTGCACGGCCATCTTTTGCAGTCCTGTATCTTTTTAACAGATATAGTAACGTTCTCTCCTAATGCTACATTGCCGTTATCGTTATAATCACCAGCGCCCACAACCCTTATGTAGAGTGTTATGTTCTCCCCTGAATTGAAATAGTTCTTGTAAGTACAGCTTGTGGAAGATAACGTGCAATCAATTGGAGAGCTGTAGACATCCCACCTCCTTATTGAGAACCATGCATAGCCGTAGTCGACATTCCCACCTGAATCAACACCCTTGAGAATTGCCCTGTAGTATCCTGTCTTCCACTGCCCGTCCGCTGTTTTATTTGGGTTGAGCGTGATTGAGCCCTGGCCCGTAGTTATTGTGGCAACTGCGCCAGATAGGTTTGTGTAATTGTATTCTGCAGGAGGCCATATCCATTCGCCTGGTGAGCCTTGGTACTCCACCTTTTCCACGCTGACTGTTCCGCTCAGCCCAGAGCTTCCATAAGCGCCCCACCAATTGCTGCCTGCCTCATACATCTGCACTGTCAATGTAACAGAACTTGTTGGCTTTGCCTGCCAAACGCTTGCGTATCCATAAAGGTAAAATGCCTTCGCCTCAAAAATACCGTAGACTATGTCCGAGCTTCCATCCTTGCCTGATACCTTTAATCGCACATTATACCTGCCACCATCCCAGTTCTCAGTTGCCTTCACTGTGCATGTGTATTTTCCCTGGTCATTGCTTGCCTGGCATGATGACAAAGAGGAATTAAGAGTGAAGGTTTTCCCGCTGTCAAGATTTTTTACCTCTTCAACTGCCACTGTAGCATTGTTGACAACCTGCTTCTGCTGGGTATTTACGCTGCATGCAGAGCCTGTACCGTAATTTGAGCTGTTCCCGCTGCCTGTAAGATTATTTACAGAGGCCTTTCCTGTGGGATTGTCTGCTTGTATAGCAACCAGCTCAAAATAAACTGTGTCTGTTGTCTTGAATTGCCACACATAATACGAACCGGATACTGATGACACATCTCCTGCTGTGTCCTTGGTAACAACACAGATATCGTAAGGGTTTATGAGGAACCTCGCAGATGTCCCAAGGCTATCATTATTGGCGGATATTAAGGCATTGTATAATCCGCCATCCTTGGGCGGGTCAAGCTTTAACATCTGCGTTGTGGCATTCCATGCCCATTCATACACAGAATTTGAGATGTTGACCGCGCTGAAAGAAGTGACTTCAGAATAGGTCATTGAAGTTCCATTCATATGCGTTATCGATGCTACGCTCGCATCAGTGAGGTTTATCCCTGTTTGTGAAAGGTTATAGGCGGAAAGGCTTATGTACACGTATTCATTTGTGCCGAAGAGTTCCTTTGTGTCCCCTGCTTTGTTTACTGATTGGGCGCTTACTATTGAATCAATTACATTTACTGACCTCTGGAACGTCTGCACATCGCCATTATAAGCAAGTGTGACTGAGATAACATACTTTCCTATATTTGAAGGCGACTGCATGGAAAACTGATAGCAGCTGTCTGTCCCGCACGTTTCGTTCCAAATTACAGTTGCTTCAGATATAGTGTTTCTTAGTTTGTCCTTGATGCTGACATTGAAGAAGGTATCATTTATTGCCCTTATGATCTTGCTTTGGTTCTGTTTGTTCCTCACGTATGTTTCAAAATGGAGCGTCTTATTTTTGAATGCGTTATAGCCGTATTCAAAGCCTGAATTCTGGTCCCTCTTTATAAAGGATAAATCCCAATCCCTGACCTCAAAGAAGGTTGTGGATGCCAGCGATGCCCCTCCCGATTTCGTGATCGTCACAGAAGCCCTGTATCCCCCATAGCCAAATGTCAATGAATCTACCGTGAATACGAATCTGTTTGTGAAGGTATTGTTAGAGTTCAGCTCTGTGCTGTTGATAAGCATAATGACATTTCCGGCAGAGTCCGTTATATGCCCAGAAAAGGTGTATATATCTGATGTGACATTAGTTATGACGAATACCTCAACGCTTGCCTGATCGCCCTTCGCAAAGACATTCTTAAAGGTCTGCCCTATGCTGTCTTTTATATAAAGGTTAAAATTGAACGGTACCACGGAAAAATAAGTATGAGACTTGAAGTTGTTAATCTCCGCCACATATTTGCCAGTGGTTGAAGGGGAGGTTATATGACGCCTGCATTTTCCATCGATACCTGTTGTGCATGCGAACTCAGAGATGATATTCCTGTCCGGGTCCCTGACTGAGCCGTTTATGGATACATTGGCAGAAAATAGTATTCTCTCTCCAACGATTCTCCTTGCCTCTGCAATAATTGTTATGTTCTCTCCAGGATGGTAGCTCGCCCTGTCAGTCCTTACCCTTACATTGTCTATGGTAGAATTGAAAACCAAAATTTCCAAGGAGGACGACCATGACACATTTTCTGGGTCAGTGTAATTTGCTGCGATGATATACTCCCCTGCTGTGGAAGGGGTTGTAAGGCCAGGAGCATTCGGATAAAATGAACTGTTGGTATAGAACGCGCCTGCAATATCTGTCGTGAGGTTTATTCTTACCATTGATGTTCCGCTTGATTTGCTCTTGATACTTATGTTTACAATAGAGTTCGCCGCAGGGGTGTTGTTTGAGACAACTGTCCCATTTGCCAAGATATTGGTGAGCAGGACAAATCCCTTCAGTTCTATATTTTCGCTTGTCGTGTATACTGAGTCAGGCAGGGTGAAAAAAACATCTGCCTGATAAGATGCGAAAACAAAGTTGCTAAAGGTAAGTATGAGAAATGGAACAAACAATAGATTTATAGATTTCCTAAACATTTTAGTATTTTAATATACATCTAAATATACTGATATATAAATATTCCGTAAAGGTCATGCTATCATCGGGAATTTCCTTTTCTTTATCCTAAAAAAGAGAAATTTTATAAATAAAAAGCCAATATATGGCTAAATTAACCAGTATTTGGCTAAATAATGGTAAAGCTATCAAAATCAGGCAAGCAATATAGGATAACGATTCCTCAGGAGATTATTGAGATTGCCGGCTGGGATGAAAATACTGAGATACTTTTTACGCCGCTTCTGAAAAATCCTGAATCCAAAATAGGCAAGGATACGCCCATCTTCATGAGGAGGGTCAAATAGAAATGCTCAAGGAAGCTTTCATAAGGATATTGAAAAGGGATTCCGAGATTGAAGAATGCCAGAGGCTTCTTGGTAATGTGGCAATCAGAATGAAAAAAGCCAGGAGATTATATAAAACTGGCCGCATATCTAAGGAAAGTTTTGAAAGATTCTCTAATGAAAAGCATCTAGGCAGGAGCAAGAATGACTGGTGCAATTCCTCGCATAAGTTTATTTCCTCGGCAAGGATGGATGTACAAAAGGAGATAAATAAGATAATAACTGGGCTTAATTCGACAACAGTAAATATTCTGATAATAATGCTTATTGCTTTTTCATTTCTCATGCATTCTCCGAGCTTTACAGGCTTCACAGTCTTCACAGTCTTGCAGGAAAGTAATTCAATAGGGATTGAATTTAGTTCAGATGAGAGCATAGTTTTGCCTATTAAAGAAATAACTGCCCTTTACCTTAACAGCTACATCTCAAGCAATTTCTCAGGAGATGTATTTTTGTATGATGAGGATGGAAGATATGTCATACTGAATTACTCAATTCCTGAGCTTAATGAGGAAGTTGAGAATTCATCAATAGAGCTTGAATTGGATTACAATAAAATCTCTTCGGAGGTGGCAGAATTATCAGTTAATGCAGGGCAATATAGCTGTGTTGAATGGAAGATAAACGATGAAAGCATCTGCTATGGAGAGAATTCATGCTGTTCATTATTGAACTTAGAATCTTCTGGGGAGAAGAATGAATCACTCTATTTGAACAAGGGAAAATATAATGCACAAGATAGGAATATAGTGAAAGCACAAGTAGTCTATGCGAATTATAGCCTTGACATTGACAATGCCTATTCTGACATAAGGTACAGCGACATTAAAGGCATTGTTGTTGACTTGTTTGATAAATTGCCGTTAAGCAACATATGCGGTGAGGCATGCAATCTTGGCTCAAAATCACAATTCTACACCTTAGGAGTAAAAGTTTATTCTGGAAGCTTATTCTTGGAGAATTATACATATTCACTCACTCCAAATAATGCACCTGAGTTCAAGGAAGTGCCAAACATAATATTCTCTGATAATTATACCTTGGACTTGAGCAAGTACCTTACAGATAATGACAATAATGAGCTGAATATTGACTATTTGCATGTCGATGGCATTTCAATTGAGTTTGAAGGATTAAACGCAATAATCAAGGCAGATTCAAACTTCACAGGAAAAGCGTATACTTTCTTCACAGTAAATGACTCTTCCCTTTCAGCAACATCAGACATAATAGAATTGGATGTTGTGGATTTCAAGCCTAAAGTTGTTGTTGGAGAGGATGTAAGATGGGTCAAGAAGGCACTTGTAATAGATAACAAAGTATTGCTTGAGCATGAGCCTATTAACGTAACTGTTACTGCAAATGGTGAAAAAATACTTGACAGGAATATCGATATTATTGTAGAAGGAGAAAGAAAGGATTTGGATGAGTATGAATATGACAAGAAGATAGAGATAATGAATAAGGAGATTGGCAAGGAAGTTAGAGCAGGAAGGAGCGCTGCTTCACTTGAGGAAAAGAAGGAGAAATTTGTCAAGAGCAAGAGATTAGAGAATACTGGCAGGACATTAAGGAAATTGATTTCTATAACAGGAAATGTTGTATTAAGCGAGCAGGAAGAGAACAATACTGTACTTGTAATAAATGAAGATGTACTAGAAGTAGAGATAGAATATTTCACAGAAGCGCCCATAGCAATAGAAGAAGAGATTGATAATGGGAAGAGAGTAACAATAAGCTCTGACATTGGCTATGAGGATGTACTGGCATTTGCAGAAATACCTGATACAGAAGCAAATTCAATCAAGCTGTATTATTTGGTCAACGGAAACAGGATTCCATCAAATTTCGATGGTTATGATAGCAATGAAAATGGCTTAGTGGATTATATTGAATGGACAGTTCCGCATTTATCCAATCAGACGTATGATATTATACTGATTACAGAGGCAGAGCATCTGGATGAAAACAGGACATTTGTTGAGGATGTTTATGATTATGTCAAGGCAAGGGACAATAATTTCACTTTAATTCCTGCAAACCATTATCTGAGAGTTAAGTTTGAAACAAATCTGACATCTGGCAGGGACATAACCATATACGCAAGGAGCAATTACCCAAATGCATCTGTCCTGGTTTATGAGAAGGATAGGAATGACTCAATAGCTGACTTTGGGACTATAACAGACGATAAAAGATACAAGGTAATTCTGGATAATCTAAGCAGCCAAGACATATTTGACCTGAAGGCAACAAATGACATTGAGTTTGACTATGTTATTGACCCTACAGTGTGCGACCAGGGAGATGAATTAACTGAATGCAATATCACAACCGCAAAAACTTGGAATGGGAGCTTTACATTCGTTAATCTGAGGATTAAAAGTGGGGGCGGATTGACCCATACTGCCAATACTGATACTCAGTTATACATTCTCAATATTTCTGCAGCTAATGTCACCATTGAGTCTGGCGGATTTATCAACGTGTCTGGAAGAGGGTATCAGGGCGGCACCTGGGGTGGGGCTAATGGCAGCGGTTCTGGTGGAGGTCAAACAGCCACTTCGCAGGAAGGAGGAGGAGGAGGAAGTTATGGAGGTACAGGAGGAACAGGTGGAAATTATGGAGGTAGTGGTGGCATTGTTGGAGTCGGCGGCCCTACGTATGGCGACGCAACAGATCCGATATTCATTGGAAGCGGAGGCGGCGCAGGCGGAGGAGGAAACGGAGGTAAGGGAGGAGGACTAGTGATTATTATTGCAACAGATACTGTTAACGTTTCAGGATTTATTTTAGCAAACGGCACCAATAAAACAACAGATGGTGCTGGAGGTGCTCCTGCAGGTGGTTCTGGGGGTGGAATTAACATCCGCACAAACACATTTACTGGCAACGGAATTATAGGGGCCCGCGGCGGACCAGGTGACCCCGGTCAAAGCGGAGATACATGTGGATATGCAGGAGGAGGCGGAGGAGGAGGTGGAAGAATAGCTATCACATACGTTACTAACACTTTTACTGGTACAACAACTGCTTCAGGAGGTTCAGGAGGGTGCGGCGAATCTGGTTGGAACGGAGCCGCAGGCGCCGCCGGTACAGTTTATGTAGTAGAATCTGGAAATTTAGATGTAAGCAGCGGCATAACTATGACACTCTCCAATAATGAGACTTACAACAGAATTACTGTTTCAGGAGGGGTACTTGTAATCAATTCAGTCGTAAAAGCAAATATATCTATAAATCTGGTAAGAGGGACAATAAACATTACAAACGGAAGTATCCTAAATACTATACGTTTTAACCTATCAGGTGGTATATTCAACAACATAGGAACAGGAAACATGAATGCAACAAATACACTAGTTGAAGGCGGTGTAGAAATTAATGGGCGCCTTCGTTCAACTGTATTCAATGTAAATAGCACAGGAAATATCACTCACCAATTTAATGGCAATAATACACTGTATTTAATCAATATCACAACCGAGAACTTCACGATTGCAAGTAGTAGCTTGATTAATCTTACTGGAAAGGGATACGGCGGCTCAAAGGGGCCCAGCGAAGGAGGTTCCGTAAGTTCTGGGGATGGTGCTGGAGGAGCCGGTCATGGAGGTTCAGGAGGCAGAGGAGGAGATTATGGTGGTGGAGGAGGCTATGGCTCAGGTGCTGCTGTATCTGGTGAGGCGCTTGAGCCTATAATATTTGGCAGCGGAGGCGGAAAAAGAAATACGGCTATTGGTGGAGCAGGAGGCGGATTAATTATTATCGATGCCGCTGACACTGTAAATATTGTTGGATCTATTATAGTTGGTGGCTCATGGAAAGATAGTAACGCTGATGGCGGTGCTGGCGGCGGTGCTGGCGGTAGCGTGAATATACGCTCACGATTATTTTCCGGTAATGGTGTCATAAGCGTTATAGGAGGTGACGGTGACCCAGGCGGCACAACAACTACTTGCCAATATGGAGGCGGAGGAGGCGGAGGAGGCGGACGTATAACTTTAAAATATGCAACTAAAACATTTTCTGGAACTACAAGCGCAACTGGAGGATCGGGAGGGTGCGGCGAATCTGGTTGGAACGGTGTCGCGGGCTCTGATGGCACAATAGCAGAGCTAACCCCAATCCAGATTAGCTTCATCCCGAACACACCAAACAATGGTACTGCGATAGGCACAAGCTC
>JAGVYS010000020.1 GCA_018303125.1 Candidatus Woesearchaeota archaeon | reverse complement strand
AAAGATTGTTGTAAAGCTTGTTGAGATAGGAATAGAAGGAGGCAGGGGAAACATAGTGGAAAGAATAAGGTTTGCCCAAGATTTGTTCAAGGAAAACCCCGAGTGCCTTGAGTTCCAGGAGCTTATAACAGAAGCTGAAAAAGCGATTAAAAGCGAAGAGTACGAAAAAGCTGCTGGATATGTTGAGGCAGCCATTAATGCCTGCAGGGATACAATAACCTCACTTGGAGGCAGTATGCAAATGCCATCGCCAAAGGCAGACTACTTTAAGGTATTCCTTATGGTAATTTCCGCTTCCATGTTTGCCTGGCTTGTAATGGAGTTATGGTTCAAAAGAGGAAAAAGGCAAAAACGCAATGAAATAAGATTAAGAAAGAATTCTAAGGAAGTACAGAAGAAACAATGATGTTTTCTCCACCACAATATATTTAAATAGGTTGTAAGATAATCCTCAAAAACTTAAATAAGAACCGGGGTGGTTTTTGTGTTGGAATACGCGCCTTACATAATTATTTCAGGAATAATCGGCCTGGCTTTCGCATACTGGCTTGGCAGGAATATAAAGAAGCAGGATTCTGGCAACGAAAAGATGCGGGAGATATCAAGGGCCATCCATGAAGGGGCCATGGCGTTCCTCTTCAGGGAGTATAAGATTCTGGTTGTATTTGTAATCATTGTGGCAGGTGTGCTGGGCTATTTCATTTCTTATATCACAGCTATATCATTTGTCTGCGGTGCAATTCTTTCAACGCTTGCTGGATTTATAGGCATGAATATAGCGACCATTGCAAACGTAAGGACCACCCAGGCAGCAACAAAAAGCCTTGGGCAGGCTCTAAAGATAGCGTTCTCAAGCGGAGCTGTCATGGGCCTTTCTGTTGTTGGTTTCGGAATCCTAGGAGTAAGCATTCTCTATTTTATCTTTAATGACCCTAATCTGATAATAGGCTTCGGCTTTGGGGCATCTTCAGTTGCATTATTTGCAAGGGTTGGCGGGGGAATTTACACCAAGGCAGCTGATGTTGGCGCAGATTTGGTTGGAAAGTTAGAAGCAGGCATTCCAGAAGACGACCCAAGAAATCCTGCTGTCATTGCCGATAATGTAGGTGACAATGTAGGGGATGTTGCCGGAATGGGTGCAGACCTTTTCGAAAGCTATGTAGGAAGCATACTCGCTACAATGATTATAGGCTTGGCATTCACCGTAAGCAGTGAAAGGTTTGTTATTTTGCCATTGCTGATATCAGGCGCAGGAATAATCTGCTCTGTCCTTGGAACCTTCTTGGTTAATACCAAGAGCGAGAAAGGGGTTTACTCTGCCCTAAGCAAAGGGCTCATAGGCGCAAGCATACTACTCATACCCGCTATATACCTGATTGCAAAATTTGTCCTTCCTGAAAGTTTCCCAATGGGAGGCGAAACGCACTCATACCTTGATGTATTCTATGCTACTGTTGCAGGCTTGGTGTCTGGAGTTATCATTGGGTTGCTCACTGAATATTATACATCCTACGACTATAAGCCTACACAAAAGCTTTCTGAAAGCTCTGTAACTGGCGCAGCAACTAACATAATCAGCGGGCTTTCGCTTGGACTGAAAAGCACTGTTCTGCCTGTCCTTGTCATATGCGCAACAGTCCTGATAGCGTATAGTTTTAGTGGTCTTTATGGTATTGCAATAGCTGCAGTAGGCATGCTTGCAACGCTGGGAATAAGCCTTGCTATAGACGCTTATGGCCCTGTGGCTGATAATTCAGGCGGGATAGCAGAGATGTCAAAGCTCCCACATTATGTAAGGAAAAGAACAGATTCACTAGACAGCGTTGGTAACACTACTGCCGCTATGGGAAAGGGATTTGCAATTGGAAGTGCTGCATTGACTGCCCTGGCCCTTTTCTCTGCATACACAGCCGCAGCTAACCTAAGCATAATAAACCTTGTCGACCCATTTGTTATCGTGGGCCTATTCATAGGCGGCGTCTTGCCATTCCTCTTCACAGCCCTTACAATGAGTGCTGTAGGGCTTACTGCCCAAGAAATGGTGGAAGAAGTAAGGAGACAATTCAAGAAGATAAAGGGAATAATGGATGGCACTGGCAAGCCTGACCACAAAAAATGCGTTGACATAGCTACAAAAGGAGCTTTGAAGAGAATGGTCCTTCCAGCGCTTATAGCAGTCGTCGCGCCTTTGATAGTTGGCTATTTCCTAGGCGTTGCTGCCCTTGGCGGGCTTCTTGCAGGCTCATTGGTCACTGGCATGCTTCTGGCAATATCAATGGCAAATTCAGGTGGGGCTTGGGACAATGCAAAGAAATGGATAGAATCCGGGAAGTTTGGAGGAAAGGGCTCTGACCCCCATAAAGCAGCTATTGTAGGGGATACTGTTGGTGACCCATACAAGGACACAAGCGCCCCCAGCCTAAACATACTGATTAAGCTTATGTCCGTAGTGGCCCTGATATTTGTGCCCTTATTCCTGTGAGCGGGAATAAGGCGTTAAAAAGGTAGCTCCATTAAAATGGAGACATGCAGGCAAACTGTAAGGGACATAGAAGTCAAAGGAAAATTTGTTCTCATGAGGTCTGGGCTTGATGTTCCCCTTGACCCTAAGCTTGACCTTCTGGACCAGAAAAGGGTTAAGGATGACACAAGAATAAGGGATATCTTGCCTACTTTGGAATATCTTATAGTGAATAAGGCAAAAATTATTCTGGCAGCAGGCTGGTGCGGAAGGCCTAAAGGGATTGACCCGAATTACAGCATGGCACCTGTTGCAAAGAGGCTCGAACTCCTTCTAAAGGAAAGGAATGCCCTTATCCATCCTGTTCTTATTGCCCCTGACTGCTTTAAAGACAAGAAACCAAAAAGCGTTTACAAGAACAAGAACGAAGTAAGGAAGATAGTATCATCCATAAAGGAAGGGCAGGTAGTTGTCCTGGAAAATGTAAGGTATGACCCTGAGGCAAACGCAGATGACATGGAATTTGCAGAATTTTTCGCCTCAATGGCTGAAATTTATGTCAATGAGAATGAAACACAGAACCATAGGAAAGAGGCAACAATAGCCACAACACCTTTGCTCATAGCAAAGAAGAAAGGAAAAGTAGTATACGGCCTGAAGTATTGCGAAGTGATAAAGAGCATTGGAAACCTGAAGAAAAATCTTATAGGCGGCAGGAAAGGGCATTTTGTATTCGGGCTATGCGGCAAGAAGATAGAGTCTGACCCGGGAATAGTATCGAAAATAAATGTTGCCTCCGAGCTTATTGACTCCATGAAAAAAGGTGATTCCATAATAACTGGAGGTGCTGTAAGCTACACTTTCATGCTGGCCAGGCATTATGAAAAAACAATGAGGAAAAATCTTGAGAAAGTGAAAAGCATTGTTTCTGAATACAACAAAAGGATATTGTCAGAAGCAAGTTCGCTAAAGGACAAGGAAAAGGCGGCAATTTTGACTGATAATCTGCAGAAAGAGAAAAGTGATAAGCTGAAAAGTGTGATAGGCATAAAGGACGATGAAATAAAATCCATAATAGGCAATTCCTACATAAGGTGGGGGCAGGAAGGGGAGCAGATTGCATTCGCCTATGATGTGATATCAAAGGCAGAATCAAAAGGCATAACAGTGCTCCTCCCAATTGACCATGTCATAACAGATTCAGTTCCTGACAAGGAAGGAATGCTTCCTGAAAATGCAAAAATAAAGGTTATAGAGGAGGGTATTCCAAAAGGCTGGCTGGGAGTGTCAGAAGGCCAGAAAACTCTTGCTGTTTATGCAAAAGCCATAGAATCTTCCTTCATGTACCTGCAGTCAGGGCCATATTCAATAGAAGACAATAGGGTTGAGGAAGCTTCCGGCGCTGACAATGCAACATTCGCTGCAGCATTGAGATGCAAGAAAAATGGAGGCACCACCATAGGTGCTGGCGGGGATACAGTAGCAAGGATTAATTCCAGAAAAGCTGGTAATTCATTCACCATAATAACCAGTGCTGGCGGCGCAACTCTCGAGATTATCATGGACCAGACATCAGTTGGCATGAAAGCTGTTGAAAAGGCATGGGAAATTTCTAAGAAAGCTCTATCCTGAGCCCGAGAATTTTCTCTATATCTTCCTTTATTCGTTTTCGCATTGATGATATATCTGTTTCTTTTGCCTCATTCTCAAGGAAGCTTATCCTTGATTCAATTGACTGTATCTTTTCCATGCCCCCTTCCTCCCTATCCTTGAGTTCCCCCATCTTCATTCCGAGGTTGTGCGACTCGATATCTCTGGTCAGTTTAACCTTTTCATCTGATTTTTGCCTGTATTCAGAAACCAATCCATCAAGCCTCTCCCTGCTAAGGCTTTCAATATGAGCAACTATCTTGTTTGCCTGCTTGTCCTTAAGCCCTATATTTCCTTTGTTTATGCCATCCCTTATCCTGCCCAGAATATCAGTTATCCTGAAATTATAGTCAGAAAGAAGGCATCCCATCGGCTCAGTTATATAATGCTCTATTAGCCTATCATCTTCAAGTGCAACTCTCTTGTATTTCCTGAGTGGCCTTTCAAGTGGTGAAAACAAATCATAAACTAAGCTCCTTATCCTCCTTATGGATTCCTCGGTTTTTTCTTTCAATTTCGTCATTTCAGATATTTCACTGTACTCCTTTGAAGACAAAAGCTCATTCTGGATTTTCCTGACGCTATCAATCTCCTCAGCAACTGCTGATTTTTCTGCTTTCAGCTTGAAAATTTCTGCCTGCATCTGGCCAAGCCTCTCTGCAGCTGACGCCATGGCTGAAAGCTGCCTTATTATATCCCTTGCCGCAGAAGAATTCCTGATGGCAGAATCATTTGCAAGTTCTTTCGTTTTCATGTCCATCTCTCTGATTGAACGCGCTATTCCCCTTGCTTCATTTGAAAAGAAATTCTGCAAGATGGAATATGCCCTTGCTGTGCTTTTTGCAAAATCATCAACGCTGTCCCTGTACATGCTTAGAAAAACAGTGGCATTATGCTCAAGAATGCCCTCAATATGCACTATAAGCTGCATTGTCTTTTGTGTGTATATCTTCCTGTTGCCTTCCATGAACTGCTTCTCTCTTACAGGAATTTTTGGGTTCTGGAGCCTGGCTTCCTCAAGCTGTTTCACTGATTCCTTTATTTTCTTCATATTGGCAAGCATGTCTTCCCTAAATTTCCTGAGCCTGATGCCTGCAGCTTCATCAATATTCGTGGCCTCCTCACCAAACCATTTAGAAAGGTCATTCACCTTTGTAATTTCCATTACCTCTTTTTTCCTCGAGAAAAAGCCTTTCATGAAGTCTAGCATTCCGTTTGATTCTGTCTGGAAGTTTAAATAATTTGCCCAGTGCATGGAATAAGTTTTTAAGTGAAAGCTCTGCAATTTGATTGTGGCGGGCGCAAAGAGGAGAACGGACAAGGCAGGGTTTAGGGAGATTGCAAAGGAAAGAATCCAGATACTTCTTGAAGAGGCAGGCAAGGCATTTCATATTGACAAGAAGCTTTCTGACAGGTATGTGGAAATGGCAAGGAAGATAGCCATGAAGCACAGGCTGAAGATTCCTGCACATTTGCAGAAAAAGTTCTGCAAGCACTGCTACTCCTATCTAATGCCAGGGCATAATCTCAGGATAAGGACAAGAAACAGCCATCTTGTGTATTATTGCTCAGAATGCAAGAGATACGCGCGCTTCCCATATAAGAAATAAGCACTGTGAAACTTCTATAGTTTGACATATTTTATCTACTGTAAAGTAACAATACTACCGAAATGTTTATATATAACCTAATTCTTACTGTTGAGTAATGACAAAAGTCATAGTCTTGGGAAGCAATTTTATTGCACCTCACTAACTTCCCGGACTTCATGCTCAAAATGGCACAGGAAAACATGCTAAGGAGTTCATTCGGCAGGGTGAAGAGAGACATTGACTCATTGAGATATGAGATGTTCAACAGCTCCAGGTATTCTGCAATGCGGATAAGGGAGCAGGCAATGAGGATAAGGGAACTCGAAAGAAGGCTTTCCCAGCTGGAAAGGCTGGCAATAAGGGAAAAAATCATACGCGGTGAATAAAATGGATACAGAATTCGATGGGGATGATGAATTCGAGTTCGACATGATAAAAGGCTCGCATGGAAAAAAGCCAAAGATGGCTATACTGAACAAGAACAGGATTTCATCCCATGAAATGGATGAGCTGTTTCTTGACCTGGAGTAAAATGCGAAAGCTTACTCTTGCTACAATTGTATCTGCAGCATCTTTGCTGGTTGGCTGCAATGATGTTTCTGAGAAAGAGCTTCGTCAAAGACAATCTCCAACCAATCTGCCTACTATGGCATTACATATATCAACAACTAATCCTCAGATTGCAATATACTCTGTGCCTGCAGAGGGTACACCAGAGCATTTCCAGGCAAAGTTAAATGAAGCAGTAGCAGGCGGCAGTCTGGACCAGCAGGTAAGGCAAAACTTTAATCTTGGTTACCATGAAGCAAATTTTGTTCTGGCAAATGAAAATTTGGGGACTCCGAAATGGGACAAGATAAGGGATTATAGGAAGCTCCTAGACGATTCATCTTACCATGCTGCAGAAGCGCAGTTGAAAAAAGGCAATCTTGAGGGAGCTGCAATGCGTTACCTGATGGCATATGAATTGAGGGACGACAAATCAGGTTTAGCCGGCAACGGATTGATTATTCTAGCTGGAAAGGCAGATGTCGGAAGTGTATTAGTCAAAAATTCCAAGGGAAAAGATACAATTAAAAGTATTACCTGTGATGCTGTTGATACATATCTAAGTGGGATATTTGTCCATGCAAACTATAATGCTTTTCCAAAGGAAAGGGAAGGCACCGGAATCAACCCTACTAAAATTGGAATATATGATACAACCGGGTTCAGATTAATTGGACAAATTTACAGTTCTATGGGAAATAATCAAAGAGAAGATTACAGGAGAGGCATAATGACTTATGTTGCGCAGAGGTTTAGTAGCCGCTCTGAAGAATGGAACAATAGATTAAGGAAGGAATTAACAGCAATTCTAGATAACGAATCAAGAAAGTTACCTGCTAGCTTGCAGCTTGATGTTATTCGACAAGCTTATGTCGCCTTATCTAGAAATTAGTTACCATAAAAGGCCAAAAAACATTTATAGTTTATCTTCTGGATAAATTGCACATTATCCTTACATGATAGAAAAAAAGACAGAGCTTAAGGAAATTCTGAAGCTTGCCCCTGCATGCAGGTGTGAGTCATGCAGCCATGGCTGCAAAATGGGTTCAGGGCTCCTGGCAGATGGCGATAAAAAGGCAATTGCTAAATTTCTTAATGTGGCAGAAAAAGAATTAGCCGAAAGCTACCTTGAGGAAGTAACTTTGCTGAACAGGAAGATGCTCAGGCCGAAAATCCTCAGGGAAGGCAAGCCTTACGGCAGGTGCATGTTCTATGATGATGAGAAAGGCTGCACTGTCCATCCTGTAAAGCCATTGCAATGCAAAGTATCAATGGGATGCGGTGCCCATGGGGAAGAACTAATGGCATGGTTCATGCTCAACCATATCCTTGACATTGATGACCCGGAAAGCATAAGGCAATACTCTGTTTACCTGAAAAGCTGCGGCAAGCTGATAAAAGGTGGAAAGCTAAGCGAGATTGTAGAGGATAAGGCAACATTACGAAAAATATCAAATTACACTATACTAAGATGAAACTTCTCCAGTAATGCTCCTTAGCATATGCCCGGTTATCTTCAAGTCATAGAATTTCTTCAATGGCAACCTGCCTTTTACTCCAACTATGAGCGGATATGTGCCAAACTGCCTGCAGAAAGTTGTTTTCCCATCATACATCTCTGCATAGCATTCTTTCATGATTATGCCTTTTGGTGTTACCCTTTCCAACATTGGGGAATCTATGTGCTGCCTTATGTCGTTTCTCCATGACCAGTAATGCTTCTTGTTCTTCTTAAGGAATTTATTGCCTCCATGGGTGAACAAAGAAGTGCCCTCAAATATTGCAACCTGCCTGATATTTATTCTTCTTATCATGAAGCCATCATCATAAATTTTCCTCAGCCATTTCATGTTTTCATCATGCGTTTTCTTTGTCTCTCCCCTTAGGCCAAATATGATGTTTATGCCTGGCAGGAATTTTGGCATTCCGTTATCTCCCCTCTCAGCACCGTATTTGTTTATCTTTGCAACCGCCTCATAGGCAATTTTCGGCAAAGTGTTTAAGGTATTATCTCTTACAACGTCCATGTCAAAGCTCTCAACACCGAATGCCGCTATGTTGCCGGAAGTGCAATATTCAACTATTGCTTTCGTTATCCTGTCATCCTTATCCCTTACAACCTTTACGGGATTGCAGTTGTCTATATGCAAAACCTTTATGTCAGGGCATTCTGCCCTTATGTCATGCAGGATTTCAGCTGCATATGGCAAGGTGTAAAAGCATGTTTGCTTGCCTAACCTAAAAAATCTTGCCCCAAGCCTGTAAAATTCCTTCACTTCGTTCAGTACATCTTCCTTTTCCCTGAATTCTACTCTATTTTTTATGGGCTCAAGGCAGAAACTGCATTTCCCTATATCGCATCCCTTTCCTGTCTCTATCTCAATCATCCTGTTATCAGGTATCTGGCTTATTATTGATGCCCCTTTTATCGCATATTCCTTCACATTGCCATAAGGAAAATTGAAAAGCATCATGTCCACTTTGTCAAAAACACTCATGTCTTCCTTCTCCCTAAACCTGCCTCCGAATAGCTGCGTTCCGAAAACAGCCGGCCCTGTGAGAATTTTCCTGCATTTCAGTTCTTTTATGTAAGGTATTATCTCTTTCAGCGTTCCGGGGATTGCCGTAAGATATTTTCCAGGGACATGCACGCCGAGGACAATTATTAGTTCTTCAATTTCATGCAGTATCTTATCAATATTTTTGTAATTGCTTGTAAGGTTATATGTAGTTACATCTGTCTTCTGTGATTCCCTTGTTTCCTTCACTACTGATTTATGCTTCTTCCACAGCCTTACGTCATCTATTGTCAGGTAATACGGATTCCCTCCAAGATGACCTGCAATATACCTGGGGTATGTCCCAAGATAAGGAGGCACACCTAAGCCAGATGCCTCATCAGTATAGCAGTCAAGTATTGCATAGCTCATGGATGATAAAAACTCCCGATGGATTAAAAATGTTGCTGCAACGCTGCATTATCCTAAGCGCCTGAGCAAACCCTTATGGATATTCACATCTGCACAAAGCATGTCAAAATAATCCTGAGATGCTATCTTCCTTGCCTGCTCCTTGTAGAATGCCTCGTTGACAAACGGAACATGCGCCTGGCCTGCTCTATCTGCGAATTCCTTCGAGCTGAAGTAAAGTGCAAAATCATAAAACCTCACCCTTATCGTGTTTTTCATCTTTATCTTGTTCTCCCTGAAAGGGAATTTATCTATTTCTGCAAGCATAGCATACAAATTATTTGGATTATCAAAGATGTTCCTTGCTATGCTGTAATAAGCTGCAAAATATTCGGCCTGCTTTTCTTTAGGCAGTTCTTCGATATCGCTTATGAATAGGTCATCAGCATTGCAACCAAAAGATGAATCGAAATCAAAAGGGATATGCTTCAATTTTTTGGATTCCTCGTAATACCCATATCTCTCATTGCCAAAAAGACTCTTGTCACTGAGAGTAGTAAACCCAGTCAAAAGAAAATAGGTTATAGCTGTATCCCTATCAAACCACAATCTCTCTGTTGAGCCATCATTTTTATTGAAAGTGATATATGCAAAATGATTGCTGTTTTCATATGATACCCAGCTGTTATCATAATCCGACGAACTAGCAAGAACCTTGGACATTGAAAATTGCCTTGTAAATGGCACTTGATCATTGTCTGATTCATAATGCTGCAGGAAGATATAATGGTATTTCTTGGATTTGTCTAATTGCTTGTCCGGCACATCAAATGACACATTTGCAAAGAGTATGATGTCAGCTGTAGGCACATCAAAATTCCTGAATATCCAGTAGGTCATGTATTCCCTCATGAGGACATTTACATCTGACTCTGAATTTAATTCGCATTCAGGCAGCATCTTGAACTCATCATAGCGCAAAACTCCTGTGGCAGAATAGCTGCTCATACCAGAGAGCCTATCCCTCATCCTGACATTCTTCAGGTTTAGCTTCATTATAGGAGGAATGCAGTTAGCTCTTCCGCCACCCTTATGCTCATGCTCAACTGTCCATGTGCTTATTGGAATGTTGCTGAAAATTTCCTGGAAGGTTCCTGTCTTGTTGTCATTTTGAGAGTATGTAGAATTTTCTGACTTTAATAAAAATTGGCGGATAGGGTAAGTATATCCAATAGCAAGCCTGCCTTCCGCATGCTCTCTAAGCCTGAACCCATCATAAGGGTCTATCTTCTTGTCTCCATCAATATCCGCAATTGAAACATATGTACCCTTGCTAAGGATGCCACTGAACATTGCAACATCCTTGTTGTCGATTATGCCATCCGCATTTAAGTCTCCTACACCTTGAGTATTCGCAGAAATCTCAATGCATTTTCCATCCTCGCATAAATATCCATCCCTGCACCTTATAGTCTCTGCGGTAGGAACTGAAAAAAATTCCACTATCTGGCTGCAATAATAAGCCTCCTTTGAGTTGCTGCTCGTGCACATGTCATAAATTAAATAGCTACTGCCATCAATAGTCAAATCGAGTCTGCCTTGCTTGAATGTATTATAGCTCGCTCCATTTGAATCGCACACCATGTCAACTGACAGAGGATAGCATATACCTCCTGCACAGAATTCTTTCGCGAAATCAACCTTGCACGCGCCCCTCTCACATCGGCATTTAGTCTCTTTTGATTGGGTAAGGCCCATGCCTCTTCTGGTGCCACAATAATATTGGACTAAGGTATTTCCATCCGCGCAGGTGTCAGAAGCCACAACTTTTATTCCGTCTGGTGATTTGTATGTTACACTTTCTGCTTTCAGCGGATTACTTCCGAATTTAAACTTTCCTTCATCTGGTGTGCAAAGAACCTCATCACCGCATGGCTTGTCAAGGCATTTCATGGCTTCCACATAATCAATAGGAAGCTTTTTTGCATATTCTTTTATTATCGGATATGTGTCTTCCACCTTATCAAATTTATCAAAAGATAGCTTTACAACAATATCCTTGCTTGCCCATATAAACTCAAAATTATCTTTCCCATTTTCATCCTTCCACTGGCTTGTCAAATAAATCTCATCAGGTAAACCATCTATATCTCTCTTCATTATTCCCTGAATGGCATAAATCTTGTCCGCAAATTCCTTATTGAGTGCATTTTTACCTGTATAAACCTGAGCATTGAAGCCTGTTATATCGTTTCCATTGAAACTTGCATACAAAGTCTCATCTTCCTTCATGAACTCGCCATGCAAATTGTTTAGTTTAAACTCAAATAAGCTGTCTAAGATGAAGAAATTTGCAAAATATTCCTTGTTGTATACCTTGAATGAGCCGTCAGTTATTGCATGCTCGCCTTTTTCTCCGGCAAGCGTGATGCCGTAAGACCCAAAAATAGGCGGCTGATATACTCCGGAATAATCAACTCTGCAAATATCTGGGCACTCAGGATTGACTGATTTAGACAAATCAAGCAATGATTCAGAATTATCAGGCAGAGTTATTTTTGCCTTTATCTTTCTGGGCAAGGCATCAGGATTTTCTTTGCTTGTCTTAACGTATGCATAAATCCATACTTGACCGCCTGCATATATCTCCCCTTCAGGAATAAAGTATAGCTCAAGATCCTCACTTTCAGGCAAATTTCCGGGTAGAGGTGGCTCAAGAGGAAAATTGAATTCGTCAAGAAGAAAACTGCTTAGCATCCAGAAACCACAGTTACTATTGCTTACACAGCCGCACTTCCACTCGCCATCATGCTTCTTGCATGAGTTCGTTATTATGTAGTTTTCTCCGATAACTAAGTCTGGCCTAGGAATCTCTATCTTGGCAAATGCTTTTTCTGTGAGCCAGTTAGAACCCCTTACTGCTTCCCCACTAAGGCTGAAGGGCAGCCATTTTTTTTTCACAGCACTATAATAATACCCCTTGTTGTAAATAAGCCCACCTTCATGAAAAACATTAACCTCCTGGTTCACAATATCCTGGTCTGCTTCAATCTCAATTGTGCTTTCCTTGAGTGATGTAATCTGCTTGTCATTATTGAATACATCAACAGGAGGAGCATATCCATTTGGAACACCCCGGAACGCCGCTCCTACAGTAAGTTTGTTTATGCTTGCCTGCCTTTCTCCCGGCTCACCTGGTCCACTAGGAAGGTCGGAAACTGAGCAGGCAGTTAATAAGACAGAAATAAAAAACCCGATAAGAAGTATATTTTTCATTTATCTCCTCTTCCTATAGGGACAGATTATATATTTTTCCATGAAATTTTTTAAAATAGCAAGGTAATTATTTTCTATATAGAAATATATTAAAGTTTATATATATGGCAATTTGATAAGAACTATGAA
>JAGVYS010000019.1 GCA_018303125.1 Candidatus Woesearchaeota archaeon | reverse complement strand
AACGAAAGTGGCATCTGTTGTGGGTTTACCTGTAGCTAAGCTGTGTTTAGACTGCCTCCATATTTGCAGCTTTGAATGCCCTGCGTTCTCCCCAGATGTTTTCTCCCCACTTGCTACTCTAAGCAATTGATTAAAGCCAGCAAGTCCTTCTCTCTCAAGAGATACTTGGTCAATGCACCTTCCTGCATTTATGTCCATCTCATTAGGCATTTCATTGTATTTCCTCGAAGTAGTCATAATTTTAACAGTAGGCACAAATGGAAAATTGGATATCGAGCCATTTCCTGTCGTGAATCCAATCATCGTTACCCCTGATGCAACCTGCCCTGCTATGCCTTCAAGATCATTACCTGGACCGTCCATGAAATAGAACCCTCTTTCTAGCATCCGCTCGGCATATTCTATAACACAATCAAGCCTTAAATCCTGATGCTTCTTCATGGCTGCTCCTATTGACTTTACAGCTATATCGTACAATCCCCTGAATTTATTACCGCCCGATGGGTTTCCTTCTGCTGAATGCCCATGCAGGGCTGCCCAATTATCAAATCTCTGCAACATATAAAGAAACTTTTGTGCTGTTGCTAAATCCTTAACATTAGCCAGAATATAACTCTCTGCACCCATAAGCTCATCTGTTTCTGTAAGGTTTACTGTACTTCCATATCTTATTAGCTCCCTTGCTATAATCCCCAATAAAGGATTTCCTGTCACTCCGGAAAATGCATCAGAGCCGCCGCATTGCAGTGCAAACTTAAGATTTGAAACACTTTGGCTTGTCCTTTCAGTTTTATTGGCTACCTGAAGTAGTTCAACAACTCTTCGTTGGGCTTCAGGCACAGCTTGGTTGAGCGCCAATCCCCGGGTAACAACCCGATACTCAAGCCCATCTGTAGGATATTCATGCTCTCGCATAAAATCCTCAACATTGCTATACTTAAGTTCACTACCTGGATGATTGACAAGAAGAATGCCTCCAAGATTAGGATGTACTGTGAACCCTGCAAGTGTGCGTAGCAGGAATTCATTTCCGCTGCTTTCTGTATGCGCTGCAGAAACTACTCCATCTACATTTCTATATTCTGATGTGTCATTAAACATGCTTGCAACATAATCAGCAAATCCTGAAGATGCGGATGTAATTGGCAGGACAGCAACATAATTCCTTATTCCGACTCCTCTTTCTCCTCTTGAGAAACCCATGAATTGCCTATCCTGCATATATTTCTGAACTTGATCTCCAAATTTAGCGTCTTCAATGCTTGCCGGCCTCCTGTAATCCTTAAAATTAGGCTGTTCTGGCAGCGCATAAGGAACAGACCATGATGCTAGTTCTCTTTTCATTGATTCGTTGAGAGCATAATCTCCGGGTTTTATATCAGAAATGGCTTTCCCAAAAGGAAGTCCCCATGACAATAATTCATGACCCTTTGCTATTTCTGTCACAGCAAACCTATGGCCTTCCATTACCCCATGGCTTAACTTAATGGAACCATTAGCAAGTTTGATTTCAGTACCCGGCTCAAGATTTTGCCTAGCTATAGCTAAATTATCATTTAGTCCTGGGAGTGTTGCTACGTCCAAAAAATTGTATGCATTCATTTTATCAGAAAATTATGGCTTTTTAATAAATTTGTTGACTAAATCAGGATTTGTTAAAGTAACAAAAGTTGTTGCGCCCATTTGCGTCCTCAATTCTCCGCCGCCTGTAGCTAGTAAATTGGCCGTTAATGAACTTAGTCCGCCATCAATTAATCTCATCTCTTTTGCCAAATCACCACGCCTTTTCGCAATCAAATCAATTGACCTACCATAATTATTAAGAGGTGAAAGGCCACTGACAAATCTTATGCCGCGCAATAAATATTGTGAACTAAATGCATCGACTCCTTCACCGACTCCAGAATGATTTGTTGTGGCAAAGACTCCGCCAGGTATTATTACCTCATTGCATAGCGTTTCTATTGTTTTACCAGTTACTACTCCATGCATGGAACAGTCGATTACCCAGTCAAATAGTTGTTTAACTTCATCATTAAAGAATTTAAATCCTCTGGAGATGCCTTCTTTTCCATACGCCGTGCCACTTGATTCTTTACTATCGACCAGATACTGCCTGTCAGATGGTACATTGTTGAACTTGCTTGCCCTTCCAAGATTTCCTTCATTAATGTCAGCATAGAAAACCTGTGCATTGGGAAGACAACTGAGCAGTGCGCTTCCGTGGTGAAGACCTATCTTGCCTGCACCGATAATGAGCACTTTTGGATTGTCGAATCTGTGGTCATCTGCCCAATGCTTGGCTCCGATGGCATTTAAGGTAGTAAAGGCGCATGCAAGAGCATCAGCTTGGGTATTCGATGCAAGCTCCTCAAGGCTTGAAAATCCTCCATTTGCCTGAACAGCATATAGTTTCTCTGGAGGCATTACCATGAAGCCTTCGGACCCTACATAACTCCCAGGGATTTGTATTCTCCCTGTCTGCCTATATGCCCAACCCTCTGCCTCCGTTGTTGTTCCGATTCCTGCAAATAGTGTACCATTTGAGCAGTATAGCCCTGCGCGGCCCCTTAAACAATTCACACATTCTCCATCGCCGGTGTTATTGTCAACAAAAACAAGGCTCCCTACACTCATGCCTTTATTACTTAGATAATTTAGGGCAGTATCGCTTCCTCCTACTAAAACTCCCAGAGTTTCATGCCCTTGTATAGTGGGCTCTTTTTCTATATCTCGAAACCTGCTGCTTCCGGATGGGAAGCGATGTTCATCATCTGCAATCCCTGCGGTATCAGTAGGGCAAAATGCCACCATACACGGCTCAACTATTGCAGTCCATCTCTTTCCATTCTTCATAGAATGATAGAAAATATCAGCAGGAGTTCTTGCATTTCTAATCTCGACAGTATTTGGCGCAGTGGCAACAAGAGAAAGTGCACTTTCCGCAGCTTTATAACCGTTTAAGTCATGCATAGCAAAGCTCTACATTTTTTTGTAGTAGATTCCTTGGTGATATTTAAGCATTATTGTAATTCACAAGTAGATAAGAGAAAAGATAATAGCAAAGAATTTTTTATATAAACTATATATATAAGTGTTATTACATTAAAATGGTTACTATTATTATATAAAATATTTTATCGACTATAAAGTATCACCAATTAGTATACTCAATGCAAAAAGTTTATAAAGGAGAAATGCAAAGAAAAGCAAAGGGTAAGTATTTCTGCTTACATCTTACAATGCCAAAAAAAGCAAAGAAGAAAGGACAAGGAAAGCAGCAGAATGTGCCAGAGGTAGTTCATACTGTATCAGGCGATCCGGGTGTAACAATAGTTTCATTTCTTGATGGCAAAAAGAATGTATCAGAATTTGTCATATCCGATAAGTTGAACATTGACATGCAAACAGTAAGGAATACGCTTTACAAGCTTCATACTCATCATCTTGCAACTTATATAAGGAAGAAGGACAGGCAAAAAGGCTGGTACATAAGCTACTGGACATTCAACAAGCCGAGGGTAAAGGAATTGGTCAAGAACATGATGAAGCAGCAGCTTGACAAGTTGAAAGAGAGGCTTGACAAGGAAGAGAAGAACAAAGGGATATTTTTCATATGCTCAAAGGCATGCGCAAAGCTTGATTTTGACCAGGCAACAGAGTTTGAATTCAAATGCCCCGAATGCGGGACTTTGCTACAGCAGCAGGAGAATGCAAGGACAATTGAGCATCTTCGCGGCAAGATAAGGGAAATTGAGTCTGACATGCAAAGCTGCGCAAAAAAGGCATCTGCAGCTTAAAGATTTCTGGAAAGTGTTAAATAGGTAAATTCCATTAGCCTGACTATGTGGTCAATCAAGCTAAAGCTTAGGCATGACTGTCTTTTCGGCGAGAACTGCAAGAAATGCAATGTCGAGTGCATAAATGCTTCATCAGGGGCGTTTAGGAAAGGGCAACATTACTTTGTATACCATTTCGGCACTGTTTTTGGCAGGAATTCAGGCATTTTTCTTAAGCTTCTGAAAAGGGATAAAAGAACACATTATCTTGAAACTGACGGAAATACCTTTCTTCTTGTTGAAAAAAGAAAAAGCAAAGAAATTCCGGGCATGTATGTGACGCATGACATGATTTATATCGAGCCTGTCCATGTTTTTCCTGATGGCCATGAGGAATGGCATCTTGCTGCCATCAAAAGGGAAACCCTCACAGGATTTGCAGCAAAATTCAAGGAAGCTAAGATACTCAACATCACCAGGACAAAGCTAAAGGATATTTATTTTCCAAGGCTAAGCCCGAATCTGTCAGCCAGGCAGCGCGATGCCTTGGGCCTCGCCCAAAAGGCAGGATATTACCAGTTCCCGAAAAAAACAAGCCTTGTGAAGCTTGCAGCCACATCAAAATTGTCTAAATCAACCTATAGGGAGCATCTTAAGCGTGCTGAGATGAAGATTCTTGGTACCGCCTATGAGCGGTAAAAAAAATATATAGCTTCTTTCTTTACTAAATCCCATGAATTTAGCTATAAGATTTTCAGGGGATGAGAAGAGGATCGTTGTGCCATATTCTGGTAGGCACCTTAATCCGGCAGTTGAGTGGTACAAGCTGGGTAATCCTGTATGGATGGCTTTTAGGGCAGCATGCAACGAGATACTTAGGCATTGCGTTCTCCCATCAGGATTCAAGAACTCGTGTTACAGGCTTCTTGGCGTAAAGATAGGCAAAGACGTGATAATAGGCCCTCTTGTCTTTATCGACCCATTGTTTTCCGAGCTTATAACCATAGAAGATGGGGCAATTATTGGCGGTGATGTGTTTATTTCTGCGCATGAGTTCCTGGCCAATGAGACGCACATAGGAAAAGTATGCATAAGGAAGAAGGCAGTTGTTGGCATAAGGTGCACAATACGCTCTGGAGTAACAATAGGCAGAAATTCAATAGTTGGAATATGCAGCTATATAGGTAAAGACATAGGGAATAATGAGTTCTGGGGAGGCGTGCCTGCAAGGCTGATAAGGAGGCTGGAGCATGAATAGCATAATGGAATTTCTCATTGCACAGACAAAAAGATTTGCGGAGAGGACTTACCTTATTGATGGCGAGACTGATGAAGTTATATCATTCAAAGAGTTTAATGCAAGGGTAAGCAAGACCGCAAATCTCCTGTACAGGCTTGGCATAAGGAAAAATGAGAAAGTCTCTCTGGTAATGGAAAACTCACCAGAATACCTATATCTTTTCTTTGCCTGCCTTATCCATGGTGCAGTTGCGTGCCCTATCAGCCCGAAGCTTGCGGGAGAAGAGGTGAGGTACTTGCTTGAGTATACTGGCTCGGTTATGGTTTTCTATGATGACACACAGGAAAAAAAGGTAAAAGGTTTTGCAAGATTGCAAAGCATGAGCAAGTTTAAGCAGGAATATTTCAAAGAAAGTAGGGTATACAACAAAAAATGGGAATTAGGAAGAGATGATGAGTGCATAATGGTTTTTACCTCAGGGACAACAGGAAAGCCGAAGGGAATAGTGCTTACTCACGGAAACTTCCTTGCCCATAATGCATCCCTTTTTTCAGGTATGGGTGGCAAAATGAATGATAGGCATCTCTGCGTGCTGCCAATAACGCATGTTGCCGGATTGTTCATGAATGTCATAAATGCCTTCTGCTGCGGCAGCCTTGTTGTGTTGAAAAAAGGTTTTAGCAGGAGCAGTTTTTGGAGCGATATAGAAAATTACAAGATTACTTTTGTACAAGTCGTTCCTACAATACTGACTATGCTTCTAAATCCGAAAGAAGATATAAGAAAAAAAGACATAAGCAGCCTAAGATTCATAGGCTGTGCCTCTGCGTATCTTCCTGTCGAGCTCATAAGGCAATTTGAGGCAGCCTTCCCCACATACATAGTTGAGCTATATGGCCTCTCAGAGACAACCTGCAAATCCATCATCAATCCCATTGGAAAAGATAAGAGAAAGATAGGTTCTATAGGAAAGCCAATGCTTGTAAATGAAGCCACGATTCTTGATGAAAACCAAAATGAACTTCCAGCTTATTCTGCAGGTGAGATTGCCATACATGGTAAAAACATCATGAAAGGCTATTATAAATTGCCTGAGGCTAACAAAGAAGTTTTCAAGAATAGCTGGTTCCTGACAGGGGATTTAGGGTATAAAGATAAAGATGGTTTTTTCTACATAAATGGCAGGAAGAAAGAGGTAATCATAAAGGGTGCAGAAAAGATTTCACCAAAAGAAATAGATGATGTTTTGTTCAGGAATGAAAATGTAAAGGAGGCAGCAACAATAGGAGTGCCTGACAAAATTTACGGTGAGGAAATAGTGTCATTTATTGTACAGGTTGAAAGAGGCAGAGCAAGTGAAGATGAATTAAAAGAATTTTGCAAGTTGCACCTTGCGCAATTTAAATGCCCAAAATTTATAGTATTCATTGATGACATACCAAAAGGCCCGTCAGGAAAGCCGCTAAGGAGGGAATTGCTTGAGCAATGGCATAAAATTTATATAGAATCATGCAATAACAAATAACATGCAAAAATTAACGAGAATAAATAATTCTTTCTTCTGTTGTTAGTGCTAACTCTTTACAAAGTAATTTATAGTAAAAATAAAACCAAAGGTGAGAAAAAAATGACAGATGACCAGATAAAAAACAATCCATTATTTCCGGGAGTATACGAGGCTCTTGTAAACAAGCGTAACAGGTATACACTTGCAGATTATATCAGCGTGAGGTATTCCCTTAGCAATTCGGATTTCGCAATAGCTTCTCGGTGTATTGCAGGGACTGGAACAAAGGCTTAGGCCATTGCTTGAAGTGCATCTTGGCACATCCCAAAAAGACAAATTTATGGATTTGTATGCTCAAGGCGGGCTTGAATTTGCATTGCAGGTATCCGGTGTAGATATGATACATACCAAGTTCGGTGGATTAGTCAATGAGGATGATTTGAAATTTGACCCTGTAGGGGACTACCTTCATGCAATCCTCAATGCAGATGGCAAGAAATACCTGCCAGATGAAAAATCAACAGGAAAAGAAAGAGAAGCTTTACTCAAAAGCCTTGCTGTGGTACTGAATGAGATAAAGGTGGATGAGGAAGAACCTGTGATAAGAGTAATCAGGGGTGTATACCCGGATTTTAAGTATCCACCAAATGAAATAAAATCTCTAAGTGAGTAGTGCTGAAAAATGTGCCATCACAGTTTATATATGTGTTTCATATCTTGTTAAAAATGAAACAATACTTTGCATTTTCATGTGGGGACGGATACGGATGGGCTTATCACTACAGTGGAGATGGCCAGAGAGACTATGCCAGAAGCACCATAGCTACAGGATACAGCGAGCTGGGAGATAAACTGGCAGAGGATTTGCGAAAATTGATTCACTATAACTCAGGAGGAGGAATAGTTACTTTGCTTAATGGTTTGACTGAAACATTCCCCATTCCAATAGAAGTAAATATATTACAGGAAGAACAATTCCAAAGTATAAGAACTGCACTGGCAGAATATGTTATACCCGCGGAAGAAAGACAAACGCTAACAAAGCAGCAGCCAAAATAGTTATCCAAAAAGCAAGCACGCTTATCTTTCCAAGCGCAAAAAGCACAAGATTTGCAATTAGGGCAATAATTAAAATTGCAGATATGGCTTTTTTCATCCAATGCGTTCAAACTGTAACATTTATAAATAATCTCCTTTCTCCTTGCTTCAAGGATGTGGGCGTGGCTTGCCTGAATCAATAATGGAGGCTAAACAATGGCTTTATACAAATACTTAAGGGAAGCATGGGATAATGGGGAACTTCTTAAGGAAAGGCTCATCCAATGGAGAGACGAGCCTGTTACTGTAAGGTTGCGCAGGCCAACAAGGCTTGACAGGGCAAGGTCACTTGGCTATAAGGCAAAGCCAGGATTCATAATTGTAAGACAGAGGGTGCAGAGAAGCAGGAGAATGCATCCAAGAAGAATGATGGGCGGCAGAAGGCCAAAGACAAGCTCACAGAGAAAGGACCTCAATAAGAGATATGGCCAGATTGCTGAAGAAAGGGCATCAAGAAAATACCTTAACTGCGAAGTTCTAAATTCATATTATCTTGCAGAGGATGGCAGGCATTTCTGGTATGAAGTAATCTTGGTGGATAAGGCATCTCCATCAATACTTGCAGACAAGAACATCAGCTGGATAGCAAACGAAAAAGGAAGGGCCTTCAGGGGGCTTACTTCTTCAGGAAGGGCTGCAAGAGGGCTCAGGAACAGGGGCAAGGGCGGAGAAAAGGTAAGGCCAAGCAAGACTGCCAACATAAAGCGAAGGATGTGATTTTGCTTCCGGGTCGGAATACCGACCATGTTTTTTTATTTCATTAAATTTAAATAAAAGCAGTACATCACTATTCTATGGTTCAGTACAAGATAGCTACCATCGCATCGCATTCTGCATTGCAAATTCTCAAGGGCGCAAAGCAGGAAGGCTTCAAGACTATAGCCATATGCCTGAAAGGAAGGGAAAAGCCCTACATTTCATATGGAGTTGCTGATAGGATTATCACTATATCTGATTATTCTGAAATTCCCAAAATTGAAGATGAACTTCTTAAGGAAAATGCAATTCTGGTTCCGCATGCCTCCCTTGTGGCATATCTTGGCTCCAAGGCAGTGGAAAACCTAAGAATCCCTTATTATGGTAACAAAAAGATAATTGAATGGGAATCCAACAGGAAGATAGAGAGGGTATGGCTCACAGGCGCAGGCTTAAGGATGCCAAAGGTATTTGACAGACCAGAGGACATTGACAGGCCTGTAATAATCAAGTTCCACGGTGCAGCAGGTGGGAAAGGCTACTTTATTGCAAAATCACTTAGGGATTTTAGGAGAAAGATGAAAAACCACAAGGGCGAGGAAGACTATGTCATCCAGGAGTATATCCTTGGTGTGCATTGCTATGCCCATTATTTTTACTCTGTTGTTACAGGCGAAATAGAGATTCTGGGCTTTGACAAAAGGTATGAAAGCAATGTTGACAGCTTAGGCAGGATATCTGCAAGGGACCAGTTTGCCCTACCCAAGCTCGACCCAAGTTATGTTATTGTCGGCAATATCCCATTGGTTGTTAGGGAATCATTGTTGCCAAGATTCTTTGAAATGGGCATGAAAACAGTAGAGGAAAGCAAGAAAATTTGCCCGCCTGGACTATTCGGCCCATTCTGCCTCGAAACAGTCATTACACCAGAAACTGAGATTGTCACATTTGAGATATCTGCAAGGATAGTTGCAGGAACAAACCCTTATATTAACGGCTCCCCTTATACATGGCTTAAGTATGATGAGCCAATGTCAACAGGAAGAAGGATAGCAAGGGAGATAAAGATGGCAATAAAGGAAAACATGCTTAAAAAAATACTCGGGTGAGAAAATGAAAATATTGAACATAATGCTGGCACTTTTGCTTGTGCCTGCGATTTCGTATGCAGCTCTTGATGATTTCCCAGAGAGTTTCATGAAAGGGAAATCCTTCAATGCCTACCTGGTTGTTGGCAAAGATGGTACGTCCCTTGATGTTTTAAGCCAGACAAGGATTGGCCTTGCTCTTGGGGAATATATAGGCTCTCCGCAAATTGGCATTAACAAGCTTGACAGTGAAGTAACTCTAGCCAGCAACCTTGTTTTGATAGGCAACCCATGCGTTAATTCACTTTCATCTGAGCTGCTTGGCAATCCTGAGCCATGCGATAAGGATTATCCGTTAGGCAAGGCATCAATAAAGCTTCTCAGCAAGGAAAGCCGCTCATACATTATTGTGGCAGGTAATAGCGCAAAAGGCACTAAAGTAGCAGCAGATTATTTGGCAAGCAATCTTGGCAAGCTCTCAGGGAATGAAAAAATTGTAACTGTCCAAGACGATATTGCACTTGTTGTACAGGATGTCAAGGTTAAAGAATCGGCAGAGAAAGCAGTGAAGGAGGCTGAGCCAGTTATTCAGGAAAAAAAAGGAGAAATCAATAGCAATCCAGAAAATCAGGAAGCACTGGCAAATAATGCTGGCTCAAATGTTATAATAGTTGAGGAAAAAGGCATTTTCCAGAAGTTTGTAGACTGGTTCCTAGGGATTTTCGGATGGAAATGACATTGCAAAAAAGCATAAGGAAAATTATTGAAGGGTATAACCCGGCAAATATAACAATAGGTGTGCTTGGCGGGCATTCCGCCCTTGATGTGTGCATGGGTGCAAAAAAGCTTGGCTTCAAAACCCTTGCAGTATGCCAGAAAGGCAGGGAAAAAACATACACCGAATATTACAATAGCAAGCAGGGAAAAGGCGTTGTTGATGATGTGATTGTTCTTGATAAATTTGGCGATATATGCAAAATCCAGGAAAAGCTGCGCTCAATGAACACAATTTTTATCCAGAACAGGTATTTCTGGGTCTATTGCGATTACAAGGAGATAGAAAACAAGTTTCTTGTCCCATTCTTTGGCTCAAGGAATCTGCTTAGGTTGGAAGAAAGAGATACTCCAAAAAACCAGTATTATCTGCTTGGAAAAGCCGGTATAAGGATACCAAATATATACAAAAGCCCGAAAGATATTGACAGGCTTGTAATAGTCAAGGTCAACGAAAAAGAAAGAGGCTATGAGAGGGCATTTTTCTTTGCAGCAGACTGTGATAGCTATTCCAAGAAGGCCGAAGAACTGCTAAGAAGCAAGGAAATATCGAAAGAAGCCTTGAGCAAGGCAGTTATTGAGGAATTTATAGTTGGCGCGCAGGTTAATTTCAATTATTTCTACTCTGCACTTGACAATGGACTGGAATTAATGGGCACGGATACAAGAAGGCAGACAAATCTTGATGGCATTTTAAGGCTCCCTGCAGACCAGCAGCTTGAAGCCTTGAAACACATAAAGCCAAAGCTGATAGAGACAGGCCATATTGCTGTAACAGTGAAGGAAAGCATCCTGGAAAAAATCTTTGAGCTGGGAGAAAAGTTTGTCAAGGCATGCGCAAAAGAGCATCCACCGGGCATAATCGGGCCTTTTGCGTTGCAGGGAGCTATTGCAGCTGAGAAAGGAAAGGAAGAGCCAATTATTTTTGATGTATCAATGAGGATTCCTGGCTCACCTGGAACAATGTTTACACCCTATTCAGGCTATCTATATGGAAGACAGGTAAGCTATGGTGAAAGGATTGCCATGGAGATAAAGAAGGCTATTGCATCAGGAAAGCTTGCAGATATCTGTACATAGAGTTTAATAAATTATATAAAATATTATTTTCTCCCATCAATTGATGACCGAATATCCGAATATGTTTGTATAATAAAATATTTCATAGGACAGGTATTGTTAGCCATGAAAACACCGGTAAATTCTGTTAAGGCTTTTATCGATACCAATACTCCTGCACCTGCAGAAGTTTGCAGATTTTATTCAGGCAATGACCTTGGAGATTTGGCAATAGAAATAGCTCAAAATGGTGAGCCATCTGTGAAGGTAACTGTAAAAATAGGAAATTCTAACCTTGCTAGTTGTCTTCAATCAAATGCTGTAACATATGGGCATCATGGTTATCCTGAAGGCCATGCTGACATTTTGCGAGATGCTGTAACTGCCTTAGGCGGAAAAAGGAATAGATTATCCATACAAAGAAACAATGACCCTGATGAAAGTTCTTTCCCTGTTGAAGTAGTCTATACCCCTTTTCTGCATAATATCTAATTATAGAAGGATTAACCACTTATTTACTCAAGTTTAATGCCCTACATTGCGCAGGATACTAGAAAAAGCAAGATTGCAATCAAGCCTACCAGCAATAGGAAATGCTGGATATTCATCTTTCCCTGATTAGATATCGCAGAATTGACAAGCAGAGATTTTTTCTTGTTTGCCATTATACTCCTCTTCCTTGTTTTTTATATAAAGGTTGCCATTTTTACCCATTAATTGGTATTCCAATATACATAAAAGTATATTAAAAATATTTGTCAATATTGTAAATAATTGAGAAATACCCTCCCCAATGCCATTACAGGACATTCATCAAGTAACAATAGCATTCTCATTGACTGATACCTTCTAACAAAATGCATATAAAGGAGCTTGCCTGCAATACAAAAATGAAAATCGTATCCTGGAACGTCAACGGAATAAGGGCATGTATAAAAAACGGCTTCAAGGAATCTGTGAAATCTATAAATCCTGACATACTCTGCCTGCAGGAAACAAAGCTAAGCGATAAATTCCAGCTTGAAATGCCGGAATTGCCAATCGGGACATGGAACAATGCAGAAAGGAAAGGGTATTCTGGAACTGCTATACTGTCGAAGCAAAATCCTATATCATCAAGCATAGGCATAGGAATTGCTGAACATGAAAGGCTGGATTACAGGCAGGAATGGGACAAGGATTTCCTAAGCTATCTGAAAAAACTGGAGAAGAAAAAGCCAGTCATAGCATGCGGTGACCTTAATGTGGCCCATAAGGAGATTGACCTGAAAAACCCGAAAAGCAACTGGAACAAGACAGCCGGGTTCACAGAGAAAGAATGCAAGGGCATGGACAATATAATAAATAATGGTTTTATTGACACTTTCAGGTATTTCTATCCAAAAGAGGTAAGGTACTCATGGTGGAGCTACATGTTCGATGCAAGGAACAAGAATATCGGCTGGCGCATTGATTATTTCATCGTCTCACAATCATTGAAAAGTAGGCTAAAGAGTGCCTTTATCCTTGACAAAGTTCTTGGTTCTGACCATTGCCCTGTGGGCATTGAGATAGGATAGTTCCCATATTAAGGCAAGTTAAGCTTCCTTGACGCACTCTGCTTCAGTTGGTGTTACTTGCTTGCATACTTCTTTTCTATCATA